>CAWUUU010000119.1:0-11703 GCA_963924995.1 uncultured Opitutales bacterium
TTTTTTTAGAAAGAGTTCTTTTGAAATAAAAATATAATATATGAAATGCGAAAAAATATAGAATGTTTACAATAATTCCTCCCATTAATGCCACACGAATTCCTTCTTCTTGACGAACCGCTCGGCGATGGGCCACTAAATTTCGAGACAACACCTGATCTGAAGTCATCGCTAACCGAGCATCATAGAATTCAGCGCTAATGTTCCTGTCGAAAAATACTGCTGGAATTTCAGGTTTTACTTTCAATATAATATCCCAGTAATCACGAGTGGGTGTGCTCAAAATAGGTCCTACTTGTATCTCGCGATGAAATGTGAATTGAATAATTATTGCTGTGATAATTAACAATCCTTGAGATACCAACCATGCTTTGGTGCGAAGTTTCATTCTGCCGATATTACCTCTTTTTTGATTTGTAGCAAAAATAAAGAAATAATTCTAACCAGATTTAAGTTCTTTGTTGCCAAGCGAGATGCTTTTTCGAAGAACAGACTTAGGTAGATGAGGTTCTTAATTTTTTTAATATCGTTTTTCAGCGGGTCTTGCTTTGTGCTCGCTGAAACTATTCATATTGTTCGCAAGAACGAAACTCTAAGTGCGATTGCACAAAAATACGGGGTATCCGCCAATGCCATTCAATCTTACAATGGAATTTCGAACCCGAATTTACTTTTCGTTGGCAAAAAAATTAAAATCCCCAGTGGCTCAAGTCCAGAAATTCCTTACACGGTAAAGAAAGGAGACAGTTTGGGAAGTATTGCCTCACGATTTGGAGTGTCGTTAAGCGCCCTATCCTCCCGTAATGGAATTACCAGTCCAAACCTGATTAGAATTGGGCAGAAAATCGTCATCCCTATTAAAGGTTCAAGTCACGCAGCCCCTAGCTTACTCCCAAGTTCACTCCTTAAAACATTGGGTGGCATACGACCGAAGTCAGGAAAATGGAAGAAAATCATCATTCATCATTCGGCAACTCCAGTGGATGATGCGATGAATATGCACCGGGTTCACAAAGCAAGGGGGATGAAAAACGGATTAGCCTACCACTTCGTAATTTCGAATGGTTCTCGAAAAGCTTCGGACGGAGAAGTTTTCATTGGTGAACGATGGAAAAGCCAATTGGACGGCGGTCATGTAAAAAAGCTAAGCTGGAATCAAACCTGTATTGGAATATGCTTAATTGGGAACTTTGAATTGAAACCTCCTTCCTCTCGTCAATTGAAAGCGTTGGAAGGATTATGTGAATACCTGATGAAACGTTGCTCGATTTCAAAAAGCCAGGTAACTACTCATAAAATCTTACATAAGGGGCATACCGCTTGCCCGGGAAAGTACTTATCCCTCCCCTCTTTTATTCGTCGACTGAATCCTTAGGTTGCTTGAAATTATCTTTATCCCGAGCAAATAAAACCTTACCTAAGCGAGTTTCATTGTTTCTTGAAAAAGCCTGTTCAAACTCATTCAGATTGAAAATTGAGTCAACAGGGTGACGAATTTCGGTTAACGCTAGTGGTTGTAACACATCTTCAATTGCTTTTCGGATATCATTCAGGTCCTTGCTTTTCTTCCAGCGATCAAGCCAAAAACCCACAAACCGAATATCATCAAAAATCAAACTTCGGGTTGGAAATCGAACCGCCTCACCATCCATTGCGCCAAAAGTAACATGAACTGCCCCATTGGACAGGCATTTTGCTAATCGAAGCGCACTTCTTCCACCCACTGAGTTTAATGCCAAACCGCATTTCTTTCCTTTGGTTAAATTCTTAACTTCTTCTACAGCATCGTCTTGATCCAATAAAACATCCGTTTTACAAAAAGATAAAAGCTTTTCCTTCGCTTGCTCACTTCGAACTAAACTTATACATCTAATGCCAAGCTTTTCGGCAAATTGGATCACTGAAAGCCCCACTGCCGAGTTACCCGCATTCTGAATAACAAAGTCACCGGGTTTCAGGTATTCAAAGTCATTAAGTAAACGCCAAGCCGTCATCGGGTTAAGAAGAGAAAGGGCCAATTGATCGAAGGGAACTAAGGAGGGGAGCAGTATAAGTTGGTCGACCGCTTCCTTGGTGAATTCTTGCCAGGCACCTGAAGAGAAAGGTAAGGCAACCGGACGCCCTAACAACTTTTCGTCTACTCCTTGACCAATCGAATAAACTGTACCCACTCCTTCCCTTCCAGCAATCGCAGGCAATTCACGAAGTTCACCATATGAACCATTAATTAAACCAATATCAGACGGATGCAATGCGGCTGCCTGCATCTGAATAATAACTTCCCCTTTCTCGCATGGTCGCAAAGATTTTTTTTCTAATTTAAGAACATCAACTGGGTTCCCAAATTCATGATATTGAAGAGCGTCAAATGATTCGGGAGTATTCATTTTTACAACCACCCCATTGCACTCATCCAATCCTTCGCCCGACTTGGCCAAGTTGAGACAAACTTATCTGACTTCCTCATTCCGTATCCATGTCCACCAAATGGATAGAGATGAAGTTCATTCCCTCGGACGCCCGCTTTCTCCAACGCTAAGTAAAGAAGAGCACTCCCCTCGGCGGGCACATTATCATCACCAGTATGGGCTAAGAAGCAAGGTGGGCATTGGGGAGTAACTTTAATTTCAGGAAATAATTGACTTCTTTCTTTTCTATCCACCAGGTACGCTGGATAAATAAGAACTGCAAAATCTGGCCGACAAGAAAATTCATCGGCAGGATCAATTTTGGGATAAGTTCTCTTCTCGAAATTAGTGGATACCATAACAGCTAGATTCCCGCCTGCAGAAAATCCTAAAATGCCGATTTTATTTGGATTGATATTAAATCTTTTTGCATCCCTTCGAAGCAAGCCCATTGCCCTTTGAGCATCTTGCAGGGGGGCCTCGTGCTTTCCTCTATCTATTCTCCGAGGAACTCGATACTTGAGAAGAACCCCCGTTACACCAAAGGAATTTAACCATTTACAAACATCTATTCCCTCATGCTCGTATGCCAGAATGTTATAACCACCACCCGGGCAGACTAGAACCGCAGTTTGGTTAGCAACCTTTGGGTCACCTGGAAAGATTGTCATGCTTGGTTGTGAAACATTGGAGATACGAAGGACATCTCCGTCATTTTTAGGAGGAATTGTTTTTTCAGGTTCAACTTCGCCTTTCTTTTCCCCCGGTACATCTTTAGGCCAAATCGATATATTATCTAATGGTTCACCAAAAACAAACAGGCTTGGAAAAAGAAAAACTATTTTAAAAAATGATTTCATGCTTCCTGTTCATTGAAACTTACTCAAGTATGCAAAACAAAAATAGAATTAGTATTCATTTTCTTTTGCGAATAAGCTATTTTTTTTTAAATTTTATTTAATCATGAACAAAAAATTATTCATCCTATCCAGCATTTTTCTGCTTTTAAAACTTTATTCGAAAAGCTCAACCTCATCACGAGAATTAATCCAACCCTTAATTAACATTCAAAGTCAGGGTAAAGGGAACAAGGAAGCAATTGAAGCATGGCCTAAAATCTCCCAATTACCTCCCTCTGCAATACCGGAATTACTGAGTGCGATGAATCATGCCAACAATTTAGGTGATAATTGGATTCGTGCGGCATTGAATAAAATATGTGAACAAAATATAAAAAAAATTCCCACTAAAGAAATTGTCAATTTTTTGAAAGATCATTCAAATCAGGGAGACGCACGCCACATGGCGTTCCAGATTATTCAATCCTATCAAAGCTTAAAAGCGAAGAAACTAATCCCCACATTCATTGACGACCCAGCACCTGTCCTACGACGAGAAGCCGTGGAGATGGTTCTTGATCAGGCTAGAAAGACGGAGAAGGAAGAGGTGAAAATAAAACTTTATCGTAAGGCATTACAGAAAGCACGCGAAGTTGATCAAATAAAAGAAGCGAGCAATCAACTTGAAGATGCGGGGCAAGAAATTAACTTAACTCGATTGATGGGATTTTTAATGAATTGGCGTACTATTGGTCCATTCGATAATACCGAAAGAAAGGGTTTCTCCATTGACTATAGTCCCGAAAGTAATGGTGACCTCAATCGCAAACATGAAGGAGTAGACGGAATCATTTCATGGAAAGAATTTTCCTCGACCGATGAACTTGGCTTGCTTGACATCAACCAACAATATGGAGAAATGAAAGAAGTATGTGCCTATGCACAAACTACCTTTAATTCCAAAACTGAACAACCCGCCCATTTTCGTATCGGTTCGAAAAATGCATGGAAAATGTGGGTCAATGGTAAATTACTTTTCGCTCGAGATGAGTACCACCGTGGAAAAACCCGCATCGATCAATTTATCATCGAAGGGAAGTTACAAAAAGGAGAAAATCAAATTTTGCTTAAAATATGCCAGAATGAACAGACTCAATCTTGGACAAAGCAATGGGAGTTCAACTTTCGCATAACAGACCCAAGTGGCTCTGCGATTCATTCATCTAATTTAATTTCCAAATAAATAGTTCATGAAATATTCATATCTTTTTTTTATATTGCTATGCCCCTCACTTGTTCTGAGTGCAGATTGGTTAAACTTTCGCGGCCCCCAGGGAAATGGTGGAACCTCAATTTCTTCAATCACTCAATTATCTATTGAGAATAAAAATTCGTGGAAATCTGAATTACCAGGGAGAGGCTTATCGAGTCCAATTTTAGTAAATGGCCAAATTTTCTTGACCGCATCCAGTGGTCCCAAGCAAGAGACTTTGCATATCCTCAGTTTCTCTCAGGATAATGGGAATTTAATTTGGGATAGAAAATTCAAAGCGACTGGTCGAACAATTTGCCACGACAAAACCTGTGTTGCGGCCCCCACGATGGTGAGTGATGGGCGTGTGGTTATCGCCCAATTCTCCTCCAATGATATTTTCTGCTTAGATTTAAAGGGTGATCTCGTTTGGTTAAGAGGATTAACCCACGATTTCCCCAATGCGGCAAATGGTTTGGGGATGTCCTCTTCTCCTGTCATTTCAAATAATGTTCTTGTTGCACAAGTAGAAAATGATGCCGATTCCTTCACTACGGGGATCAATTTGAATACGGGGGAAACGATATGGAAGAATATTCGCCCCAAAGGAGCAAACTGGACATCCCCTGTATTGCTCGGTAAGGGGAATGAGCAAAAAGTTGCCCTTCAATCACTTAAAGGAATCTCAATGATTAACCCCAGCACGGGAAAAGAATCTTGGAACTATCAAGAAGGAGCTTCAACTATTCCCTCTTCCACTCCGGCGGGAGATATACTCCTAGTCCCTTCCAATGGACTAACTGCTCTAAAATCTCTTCCCGACGGACATTCTCATACACAAGTATGGCAGGATAATAAACTCGGCCCCGGTACTGGAAGTCCGGTCATTTCTGGAGATCGCTTCCTTGTGATCAATAAGGCAAATGTTCTAACTTGTGCGAAAATCAAAACTGGAGAAATATTATGGCGGATGAGAGTCCAAGGACCAGCTAGTGGTTCTCCCGTTGCCACCGCTTCGCATCTATACTTCTTTAATGAAGATGGATTGGGCCAAATTATTAAACTAGGGGAAACGGAAGGTAAAGTCGTATCAACTATTGATCTAGGCGAAACGATCCTCTGTACACCTGCACTCGCCCAAAGTGCATTATTTCTTCGCTCAGATAAACACCTATGGAAGATATCCCAAGATTAGGATTTAGAAACTAACTTCGACCAATGGATTCTTCTTTGTGAATCTTAATATTCCATCCTCGCTCGCCTTGCTTCCCCACAGATGCAAACTTTTTAAAGACGAGTGTGAGTGAAGTACTTTGATTCCATCATCTGTCACTTCAGTGCCCGAGAGATTTAAACTTTGCAAATTTGGCAATTTCAGAAAGTGCTTGATTTCATCATCCCCAATCTTCGTGCCTCTTAAGTTCAACTTGGTTATTTTCTTAAACATAGAAATTACCTGACAAGACTTATCTGTAATCATGCTTCCCCGAAGGTCCAAAAAGGTAATATGATTTTGTAACATGCTTAACTGAGTCACCGATTTGTCATCAATGTTATCCGCATTAGTTACTACTCTTACTTCAATCAATGGGTTCCCTATTCCAATAGGACGAATCAACAAAGCCTCACCCAAATTAAGCTCCTCTATTAGAGATGCTTTTATCGGTTCTAGCCCGAGGGCTAATTGATCATAAAACCTGAGGTAGTCTGGGAGGTCATGAATGGGGCCATCGGTTTCATTGATTGGCTCCCGAACTCCATCTTCCGACCCGAGCCATGTGCCGAAATCAATACCTTGGGCAATCCACTTCCTAATTAATTCCTGCTCGGTAAATGTTAAAGGATCACCCTTTGGGGGCATAATATCGTCATCATTTGAAGGAAGAATGATTCGTTGATAAATTGCACTCTGACTAGGATGATCAACCACCACTACAGATCCATCATCGCTACCTGCCATAATATGCCTGGCTCCGTCCAACCTTAACCCCGCCTTCGGTTCTTTGATGCGACCATTTAACTCGTATGGTGCTTTATGGCATTCCACACATCGATCTTGAAAGATGGGCCACACCTGACTCTCAAAATCTACCACCGCAAAGAGATTACCCACTTGAAATGAATTTATTATAAAAGCAAAACCACAATGGTACCAACGCATGATTTTGATGAAATATTTTTTGGATTCATTGGCGAGCAAGTAAATTCGAAATGATAATTTTTTTTCACGAAGTCAGCATGTTTTTGCTTGGAAAAAAATCATTTTAAAACTTTGCTTGTTTAATGAACTTTAAATCCCTTAATATTATTGCCTTCTTCTGGATGCTTTGTCTTTTTTCCCTCCAAGCAAAGAACTGGTCATGGCAAGATCATCAAGGGAAGCATATCGATCTGCTTTTTGGAGACAAAAAAATGGCCCGTTATGTCTACGAAAAAATGGATCCGGTTGATCGTCAAAGAACTTACAAACCATTCCACCACCTATTCCAATCAAACGGTCAAGATTTATTAACCAAGGGGCCTGGAGGGAAATTTACCCATCATCGGGGGATTTATTTCGGGTTTTCGAAATGCGCGGTAAAAGATGGGAGTGGTGCAAATATTAATGTCGATACTTGGCATTGTAAACGTGCCTATCAAACGCACGAAAAAATTCTCGATCAGAAGGCAAGTGAAAAGGAAGCTTCTCACCAAGTCGAGATTGCGTGGCGGACAGATGACGGAAACATCTTTGCAACTGAACATCGGACTCTCCACTTTTCTAACCGTCAAGATGGTTCTCTTCAAATTGACTTTCAATCCAAGTTGAGCACATCACAAGAGATCGTTCAACTCGATGGAGATCCCCAGCATGCTGGCTTTCAATTCCGAGCTTCTAATGAAGTTGCCACGAAAACGAGCAAGAAAACTTATTATATTCGATCTAATGATGGAAAAGGTGCCCAAGGAAAAACCAAAAATTGGCCACAAGATAAGGACATGAGCAATCTGCCCTGGAATGCACAAAGTATCGTAGTTGGGGGCAATCGCTATACGACTCTATACCTTGATCATCCAAGCAACCCCAAGCCATCCTTTTACAGTGAAAGAGATTATGGTCGTTTTGGTTCCTACTTTAAATCAGAAATCACTCCCACGGCACCACTTTTTATTCAATACAGACTGAATGTGATTAAAGGCGAACGTTCAAAAAACGAGTGCGAAAAACTAAGCCAATACTTTTTTAAGGGGAACTAACCTCCCTTAATTCGACTCTTTTGCCAACTAATCTCCCGCCCTACCTTCTTGCATTCACTGCAGGTGCCTTTTATGCATGCAGTGCTTTGCTGTGTAAGCGCGGGTTAGAATTGGGAGCGGGTACAATTCGCTCTTTAATTTTTTCAAACTGGATAATGGCAGTTTTTTTCATCCCCTATCCTTTTATCCAAGGTAGCATGCCTGAACTAAGTGATTTGCGGGCAGGGGGGTTACTCGGTTTCATCTTTTTTCTATCTCAGTCAGCCTGCTTTTTTGCCCTTCAAAAAGGAGATGCCTCCATGGTCACGCCAATCATGGGGTCAAAATCAATCTTTGTTGCTTTTTTTGTGGTAATATTTGGCTTAACGGGAACTCCCTCTCCAGAAACATGGATTGCGGTAATATTGGCCGCCCTTGCGGTTGGATTAATCGGATGGCCTGAAAAAGGAGGTAAGTTTTGCCTTCTTGCAGTCAGCTTGGGCTTACTCACTGCTGCAGGATTTGGTTTGACTGACTCTCTTGTCCCACACCTCGCTCAGCAATCAACGCCATCCCATGTTGTTTTTATTATGTTCGCCACAGTGGGAATAGGATCTTTCCTACTATTACCCTTGGTCAAAGGTAAATTTTTTCAATCTCGAAAAGAAGCCGATCTATGGATGTTCGCTTCCTGTGTGCCCATGGGAATACAGGCGGTACTCATGTCCATGGCCATTGCGTTTTATCAAGTACCTGCAGAAGCCAATGTATTTTATGCCTGTCGTGGGATATGGGCCATTCTTTTAGCATCTTGGCTTGGTAGGCGTATGGGGCTGAAAGAAGGAGCGATGACCAAGACCGTACAAGTAAGAAGGTTACTGGGAGCAACCCTATTGATCTTAGGAATTTATTTCACACCTTTGAATTAATTCTACTTAATGTTCAGCTTGGTTTCAAGAGTATGTAATTTGTCCTTAAGTATTTTAAAAATAATTTCATGCTCCCCGAGAGGTTTAGTTAGAAAAATATTCATTTCAGGGAACTTCTTTTTCACATTTGCACAAATTTCGACCAAGTCTCCCTCTTTACCCGCGTGCCTCCCTGATAAAAGAAAAAATAAGGCAACCACAACCTGAGTCACTCCATCTTCTCCCCATTGCAATAAAAGTTTCTCGAGGAGTGGCTCGTTAAAAGAATACTCATCCCCTTCCCTGCGTTCCATAGAACAGGTCGAAAAATCTTCAACTTCATTCCCCATCAAAACGCGCAGAGCCTCACCCACATCTTCTCTAACCTTATTTACTTCGGGGACAGGAGTGCCATGATCGACTAATGCGACATGAACTCTGTCTAATTTTTGTTCTTTCCCCACAGACTTGACTTCCTGCTGTAATGCTTGAGCCAACTGAATCTCATTTTCCTTGTAAAGAGGATCTAATACTCGGTAGGACCGAGTCGAATTCTTCAATTGCCACTCCTCTAATTTTTCAATCAGCCATTCTGTTATCCCGCGACTTGGCCCAAAGAAAAAGGGTAACACGATCAACTCCTCGTGTTGATCTGGCTGATCACCCGATAAAAAGGTGCCAATTGTTTGCCCAATCTCACCATCTAGCAATGCTCGATCGATCTTATTTGAATGCAATAAACCTAAGGGGATAACCTCAAAAGAAGTTTCTGCAGAAAGTTTCTTGGCCACTCGACGTAAACTGAAAATCGCCTCGGGTCGTAAAGAACCATTATCAACTAATAAACAAATTGGTAAATTCATGCGCTTTCTCGTTGACGAAGGTAGACTCGTGCGCAACAAAATAATGATAGAAGATTAACTATGGGATGGTTAATCGTTAAATAGCGGGAGATATAAGTATGAAAAATTCAATGTGGATGGTGGGATTGTTAGTGGTGGCATTCTTTCAAGCTAGTTGCTCAAAGAGCAAGGGTCCTAGCCCAGAAGATACCTCACTCATTAAGGGTACAGATCGCGGAACCTTCATCGGTTCTCCTGGCGATCTAGCAAACAATGGTGATGATGAACTGTCTCCTATTGGTGCGACCATATCTGGGCTCGATGGAGAAGATAGTCTTTTCCCGCAAGATCCATTCTGGAGCGATCCTGATGCGTTAGCCAATGGTGATCGCCCGTTCGAACCAATATTTTTTGGATTTGATCAATATAGTATTGGGTCAGAAGAAAGAACTAAACTGCAAGACATTGCTTCATTTCTTAACGAAACTCCTGAAGCCCGTGTGTTAGTGGAAGGGTATTGTGATTGGAAAGGTACGCCCGCATACAACAAATCTTTAGGCGATCGACGGGCCAGCAGTGTTAAAGATTACCTCGTTGATCTTGGGATCGATTCTATCAGGATTGAAGTCATCTCTATGGGAGATGAAATTGCAACTCCCGATGCGGATCCAACTACTGCGGGTCTTGAGCGAAAAGCACACTTTCTCGTACTTAGAGATTCTTAATCCTGAGTCATGAAATTTTCTTTTCTAATTTGTAACCTGATTTTCCTCTTTTTCTTTTTAGGTTGCTCAAAAAAAGCTCAACCTGAAACAACTCTTAACCGAGATGGAGAAAATGAGGGTGGTTTAAATGATGCAGGGAGTGGGTTCAATAATGGCGTTGATGATTTGGCGGGCTTAGGTGATCCTCTTAGAGGTGATTTTGGTGATTCAGATCCTCTCGCTCCCCGTGATACAGCTCTTTCTGCTTTTGACGATCCACTTAATGTAATCCGACCATTCGAACCTGTTTTATTTGGTTTCGATCAATATAATTTAAGTTCCTCCGAGAGACCTAAAATTTCTGAAATTGCCGAGTTCTTGAAATCTAATATTAATGCACGTCTGTTAATAGAGGGTTATTGTGACTGGAAAGGAACCCCCGACTATAACAAATCTTTAGGAGATAGACGGGCAAGTACAGTTAAAGCTTACTTAATTGAACTTGGTTGCGATGGCAATCGGATCGAAATTATTTCCTTAGGAGATGAACTTGCGGTACCGGATGCCGATACTGAACAGTCTCGCCTAGATCGACGAGCAACCTTTGTTGTGTCTAAGGGCAACTGATCTCGCCCTGCCCCACCCCAATCTCTTATTCATAAGTCTGCCTAGGCAGCTTTTGGTTTTGTGTGCAGTCTATGATAGCCCATCCCATGGTAAGGTTATTGTTTTTCTTCCATTCTCAAGTTGCTCAGTTTACTCCGAGTCTTGTTGACAATTTTACGCTCTTCTCCATTTTATTGAGACTCAATCTCAAAAACAAATGAAGCTTAAATCCTTTCTTTCTCTATTAGTTCTATTTATATTTCAATCCTGTACAGAATCGTCACAGGTCGAGGACAGTAATTCTTCTTTATCAATTAACAGTGTAAATATTGCACTCAAGCCCAATAAAAACATCCAGGCACAACGAGAGGATGAAAATACTTTAGGAGAAGCTCTTTCCAAAAGAATTGGTATTCCTGTAAAGATCTCAACTCCTACTAACAAATCGATTATTGAAGCGGGTCTTGCCAACAAAACGATCGACATTGGGTATGTCAGTTCGAGTGACGCAATTTCCTTCGCTGACAACGATGTGGCAGAGGTATTATTGGCTGGCCAGCACAAAAGTGTAGATCCTCAAGGTACACCTTATCAGGGTGCCTATTACTATAGCGTTTGGCTATCGCTGAAAGATCGTCCTTATGAAAACATTTCCGACCTCCAGGGAAAGCCGATTGCATTTTCTTCAAGAACAAGTACTTCCGGCTTTTTGGTGCCTTGTTGGGACTTAATAAAAAAAGGATTAATTCAAGAGGGTGGAAGTATTGAAGAGTTTTTTGGAAAAGGGAATGTATTCTATGGTTCTGGCTATGTCTCTGCGGTTGAGCAGGTATTGACCGGAAAGGCAGAGGCTGCCGCGGTGAGTTATTATGTTTTCGAAAAGGACAAACACCTTACCTTAGACCAACGATCCAAACTTAAAGTCATA
>CAWUUU010000120.1:0-10793 GCA_963924995.1 uncultured Opitutales bacterium
GGATGGCACGAAAGTTGGCCAATGGTAATTACATTGTTCCCCACCTCCTAGCCTTCGCGGTTAAGGAATACAAGCCCGATGGAACTGTAGTGCGAACGATAAAAACGGACCTGCCTGAATTGGGTGGACGTAAAGAAAGGAACTGGCCTTTTACCGCAATTCAAGTAGACGGGGGGAACCTTTTGGTTAATCTGACTAATGGTAACAAAACGGTTGAATTTGATTCTGTAGGTAAGGTTGCTTGGCGGGTGGATAATACAAATGTGGAAGGTCGACTTGCTGATCCCTGCGGTGGTCAGCGTTTAGCCAATGGGAACACGATAATTTGTAGTTATGGACAAAAGAAAGGAGGGATGCCTAAGCTTTTTGAAGTGAACCGGAATAAAAAGGTGGTATGGGAATATTTTAATCCAGCGGTTCGTGCACATGAAGTTCATGTGATCACTACCAATGGAGAGGTGGAGGGCACTTTGAAATAAGAGAGTCTTGAAATTTTCATTTACTCTTTAAATCGTTGAGCCTTTAATAAATTCTATGAAAAATTCCGCCTTTTATTTAATACTCCTCCTCTTATTATCAGGACTAAGTTTTTCGAAAGAATTAGCGCCCACTGAAGACCGATCAAAAGTTGAATTTTTTGAAAAAATTTACAATCAAAAGATCGAGGGAGTCAAGTTGCTCCATGACTATCCTGATCCTGATACTTTTTACTCTGATATTGCGAAACGGGTGGGGATTCCTGAGATTGTTTACAAAGCAGTTGAAGAAAAATATGGCTGGAAGAATGATGAGAAGAACTTCTTGGCCCTAATGATCAAAGGAGGTGGGCGCTCCGATGATTGGGGCGTTATGGTTACCAAATTCCCTAGAGGTCTTAAAAATGCCAAGGGCAAAGAGGAGGCAAAGAAGCTGCTCAAGGATATGGAAATGAAGATGGTCGTAGTTGGCTATGATGGAAAGGTTTCATTTCCTGAATTTAAGGACGAATAAGGAGTTACATGAGAGGTCACTATTCTTTTTTATTCTTGTTGGGATTACTTCTCCTTTGCCAGGGTTGTTCTTTTTTAGAGAACACGCAAACGCGAAAGTTTGAATTAATTTGGGAAGTAAATCATGAAGAAAAATCGCATGGACAGTCATTGGTTGAATTTGAATTTGTTGATTTCCCCGGTCACATAATTGGTGAATATTCGGATACACTGATCAAGCACTTGGAAGCAAATGGAACTAAAGAGATTACGGCTGTTATCGAAATTACTAACAATGTTTTTGGACAAGTCAGTTACAGTACAATTGAGATTGCCGGTCTCAAAAAATGGTATTCTGCATTTGGTTACGGGGGCACCCGGGGTGATCCTAAAAAATCTCCTTTTGAATAAGGTTCTTTCATCCAAAAATGAAGAAAGTAATAAACGCTAATATCATGAGCAAAAAACTTCACCGACTGAGTAATTCATATTTAGCAACTATTCTTGTAGTTGCCCTTTTGTTTGGATGTGATTACCACGAAGATTCTGTTTACCTTGGCCGGAAGGAAGCCAAGTTTCTTGGCGATGTAAACAGTGGTGACATAGAGAAAGTCAAAGAGTTTCTTAATGAGGGTGGCAATGTGAACCTGCAGGATGAACCCGGGATGACTCCTTTACATCACGCCGCCAATACCGATTGGAAAGGAAGTAATTACGAAATGATTAAGTTTTTAATCAACCGGGGAGCGGATGTTAACGCGATCGATGATACTCAGCATACCCCTTTACATCTATCCAGTAATGCCACAGTTGCCGGTTTGCTTATTGATGCGGGTGCGGATGTTAACGCGAAGACCAAGAGCGACGGAAAAACACTGCTTTTTGCGGCGGCATGGGGCGCGGCACAGGGGGCAAATAAGAGTCATCAAATGTATCTGGACTTGACCAAGTTACTTCTAGCAAGGGGTGCAGATGTAAATGCGAAACTTAAGGAGGGAAGCAGGATAAAAGAGGAAAAGCCTTATCATGAGAAAACGGGAGATACGCCATTACACAAAGTGGCACGGAGTTATTCGGAAAAGCATGCGATTGAAGTGAGCGAACTACTCTTTGCAAACGGAGCAAAGTTGAATGAGCGTAATGTTAAAGAACAAACTCCCCTGGATGAAGCCTTAGCGAATGGGCGTAACAAGACTGCTGAATTTCTTCGCAAACATGGCGGGAAGTCGGCAGAAGAATAAGAGTGAAGGGAAAAAGAATAATGAATCGAATGGTGGGCTTTTTTTACATGCCATTGCTCTTGTGTATAACTTCCTGCCTCGAATTCGGCCAAGATCTTGAACTGACCGGAGCAGATATAACGGATAAGGAATTTCAGGATGTCTCGGCAAGGACGGGCATCGATTTTCCTAAAGGGACGAAATCGATTGGGTACTATTTTATGGGCTCTGGAATAGATGATGCCCTCTCTATTAAGGTTTCTATTCCCGAAGGTACCAAGGACGAGTTTTTGAAGAATGAGATTTTCCAGAATGGCAACAAGAGCAAGGCTTCCATCCAAATTGGTAGGAGTCGGTCCTGGTGGAAGTTGGATGAACTGCAGGACAGGATTGACGGTAGTTCACAACTTCCTAAAGGCAGGTATGCTGAGTGTACATTGGGGAAAGAAGAAGGTAATTGGGTCGCTTATATTTCTTGGATGTCTACCTAAGGAAATCGTATTGTGCCCAAATTTCTTATCCCTGCTTTGGTCGTTCTATTAACTGGATGTGAACCACGTCTTCACAGAGCCGTAAAGTCGCGAGATTATGACCAGGTGGCTCAGTATTTGAATGCAGGAGATAATATTGACATCAACTCAACTACTGAAATATCAGATTTTTTTTCCGGAGGTTCACGATTGCGATATACTCCCCTTCATCAGGCTGTACTTTGTGAAGACATAAAGATGGTCGACTTTTTAATTGGGAGGGGTGCAAACTTGGAAGCTAGAGACCCCCACCGTACACCGCTTTTTTTGGCTGCTCATTATGGTCGTGTGGAGATTGTCAAATTATTGATCAAGCATGGAGCCGACCCCAATGCACTTGATTTACCTACGGGTGAAACTCCCTTGGGTCGGGCAAAACTTGGGAGTTATAATGAATTGATCAAGATTCTCATTGAGAATGGCGGGAAAACAAGATTAGAATTGAAAGCTAAATGATCGATTTTATTCAGCAAGTATTGAGACGGTCTGCTACAGTCGGAAGAGGATGAAATATTCTAGTTTTGGAAAACGCTTTGCTGGTGATATAGGTATTGGTGAATTGATGGACGATCTGGGCGATGCCATGGTCGCCGATCCTGCACCGCTCATGCTCGGGGGAGGGAACCCCGCTCACATTCCTGAAGTACAGGCTATTTTTCGTAAGCGAATCGAATCTATCCTTTCACAACCTGGCGAGTTTGAAAGTACAATAGGGAATTACGATACCCCTCAAGGGTCGAAGAATTTTGTTGGAGCATTGAGTGACCTTTTTCGGTCTGAATTTGGATGGGATGTAGGGCCCGAAAATTTTGCCCTGACCAATGGAAGTCAGAATGCCTTTTTTTCCCTTTTCAATTTATTTGCGGGTAAATTTGAAAGTGGTAAGTCCAAACAGATACTTCTGCCTTTGGCTCCCGAATATATTGGATATTCCGAGGTGGGTTTGGAGTCGAATTTCTTTCAGGCCAATCGTCCAGAAATAGAATTATTGAGTGATGGGTTGTTTAAATACCGGGTGGATTTTGACCGACTGAACATCAATGAAAGTGTGGGGGCGCTTTGTTTTTCCAGACCAACTAATCCAACCGGTAATGTGGTGACGGACGAGGAGGTGTCCCGACTTCGTGAACTTGCTAATTCACAGGGTATTCCTTTGATTATTGATAATGCGTACGGCACCCCTTTTCCCAATATTATTTACTCACAAGCTCAGCCAGTCTGGGATGAAAATATTGTACTCTGCCTGAGTTTGTCGAAGTTCGGTTTACCTAGTTTACGTACTGGAATTGTGGTTGCCCGTAAGGAAGTTATTCGGATCGTTTCCCGAATGACTTCGGTCTTTAGTCTGTCTCCAGGTAGCTTAGGTCCTGCACTTGCCTTTGATTTGGTGAAAAGTGGAGAAATTACTCGGGTTAGCAATGAAGTGGTTAAACCTTTTTACGAAGAGAAGGCCAAAAGGGCTGTGGCTCAACTTCGACGCGAAATTGGTGACCATGTTCCGATGAGAATTCATAAACCGGAGGGGGCTTTGTTTTTGTGGCTGTGGTTTGAGGGGCTACCAATCAGTAGCCAAGAACTCTACCAAAGACTCAAGAAAAAGGGTGTTCTCGTAGTTTCCGGTCACTACTTTTTTCCTGGAATGGAGAAAGAAAACTGGGAGCATAAGGGAGAATGCATACGAGTTACTTACGCTCAGGATGAAGAAGTAGTGGCTAAAGGAATTCGTTTAATTGCTGAAGAAATTATAAAAGTTTTTGCTCAATGAAATCTTGTTTAACTTTTGGTGTTTTCTTGTGTTTTTGGATGTCCTTCATTTCCATCTCGGCTATTCCACTACCCACGAATGAGGATGTGGGGTCTAAAAGTAAGCTTGGCCAGAATGGCATAGTACGATCTTATTTAGTTGGAGCTGTTCTAACTCAGGCGGAGGAGAAAATTATTTTGAAACTAGCCAAGAAAAGAGGAATCAAAAGAGTCGGCAAGATTGTAACACATTACATGCTTCCAAGCTCAGCCAAAGCCATTCGCGTAGAAGGTTTTGCTGAGAAAAAAGGGAGGGAGGTTTCAAGGGAAATCTTGAGCGTTACTCGTAAGGGATGGACCTTCCCCAATGCTAAGCCCGGGAAGAATGATTTAGTTTTAGGCGATTTTTGGGCTGGCAATGTTTATGTGAGAAAACAATTTGAACTGAATGTGAGCGGCAAGATCTACTTGTGTAGTTCAGTTATTGGCATGTCGTTTGAAGAAGCGGAATCTCTCCTTGGCATGTTTCAAAATAAAAAGTTTAAGGTCAACCCCAGCGTTCGCCAAAACTCTCTAGAGGAGGTTAATTGGACTCAACCTACTCGTTTTAGTCGGAAAGGGGATATTATCTCAGTTGGATTTCTTGCTAAAGATGAAGGTTTTTTCGATCTTCAAATTAAGGAAGAAAGCGGTATTCTAACTATTCTTCAAATGATGCAGGCAATGCCTTGATTATTTCTCTGATTTTATTCCAAAGGGCATTAGCTGGAGAGAAAGTAGTATTTTTGCATGAATTATTTTTATAGTCAGATAATTTCATCTATGTTTCTATCATGGAATAAAACTTACTCTGTTAATGAATTAACCTTCCTAAAACCAAAGATAAAATGAAAGTAATCTTTCTCTTAAGCATCTTACTCTTTCTGTTTAGTTCCTGCAGTTATTCTTCTTCAAGAGGTTGGAGTTTTTCAAACAGCGAATCATTTGAGAAAGAAAAGGCCCGACGCAGGGCAGTGGTTCGAAAAACAGATAGGATTTTGGAAGTCGGCAGAATCGAGGATCGAGCAGAGGCCCGGAGGCAGGGCAAGGGAGAAGTTTTCGAGGAGGAATTTTTCCGATCGACCCGACCATGATGTTTCTTTGACTATTATTTTACTTGTTCCGAACAACTTCTGATGGGCGGTGGTTGGAAAGCCTTTTAATTAAAAAAAAAGATGAAAAAAATACATTTCACTGGAATTTTTGGAATAAGCTTTCTCATGCTGTTTTCTTCCTGCAAAGAGATCGAATCGCATTGGAAGAGTGATGATATGAAAAAGGTCATCTCCGCCACCTCCTTTGCAAATTCTAACATGACTTGTCGTGCTTTTCGGGTGTATGACTCTTATCCTGATGGAGAAAAAAAATTGGAAGGTAATTCCTTGCATGGTTATGAGATCATTTCAGATGCGGTCGGCATGAACCTAGGTTCACGGAAAGAACTTTCTTCAATAATAGAAGATTATGACACCTATTTTTATCACTCCGTTCCTCGTGATTGTCTATTTCAACCTGGAGTAGCTTTTCGTTTTAGTCACAAACATAAGAATCAGGTCGATCTACTTGTTTGTTTCAGTTGCAATGAATTGAGGTATTATCTGGATGGAAAGGTTGTCGGCCAAAGTTATTTTAAATCTCAAGAACTTCGTTTCTTAGTTAAGGAACTGTTTCCCAAAGATGATAAAATTCAAAAGCTTTAAGTAATTCGCTTTTTTTGAATCCAAAAGAAGGTTTTAATCATAAATCAAATCTTACATCTTTCACACTGGGATTATTTCTGGCTCCACCACCAGTTTTGTTATTTTCCAAGTTTAAGAATCAAAAACCCGGTTGGTGCCTTTTATTACTATTAATCGGAGACTTGTGATGGGTTTTCATTTATGGGACTTTTATATTTTATCATCAACACATCGCGGATCATATCGCTTAAAATAAAGAACTGCCCAAAGGGTGGGACAGCGATGGTGCCTCGGGATTAGCCACCATGTTTTTCGGTTGGCTACTTTCTTTGATCTACAGTTTGCCATGGTTGGGGCTTTATTTAATATCCAAGCTTTTTAAAAAAGTTAAGGGTTGAAAATTAAAAGTATTTAAAATTATTTTTTTAATTTACTTACAACTTTTCTTGTCTCACGATAAACTTTTCGTAACTAATAGCCTCCTACCCCTCAAAAATATGATGAGCTTAATTAAGCTAGTTTCCTTATTCTCCTATGCCCTAATTCTTACCATTTCTTTTTTTGGGATAAGTTTACCTATGGTTGTTTCTGCAAATCCAGCTTCAGATAAGCAACGCTTTCAAGAAGTTGCCGACCAACTTGATTTAGGCGGTGTTCTTTACGGCTATGTAAGTGTGGAAGGGGATCTCGAATCTCTTACTCAATACCTTGATTCCTTCATGTCCGGAATGAAGGAATTTGAAAAGGGAATTCCCGATTTTGATGCCAATGCACTACTACGAATTTCCGGACTCGATTCAATTTCCGCATTGGGAATGAGTTCCATCCGTACAGATGACGGTTTTCGTAATAAGGTATATCTGCATGCACCCCAAGGGCAACGCGGGTTTCTAGCCTTGTTTGGCAATGAAGTGAAACCTTTTGAAGTTTTGGAACTCGCACCTGCTGGAGCGGATCTGGTTTTTCAACAGGATATTAAACTCAAGACATTTTATGATGAAGTGGTGATGGAGGCATTGGGCGGCGAACCTTCAGCCAATAAAAATGGTTCTGTTGTCCCTCCTCTAGGCCCGCAGGGATTGATGATGAAATTGATGGTGGAGGGCGCCATGAAGCAACCGCTTCCCCCGCCTTTCACTTTTACCATGGAAAAACTTATGGCCGATCTCGATACTCAACTTACCATCATCATTGACGCCGACCCAACCAAAATGATTCCATTGCCAGATGGTAAGGGAATTCAAATTCCGCAAATCCAGGGTGCGGTTCTGGTCGATGGCTTGGGATGGGTGGCCGATGAGTTCATAAAAATGCTAAGGCCTGAACTTGCCAAAGGAGGAACGCGAGCTCCCCCCTTTAAGATTTTGCAGAATGACAATTGGGCTGGCGTTCAGATTGCTCTGGAGTCTAAAAGTTTTTCTAAAAAAGACCGGAATGAAATTAGAGAATTGGGATGGTCAACTGCCATGCTTGCTCATCATCGACCAAGTGGTAAGCTTATTCTGACCTCAGGAAAAAAATTTGCAGAAAGTCTCTTCTCTCCCAAGCAAAGCCTAGCTACGGATCCGGTTTTTCTAGCAACCACCCAAGGTCTCCCCAAGAAAGGAACAGCCCTTTCATACATATCACCTGTCTTTATGCTTGAGCTTCGAAAACTCATTCATAAAGCAATCGATTTGGAAAACCCTGAGGAAAAAGAGTATAAAAGAGACGACCGTTTTGCGGCTTATTCCATGCTTGATCTTTTTCTACCCGAAGGAGCGTTAGGCGAGGGGATCGTGACCACAACAAGCAAGGATGGACTGCTTACTGTTTCGAATTCCATGTACTCTCACAAATCAAAGATCCTTTTGGGGGCTGCCGGCCCCCTTGTTTTGGGAGTTTTCACTTTTACCGCCGTACAGGCTGTGGATAAAATGTTTGAACCTCATGACGCCTTTCAAGATTTGGAGGCTCCCGATGCGATTCCAGATAAGCACGATCATAAAGTGGTTCCAGAAAAGCCATCGAGTGAGGGCAACTGAACTTCCTACTGTTGTAGTTTGTTAGTTTTTTATTCGTGCCTTTCTAAAAGAGGAGGGAGTCTGTCCTTCCGCTCTTAAAAAAGATTTATAGAAGTGGTCGGAGTTCCGATAACCCAGTTCTGCTGACAGTTCTTTAAAAGAAAGGTCAGACTCCATCATCAAACGTTTTGCCCGCTCAATTCGCATCCTTGAAATTTCATGAGATATTGTTCGTCCGGTAAATTCCCTGAAATTTCTTTCCAGGGTTCTGCGATTGGTCGCAACCGCATTGACCACATCGTTTACCTTGATCCGACGGTTGGCTGATTCAGCAATGTATCTTAGTGCCAAGGCAACTTTTGGATGATCGGATGCATACGAGTCAGTTGACTGACGCGGAACGATTCCCTGAGGTTGGCAGTATTTAGCTTCCTTTGATCTTTTCCCACTTTTCATCATCTCGTCCAAAAGCTCGGCCGCTTGATATCCCACTGCCTCAAAGTTTTTATCGATACTTGTCAGACTTGGATAAGGAGAGCTGCAAATGAGGGGTTCGTTCCCAGAACCGACAATCGCAAGATCATGTGGGATTTTAAGTTCAAGTGATTTGCAGATTTCAATTAAATAACGGCAATTGATATCGCTCGTCGCATGAATTCCAACTGGAGGCTGAAGTCCTTTTATCCATTTTCTCAATTGGAGAATAAACTCTTCCCATCCCTCCGCATTTCCTTCAATTACGGATCGATTAAATTTAAATATGGTACTTTGATATCCTTCACTTTTAAGAGTTTCCGTATATCCATCGAGCTGTTGAATATCGGCTTTATCTCGATTATGACCCAAAAACCCAAAACGTCTTAGACCTCTTCCCAATAAATGCTCTGCAGCTATTGCTCCAGTCTCATAGTTATTACTGAAGACGGATGCCACTTCCTTAACCGGTGAGTTCTGCCAGACATTTACTAATGGGATTTTCCTATGCTGAGCCATTTTGTGAAAACTCGTTCCGACTCGGGCGATAATGCCGTCATATGAACCTGTTTCGAGAACCCTTGGAGAATTGGGAATAATGGAGGTCGCCCACTTTGCTTCATTGGCAAATCTCTGGCAACCAGCGTAAATTTCGGAATGGTGTTTAAGCCCCCATTCCATTTCCAGGGCAAATGCGACTTTCATATTTCTTGCCAATTTTTTACTTTAAATAAATGATCTCGTCTAGAAGATTGTCGCATAAACTCGAAATATATTCTCAGAAAAGCGAATAAATTTTCTCGATCTCGGGATCATTTCTTCTCTATTCTGATTAAGTCTTCTTACTAATATTAATATTCTTCCTATGAAAAATTGTTTATTTCTCTTGTTTCTGTCCTCACTGGCTTCCAATTTAGTATTTGGTTTGCCTGATCCTGATGGTAAACCGGCAGACATGTCCAAACCGGTTCAAGTCTTTATCATCATGGGCCAGTCCAATACGTTGGAAATGGGGAAGGTCAAAGGGGATAAGGAAGGTTCTCTTGAGCACGCAGTAAAAAAGGAGAACCTTTACCCATTCATGGCGGATGGTTCGGGTAATTGGACGACCCGCAAGGACGTCCGTAATGTCCATGTCATGGGCAGTGGCGGGCCAGGTAAAACCCGTGAGATGCGCAACGATTGGTTGACTGTGTCAGGAGGAAAGATCGGCATAGAGACCGGTATCGGACACCAACTTGGAAACGCCTTGAATGCCCCTGTGCTTATCCTAAAGAGTTCAATTGGTAACCGCAGTCTCGGTTGGGATCTGCTTCCCACCGGAAGCCCCCGGCACGAAGTCGAGACGACCGACAAAAAGACCGGAAAGATAATTACTTTAGTAACACCTGCCCACAAGGACGAAGTCCGGCACGCAAGCTGGACGAAGGGCGAAGTGCCCGCTCCACCCAAGCATACTTGGCATGCAGGACTCCAGTATTTGGGAGATATTGCCCGAGCTCAGGACGTACTTAAGAATCTGGGTAAGTATTACCCGGATGCAACCAAGTTTGAAGTCGCTGGCTTCCTCTGGTGGCAGGGAGACAAGGATCGCTACAATGCGGCCCATTCAGCGGTATACGGAAAGAACCTCAATCAACTATTTAAGGCACTCCGGAAGGAATTTAATGCACCTAAGGCCAAGATGGTCGTCGCCACCCTCGGTCAGACCAACAAGGACACGGCTTCCGGTAACGAGAAATTAATCATCGAAGGCATGCTTGCCTTCGCCGATGCCCATAAAGGCAAAGCTGCCACAGTTTACACCAATCCGATCAGCATGGGATCTTCTTCCAATGCTCATTACGGCGGAAATGCCAAAACTTACATGAATGTGGGATTGGCGATGGGCGAAGCCATGGTAGGGCTTCTCAAAAAATAAGAATCATGACCTAATGCCGTTGTGACGATTAGCCTTCGCCTAAAAAACAGTCTAGAGCTTAGCCTTGGGTTCACAGGAGTCGGCTTATTTCTTGCTGTTTTATTCAACTTCCTGTCTTCAGCTAAGGGGGCTAGCCCCTCTGTTATTGATCCGGTTATCCTCGAAGAGAGTGCAATGCAGGTTATGGAATCACATTGCTTCTCCTGTCACGGACCA
>CAWUUU010000121.1:0-4632 GCA_963924995.1 uncultured Opitutales bacterium
AGGTTCCGCATAGTAAACATGGTTGGAATGATCATCATTTTATTACTATACCAAAAGAGAAACTAGGAGGCATCAAGACGAGGAATCACATCAAGTTCGCTGGTGGTGGCGCCGATGCCTATAAACTGCGCAGCGTTACGCTGTATGTTCAGCTCCAGGATCGTTCCTGGGTGAAAAGTGAAACGGACAACAAGATATACTGCCCTCAGAGCAAACGGAATTGGGTAAACAGCGAGGGCATAATCAAGAGTCCCATTGAAATGGATATCAAGTTTTAGGTAACTTAAAAACTGTTCATTATGTATAAAATTTTCATCACCACCCTCTTTAGCCTCTTTTTCTCCTTCTCAGCCTTCAGTATCAAGGTCTTCGACATGGAGCAAATCCGCGACCCAAGAACCCTTCAAATTAAGGTTCTGCAAGACTGGCACAAGATCAAAGGAGTGATCGAAACACGGCAGAAACTCGTCAGTATCAATGTGGGAGATCTTTGGCCAAGGCAGGAATACCGAATCCCGGTCCGCATGGTCGTGCCCGCCGATCGCAAAGCCAAGGGCTTCCATCTGACCGGAGGAAGCACCCCTTCACGACTGGAAAAAGATACCCGCCCCAATTCCACCGAGCGCGAACTTCTCGAAGGAGGAGTCGGTCTGGTCATCACCGTGGTGCAGGAACCGGGAACTTATGGGCAGCGAAAATTGTCTGCGGAGTCAGAGCAAAGATTCGCGAAAAGCCTAAACCCCCGATTCAAAATCCAATACTGGGCCTGGCCCGCCACCTTGATGCGGGCCATCACCACGGCATACGTAGAAAAAGATCATTTTGAAAAAGGTAAGGTTGCCGCCTCCGGCGGATCAAAAAACGGTGCCTCTCCCTCCATGGCAATCATTCACGACGAGCGTATCACCGCAGTGCACGCGACAGTCTCTCCCATCTGGGACTCCCCGCTCCGCCTCAATGACGACGATGCTTGGAAGGAACTGCGTGCACAACCCGGAAGAAGAGGTGGGTTCACGGGCGGGCATTTCGGACCCAATTTCAACGAGGATGTTCTTGATGCGGGCGGTACATGGAAAGACCTGCAAAACTTCGCACGCGACATTTCGGATGATGTTTTCATATCCCGAAACCTGAAAGCGTTTCGAAAACGAGGAGTGGACATGCTCTTCCACCCCGGAACCCATGACTTTGTTGCCTTCGATATGGCTTGGGGCGGCAAACATCATCCAACCATACCCATTTATCTGGGAGCCAATACTGGGCATGGAAAACGGGGCCACCCCAAAACTGAACGGGATCAACAGAACAAAGCTGGATTTATGCTCAAGCATTTCTTTCCCGATGAGGTAAAGGGTGACCTCCTTGCTCCTCCTGAAGTGAAAAGTGAAATTAAAGACAAAACGCTGAATGTCAGTGTATCCTTCGCCCCGGGTTCCGGTGAGGAAAGTGGTCGCATCTGGTGGATCTTCGACCGTGCTCCGGACGGCAGCCCAAACTACATCAGCGAAATGATCCCAGAGAACCAAACCATGGAAATGAAACGGACTGGAAATCAATGGACCGCCACCATCAAGCTTGACCCCAAAGCCAAACGCATTGATTTCTTCAGCAACCACCGCAAAACGCTTCGATACAAAGAATCGCCTTACAGAACTTATATATCCAGCCCCTACACTCGGGTGAACTTAAAATAATGAAAAGTTTTTCGATCAACTTGATCTTATTGTGCTTAACAATTTCTCTTTCGGCAAAGGATAAGCCAAACATTATTATCCTTCTGGCGGATGATCTCGGATGGGCAGACCTTGGATTTCAGGGATCCTCCGATATTCGTTCCCCTAATCTCGATAAATTGGCCAAAAACGGGATTCGGTTCACCGATGGACATGTCTCCGCCTCTGTCTGCAGTCCATCACGAGCAGGATTAATGACCGGTCGGTATCAGCAACGCTTTGGCCATGAAGCGAATTCCCCTCCCCCATCCGACGGAATGGATATCAAACAAATCACCATGGCGGACCGTCTCAAAAAACTGGGTTACCGGACTGGTTTGATCGGCAAGTGGCATCTGGGAAACCGTGATGAATTTTATCCGACTCAACGGGGGTTTGATTATTTTTATGGACTACGCTCCGGATCAAGAAGATATTTCTACAATGCCCAAAAGGATGATAAGACAGGCAACACCAAAGCGATCGAAGAGAATGGGAAGCAGGTGAAATTCGATGGATACCTGACCGATGTGTTCGGACAAAAAGCGATCGATTTCGTCAATGCAAAAAACGACAAACCTTTCTTTCTCTTTCATTCCTTCACCGCTCCCCATGGCCCGATGCATGCCACCGAGGAGGACAAGGCACTATTCGCATCGATAGAAAATACCAAGAGAAGGAGCTATGCTGCCATGGTCTGGGCAATGGACCGGGCGATTGGCCAACTAGTCGATTCCCTGAAAGCCTCCGGGGAATTCCAGAACACATTGATTTGGTTTCTCAGTGACAACGGGGGAGCCACCGGAAACGCATCGATAAATCTTCCCCTGGCCGGACATAAGGGAATCAAATTCGAGGGGGGAACCAGGGTACCCTTTTTTGCTCATTGGCCTAAGCAATTTAAAGAACCTAAGAAATTTGATCCGATGATGATCTCTTTGGATATCATGCCCACCTCGCTGGCTGCCGCAGGAGCCAAAGAAAAAGATTTAAAAAATCTGGATGGAATCAACCTTCTGCCCTTCATGCAGGGAGAGAAAAAAACACCTCCCCATCAAAACTTATATTGGCACAAGCTCTGGTTTTCTGCGATGCGGGAGGGCCCATGGAAATTGATTTATGTGCAGGACTACGGCTATGCCCTCTACAACCTAGAAAAAGATTTGGGTGAATCCAAAAACCTGATCAAATCGGAAAAGAAAAGATCAAAGGAAATGATTGATCAGCTCAATGACTGGAAGGCCGGATTGGAAAAGCCCCGATGGAACGAGGCAGAAGTCTGGTTCCGTACCCATAGCAAGAACCACATTCGAATCATTGAGGGCGAATAAGCCGACACCTCGTACCTTAGCAAAACCTAGATTTTACCGAGATCCGGCTTTACGGGTTCGTTTGTTTTTAAATCCAAGGGATAATCCGTATTCTGGAAATCAAGTTCTCGTATAAGTTTTGCCGCCATCTCCATGGCGGTTTCAGGCTTTTCCGAAATCAGGTTTTTTTTCTCAAAGGGATCCGATCTAAGGTCGTACAACTCCCAACTCTCCGATCCGTAGTTGTATATGATTTTCCAGTCACCTTCCCGATGCGTGGAAAACAAGGTATTTCTGTGCTTGTGCGGGAAATGGGTGGTAAAGGTGGAATTCGTTTTGAAAGTGGAATCTCCAAGGAATGCCGGACTGATGTCCACGCCATCCAAGATCGTATCCTTGGGAAGCTTGGCTCCGGCTATGCCAAGGATGGTCGGCATCATGTCCACGCAAGTAACGATCGTGTGATCCACTGAATGGGTCGGGATATCAAAATTCTTCTGAATCGGGTTGTCGGAGTTTGGTTTCGCCCATGACACAATCAAGGGAACTCTCAAACCACCTTCATAGCGAGAACCTTTCTTGTCCCGGTAAGGAGCATTGATGTGAAAAGTACTTCCGTTGTCAGAAAAGAAAATAATCAGAGTTTCCTCAGCAACGCCCGATTTCTCTAAATGCTGAACTAGATCGCCCAATGACTTGTCCATGCCTTCAACCAAAGTGGCAAACGCGAGGGCATGCCCTTTCAATTGGGGATAGTTTCTCTTGAATCGATCGTCAGTTTCGTAAGGGGCATGAACCGCATAATGCGACATGTAGGAGAAGAACGGTTTCTTCTCATGGATCGCACTGGTTATCGCTTTTTTCATTTCCAAGGTGATTGCCTCGGTCAGAAATACTTCCGTTCCATGATATTTTGCTAACCCAGGCACATCCCAATCGTGATTGTTCTTGCTACGCCAAGCAGCCGAGTACTTATGCTCCCCGTGGTAAGAACCCGGGCCACCTCCTCCGTAACCGGCAATATTGACCTCAAAACCAATATTCAATGGGTTTCCGGCAGGAGTATCATCCGGTCCAAAGTGAGCTTTCCCCGCAAACAGAGTTTTGTATCCCGACTTCGTCAAGATTCGCGGTAGAAGTGGTAAGGAAAGATCCAAACCTTGAATGGTCCAGTCACTCGGGCTCTTGATCTTTTTCGTTTGTACGCGACCGGTATCGATACTTGATTTTTTCGGATGCGTCCAAGTTGTCACACCGTGCCTTGGAGCCGCCTGTCCGGTCATCAGGCTTATACGGGTGGGTGAGCAAACGGAGTAGGAATATGCCTGAGTAAATAGTCGACCATTCTGCGCCAATTTTTCCATGTTAGGCGTGCGATATAAATCGTTCGTTGGAATCCTTTTCGGTTTTCCATTTTCATAAAGAAAAGGGACGGAGGTATCCCCTACACCCATGTCATCGACAAGAAAAAAAAGTATATTTGGCTTCCGAGATAGTTTTCCTCGGCATAGAGACGCTGCAACACTCGAGAAGCAAAACATGATGCATACTAATTTTATAAATTTCATTCCTCTATCAGTTTATTAAAAACTGCTTACAGTCAATAAAGG
>CAWUUU010000122.1:0-3373 GCA_963924995.1 uncultured Opitutales bacterium
TTTCTAATATTTGGAAGGAATTTTCTTCAATGTAAAAAGGAAAAGTCGAGGGAATAGGAAATCGATCGGAAAAAGTTGTAAGTTTTTGCGGGCGGGGAAAGAGGCAGATTTCAGGTCCGTTCATTATTTTTTCTTAAGGAACAGCAATCCAGTGCCCCAGGTAATGAAAACAGTTACCGGCCAAGCCCAGGCGGTATTGATAGTCGGTTTTAATTCTTCACCTATTTCTTGTAATCCACTCCATTTGAGTGCTTGTTCCAGGGAGATTAGATCAAAATTGAGCAGAACTTGATAAACATCTGGTCTAAGGTAGGCAACGAAGGTAAAGGAAATTAGAAATCCAAGTGCGAGGCCTTTCGCTTGTACACGGGGGGTAAAAAGAGCGGCGAAGAACATGCCGAGCATGGGACCGGTGGTGTAGGAAACCATTCCGAGGGCAAGTACAACCACATTCACTTTCCCGCGTAGTGAATCGAGTTCCACAGCAAATGCGGAAAGAATGATCCCCCAAAAAATAACCAGTAAGCGCGAGTGGAGTAAGTCCTTGTTGGCTTTACCTGTTGGTGTTTCCACTTTGCGGAATAGCGAAAGAGTGGTTTGTGAAAGGGCTGCAAGGATTGAGTCGAGGCTAGATATTGCCGCGGCGAAAATACCGGCAAGAATGAGCCCACGAAGTCCGACTGGTAACTCAGTCACAATCCAAACTGGGAATATAAAGTTATTATCCACAGAGAAAATAGAAGGTTCTACCCCCGCGGTTCTCATTGGTTCATAGTAGGCGAATAATGCAGCACCCACAAATAACATAAGGGTTGTAAGCAGTAGGGCAGCCGAACTGGTAATCATCGCTTTGCGTGCGTCCGATGCATCGCGACAACAGAACATCCTTTGAGCATTCAATTGATCTACTCCAAATGCACTTAGATTTTGAAAGGGCACGGCGATAATTGCGACCCAAAGAGTAAAGCCCACTGCTGGGTCTTTGCTTAAGTTGAGAAATGTAAACTTTCCCGCATCGCCGGAAACTTGCATGAGAGTAGCCCATCCATCATCTAAAGAAAAAATGATCCAGAGTAAGGAAAGTAAACCGGCCCCAACAAAAAGGAAAAATTGCATGACATCAGTCCAAATGACTGTCCTCATTCCTCCCATTAAGGTCCACCCGACTGCAAAGAGGCCAATAATCCAGATACATTGGTGAAATTCGAGGGGAGTAACGACCTTAAGGGCAAGTGCCGCGACTAAAACCCGAACACTTTGCCCGAGTATTCCTCCGATTTGAAAAATGATGGTGGCGAGACGTTTGGCTCCCACTCCCAGTTGATTCCCTATATAATCATAAGGGCTATAGATTTCTCTTTCGTAAAAGACTCGAACGAAAAAGATACCCACGATAATTCGGGCAATGATAGACCCGATACCCCATTGGAGGTAAGTAAAGTCACCACCAGCAGCATAGACCATACCGGGTACGCCAATAAAAGTGACACCACTTATTTCAGTAGCGATGATAGAACCAGATACCGCGAGCCAGGGCAGCGACCGACCGCCAAGAAAGAAGTCTTTGATTGTTGACTGTTTACCCTTTAATAGGTGCCCGACAAGGGTTGTTGCGAGCAAATAGCCTGCGACCACAAGCCAATCTATAGTGGTAAAATAATTATGGAAATCCATCTTCTCTGACCCAACAGGATTTCATGAAGAAAGAAAACGGAAAAGCGACTTTAGTGAATAAATATTACTTTTGGGAACAACTTCTCCTTTCCCTAATAAATTTGATGTGTGATAAGAATAATATGAATGTCTTTACGCTCATGATTGGGGGAGCAGCTCTTTTTATTGCAGGCTGTGCTGCCTACTTTAGTGTACGCGGGATCGCACTGACCTTTGGTGCGGTAAGTTCATTTACAATCCCGATCATTGTGATGGCCTCAAGTTTGGAGTTTGGTAAGCTAATCGCAGCCTCATTCCTTTATCGAAACTGGCATTCATGTAATAAGACTCTTCGGACCTATCTTTTACTTGCTGTATTTTTATTAATTGGAATCACTTCGGCGGGGATTTACGGATACCTATCTCAGGCATTTGAGGAAACCATTAATCAGGTTGAAGGGTACGAGAAAGAAATCGCGAGTTTGCAGAGGCAACAGGTAGAATATGATCGGTTAATTGACGCCTACAAGACATCCGGGAAGAAAGGATCTCTTCTACGGGAAGAGAAGCAGACGGAGGAACGAGCCCGTTTGGAAGATTATATTAAAGAGAGAAGGGCAGATATTGGATCAGCGGAGGAAGCCAAAACCCGTCTCGCCGAAGAAACTGATCAAATGATTGTGGGAGAACGAGAACGAAGGGAGGAAGAGAAGAAAAGGATAGAGAATTTTATTGAATCGAGAAGGAAAGATATTTCAACATTGGAGAGTCAAAAGCTACCCTATAAATTAGAGACTGATCAGCGCATAAAATCAGAATTGGCAAAGGAGGAAAAGATCAATCTAATAATTGCTCAGTTAGATGAAGTGGTTAAGGCTTATCAAGACAAAGGTGCAGGTGGTTTTTTGAAGGAAGATGGTTTTAAAAAAGCGGCTCAACTTTTAAAAACTCAATCCGAAGAGAGGGATCAATTACGCGCGAGTTTACATGCAATTACCGAGGCGGCACAAAACGCCCGAGACGACTTGGAAAAGAGATATGCAGGATTGGACGAAAGAATTGTTCAGGCTCAAAATGAAATTGCCGAGGCAAATGCTAAAATTACCACTCTTACTACAGGTGGTGCGGAACAGGCTGATAATGTAAAAACCGCCCTGCAAAACCTTCAGTTAGCTAGATCGTCTGTTGACGAACGGATCAAGTCTCTCGAAAATGAAATTGCAGAGGCGAGTCGAAAAATCACATCTTTGAGTGAGAGTGGATCAGTTTTTGGTCCTGAAAGTTCGGCTGAACTAGAAGCAAAAAAAACTGAGCTTCTGGCAAAGAAAGAAGAAGCAGAGAACACAATTCTTGAATTGGGTAGTAAGATTAGATCGACCGATATTGGTTCCTTTAAATTTATTGCTCGCGCATTTGATTCTTCTGTCGCAGATGCCGAAGAGACGGGAAATCCTGTGATGATCGAAGAGGCAATGGGGAAAGCAGTCAATCGGGTGGTGAAATGGTTTATACTTCTTCTTGTTGTAGTGTTTGATCCCTTAGCGGTAACCCTGGTGGTAGCTTACAATGCATCATTGCTAAGAGGAAAAAACCCAATCCCGGTAGATGTAGCACAAGGAAATACAAAAAAGAACTCTTTTTTCTCAAGGGGTAATTTAATTATCTTAATTGTAATCATTGGGCTGCCGGGTTGGTACTTATTGGAAAAGTTTGGACCCCA
>CAWUUU010000123.1:0-4609 GCA_963924995.1 uncultured Opitutales bacterium
TATGGGAAGCCCGACCACAGAAACGGGTAGGCAGTCTGACCGTGAGGAAGAGCACAATGTATCCCTCACGACAGGCTTTTATTTAGGCAAGTACGAAGTAACACAAGCCCAGTATGAGGAGGTTATGATCGGGAATACCAACAGTATTAGTCCCACTCCGAGCCAATGGCCTAACAACCCGAACCGGCCAGTGGAAAAAGTCAGCTGGTTGGAAATTCAGATTTTCTTGGCTCGTTTGAACGCTCAGCAATCCGGAAATTTCCCCGCGGGTTGGTCGTATGTCCTGCCGACGGAGTCGCAATGGGAATATGCCTGTCGGGCAGGAACGAGTACGATGTATTCGTGGGGGAACGGAATCAATGCGACGCTTACCAATTACCCCCTTAGTGGCTTGGGCCAAACTCGTGATGTAGGTCAATATCTGGCTAATCCATGGGGCTTTTTTGACATGCATGGCAATGTATGGGAATGGACCGCGGACTGGTACCAAGCCGCATACCCAAGCGGTAACCCGGTGCTCAATCCCACGGGGCCGGCATCGGGCTCGGAACGGGTTCTACGCGGTGGTGCCTGGGGCGTTGTCGGGACGGGCTTGCGTTCTGCTGCACGCATTAGCAATAATCCTAGTGTTCGCGGGAACGGACGTGGTTTCCGTGTAGGTCTCCAACAGCAATAAGCAATTCAGCAATGGACTATCAATTGGTTATTTCTAAAATCATCATGAAATGTGGTCTGAGGATATTGGGGAAAAACTATCAAACTTATCAAAAGAGGGACTCACTACTCACGGGTTGAGGATTCCTTAACTCGATCTTACTTGCTCCTTTGAGTGCATTTCGGTCAATTGCTGGACATGCAAAGCTAATACTTTAACCTCATCTTAAGCACCTCGCATCTCTGGTGTATCGACTCCGAATAAACGAATGGATAGATCATCTCCTAACAAAGGATGCATGTTTGGTAAATCGATGTTGAAGGTGTCTCCGTCGTATACGTTCACGACTTGGTCAGGTGATAGGATAAATAGGTTCTAGTTGCCTGCAACAGGTGCATTTGCTTCACGTTTACCTTCATCATCTCCGCTTAGTAGGTAGTTGCAGATAATCCAGCAATAACCACAAAAAAAGCTGATAATTATAAGCAATTTTACCCTGCTTTTCTTGGTTAGTTTAGTCTCAACTTTCACGGGTTGTTAACTTGTTTTACTAAAGACTTGGGCTTGGTGGGAGCAACTTCATGGCACTTGCGATAACTTGATCCAATTTGCACCATCATGGCATGCAAGATCGTCACCTTTGAGATTACCCGCCTTCAGGTATTGGCGGACTTGCTCAACTGAATAAGCGCCATGGGTCTTACTGTCTTTGTGGATGTGGATCTGCATGGGTGGAATGCTAACCGACTTAAAACTTAGTGGTCAAGTGTGGAGAAAGTGATATCACATTCATCAAATTTTTTTTGAGGGGTGGAATCGGTCTTAGGTAATCATTCGATCTGTTTTACTTATCTCCGCCCTCCCATATGTACATTTATAAACATTACTGAATGTATAGAGACTTATTCAAGTTTGTTGTCACTTTCGTTGTCACTTAGCCTATTTTTAGTGGCAAAATTGGCTAGAACCCCTACGGAACATGGGATGGTGGCGAAACCCGGAATCGAACCGGGGACACAAGGATTTTCAGTCCTCTGCTCTACCGACTAAGCTATTTCGCCGTCCCATGGTGTTAAACCAAGAAGATTTATTAATCAAAGGAATGCCTTGGGGTCAATCGCAAAGGATTAAGATTTCCCTGCGATTTTTGAATTTAGGCAGAACTAGAGGTAATCGACTAGGTGTTGGTTGATTGGAGTAAGGGTTCTTGGCTCGAGTTTGTTCTCGGAATACCCATAAAATATGAGTGCAACCACGCGTTCATCTTTAGGTGAGGTTAGGCCAATTGTTTCTGCAAAATGAGGATGTTCCCAAACTGGTCCAGTGCTCCATTTGGAAGATATTCCTTCTTTTTCAAGAAGTAAAAGGAGGTTTTGGCAGATACAGCAACAGGTCGCATAATCCTCCTCTACTACAGCTGGTTTTTTTTGTATGAGTTCGGCATTCTGATCAGTGTGGCAGGTTACAATAAGCAGACCCGGGCAATTTCCCCATTCGCTTGCTTTCTTTTTCCCTCGTTCGACTAAGTGTGGATCAGTCCGGTCGCCGGCGACGATTTCGCCAAATAGTTGACCTACTGTTTCAATCCGTTTTGAATCGAGTAAGTAAAAGCGGGCGGGTTCAGTGCGATGGTGATTAGGGGCATTGCGGGCAATTTCTATGGATTGTCGAATAATTTCCGGATCAGGTGATTTATTAAAAAAAGTATTTGGTTTTGAAGTTCTTCTTTCAATTATCGATTTAATTAAGTCGGACATTAATTGACAATTTAAAATTATGCTTTTTCGAAGATTAGACTGACATTCGCTCCTCCAAAACCACTACTATTGCTCATGACTCGATTCACTGCTTGCTCTCTACTTTCCTGTAAAAGATTAAGGTGTCCAAGCTCTGGGTCTGGGGTCGTGACATGGGCAGAACCAGGAAGGAATTGGTCTTTAAGTGCAATGCAGCAAAAAGCAGCCTCCATTATACTTGAGAGGGAAAGTCCATGACCGGTTAAGGGTTTTGTACTTGATACTAAAACCTCTTGCGGGAGAGGAAAAGTTGCCTTGAGTGCTTTCATCTCAGAAGCATCTCCAATTGAGGTGGAAGGTGCATGGGCATTTACATAATCAATATCTTTGGGAGTCAATTTTGAATCTCGTAAGGCATTAGACATAGCCCGCTTTAATCCTCGACCTTCCGGATGAGAAATTGCCACATTGTGACCATCTGAACCTTGTCCCCATCCAATAAATTTTGCATAGGAATTGGCCTTTCTTCGTTTAACTTCGGACTCAGTTTCTAAAATAAGGCAGGTTGAACCACCAGTGCCAACAAATCCATTTCTCGTCACATCAAAGGAGCGAGATGCATTATCGGGGTTTGTATCAAGAGAGAGTGCTCGCATCCCACAAAAGGGAACAATGCTTTCAAAATTACAATCCTCGGCACCGATTACTATCATTCTCTTTTGTCGTCCCAAGCGAATTTCGTCCAATGCCATACCTAGGGCATGGCCAGAAGAGGCACAAGCAGACACCAAGCCAGTAGAGGAACCGCGGATACCTAGTGCCGCAACTAAGTTAAAAGATAATGTGCCTGCAATCGAAGCTACAATTGCCAATGGATTACAAGCCATTACTCCTCTCGCATCCATTTTTTCAAAGTGTTTATGAATGGATCGCATAGAACCGCCAGAAGAAGTATACATCCCTGTTTCTGAGTCTTGTATTTCTTCTTCGGTTAAGTTCGAATCTTCAATTGCTTGCATGAGGGCACACCATGCATAAAGAACATGTGGTGAAAAACTTCGAAGAATCGCTCGAGGAACGCGGTATTTTTTGGGATAAATCCAATCTTCTGGGTCGGAAGATTCAACATTAAATTCTTTGACGGTGCCCGCTAATTTAACAGGGGAATCGTTCCCCTGAAGTTCGGGATGGAAATCAATACCATGCTTCATTTGACGAAGGCTTTGGGTCACGACCTCACGATTATTTCCGATGCTTGTAATCAAGCCCATTCCAGTTATGTGCACAGGTTCCATGTTCAATAATTTCTTATATTTTTCAAAGTAATAGGTAAGGAGGAAATCATAAATATAATAGGGGATTTAAGTTTATTTTTCAACTGCAGATCCATGATCAATACTTTCCTGTAATTCTCCATTGTCATTCCATATTCGCCAAGTTCCCGACGGTTTCCCATCTTGATGGGTTTGTTCTTTCCATTTTGCTCCATTTAGGTGCCACATCGTAGAAAGACCATGCTTTTTGCCCTCTAGATAATTTCCTTCAATTTTTCTTTTTCCATTTGGATACCACATGGTAAAAGGTCCATGACTGACTCCTTCTTTCTTTACGCCTTTCCATCTTGGACGACCGTCTGCAAAGAAAGTGGTCCAATCTCCATGAGGTTTTCCATCTTTCATTTTGCCCTCAAAAGAGACTTTGCCTTCAGTGGTTAAACCGATAGTTTCGGCCTGCTTTTTTTGACTATCTAATTTCGTAAATTGTAAGCCATCTGATGAGCGAGTTATACCCGAAGTATTTTGATCTTGTGATCGAGGAAGTGACACATTCTTGTCAAAAATCTCAATTGCATCTTCCCGTAAGTCGTTTTCTCCGCATGCGAAAAGAAAGAAAATATAAAGAAAGTAAAAAGCGAAGTTTATTTTTTGTTTAATTTTGCTTTTCACTCCTGAATAAAATGGTGGAGCCGATCGGGTTCGAACCGACGACCTCCACAATGCCATTGTGGCGCTCTTCCAACTGAGCTACGGCCCCGCAAAACAATATCTATGATCAAGAGTAGGACATTTGTCGAACCCAAACGATCAATTAAAACTTATTGGGGTGGAGGAGGTGGGGGTCCACCCATGGGTGGACGAGTAATCTTTAAGCCCGAAGTTTTTGTTTTAGGTTTTAGAGAAAGTATTGGTTTTCCTTTTTTCCCACTACCTAGTGTTGG
>CAWUUU010000124.1:0-4364 GCA_963924995.1 uncultured Opitutales bacterium
GGGTTTTACTTTTCAGCTCATTGGTGTCCGCCTTGCCGTGGGTTCACTCCTTCACTCGTTGACTTTCGGGACAAAAATAAAAAAGATTTCGAAGTGGTTTTTGTCAGTTCTGATAAAAGCCCAGACGCGCAAATGAATTACATGAAGGAAATGAAGATGAAATGGTACGCCCTGCCCCATCGATCGGATGAGGCAAATAAACTTTCCAAAAAATACGGCGTGCGCGGAATTCCCGCCCTCATTATTGTCTCCCCCGAGGGCAAGACGATCTCAAAAAATGGTCGTAGCGAAGTGGGTTCAAATCCAAAGGAATCAATTGAAATCTGGAAGAAATCCAGTTAAAACTGATTTCTTTCAACTCCTAGCTTGAAATATAAAATTAATCGGCACTTTCAGGGGAGCTTAAGTTACGATTAATCATTGCCTGTAAGAGATAGGGGTTTTCTTGCCTATCCTCACTATGTGATATCCCTCCAATTGGTTCCCATCCCTCTTGGATGGCACTATTTACTTTTTCGGACAGTGTTGAAGTGGCCGATTCCATTGCTCCGCCTCCCATTACTCCCTGAGAGGCGTCTTCGATAATTACTTTGTATTGCATAATAATTTTACTTTTGGAGGATCTCGTGATTTAAATAGTTTGGTTTAAAAATGGGTGAGCCTTCAATTTTTACTGAATTTAATTTGGTTCCTTTTCCCAGTGGCCTTGCTTTAATGCCGGTTAATTGAAAATTTTCACCTTCCGGTTTCAATTCAAAGCGGAGACGAAAGGGTTTTTCTTCCGGACCATCGACTGATACCCAAATCATGGGGTCGCCGTAGGTTTTTTCTTCGACCCAGTCCCCCGTAAGTTCAATGGGAAAATACCCTTCGACTAAAACTTGGTTTCCTTCTTTAAATTGAATGGTCACTTCTTTGCCTTCAACCATTGCAGAATAGTTCCCTTGAATTTCTTTTCCGCAGGACGCTAATAAAAATAGTAATAAGAAAATAAAGTTTAACCGAGTGGCTATTTTTTTCATATTTTAAAAGTTAGCATTTATTTATCCCTTTAGGCTATTATAATTTGCACGAAAAATTAGAAATGATTTTTACCTGCTTCTTCAAATTCAATCAATTTCATTTCCGTCGCCATTCGTTCGAACTTAATTGATTAAGGAAAAAGTTTATAAATTCTCTTTTGAAACGTAAGATCGGGCCAATGCCTCCGCCACTTTGATCCCATCCATCGCCGCACTCATAATTCCACCGGCATAACCCGCACCTTCACCAGCCGGGTAAAGTCCACCAGTGTTAATTGATTGAAATTCCTGTGGATGACTCTCCGCGCATCTACGAATCCGAATCGGCGCACTGGTACGAGTCTCAACCCCAGTGAGGAGAGAATCTGGACGATCAAACCCTTTGATCTTTTTTCCAAATTCAGGCAAAGCTTCCTGGATCGCTTTAATTGCGTACCTAGGTAAAGCCTCCCCCCCCGTTAAATCAGTTAGAAGAACTCCCGGTTGATAAGAGGGTTCAACATCACCAAGTTCCTTACTTGGACGACCAGCCAAAAAATCCCCCACTAATTGTGCGGGGGCAAAATAAGACTCTCCGCCCAATTTATAAGCACTCGACTCTAAGTTTCGCTGAAAAGCGATTCCAGCAAGTGGGTTCTCAGCAGACGCACCAAAATCACTCGGTTCAATCCCCACCACAATCCCTGCATTCGCATTTCGCTCCAATCGAGAATACTGACTCATTCCATTTGTCACCACTCGTCCAACCTCCGAAGTTGCTGCCACCACTGTGCCTCCCGGGCACATACAAAAACTATACACACTTCGGCCATTACTCGCATGGTAAACGAGTTTGTAATCGGCGGCCCCCACATGCTCCACAATTTTTTTGGGATGTCCGGGATAGCGTTCCGTATCACCAAATCGGGCTCGATCAATTACTCCTTGTGGATGCTCAATACGAAATCCAATTGAAAATGCTTTCGGTTCAACAAAAACCCCTCTTGCATGTAACATCTCAAAAGTATCACGGGCACTGTGCCCGATTGCTAAAATGACTTGCGACGCTTCAATTTCAGCCCTGTCCCCACTTTGTATATTCAAAGTACTCAAACCTCGAATCTCTCCTTTTTCCACCAGAATATCTTCCACTCGAGTGGAGAATCGAATCTCTCCCCCCAAACGCTCGATCTCTCCTCGTAAATACTCCACAATTTTAACTAAGCGAAAAGTACCCACATGTGGTTTACTGACATACAAAATCTCTTCGGGGGCTCCCCCCTTGATCATCTCCTCCATTACCTTACGGCCCAAATGCCGGGGATCTTTCACCTGACTCCACAATTTTCCATCCGAAAAAGTACCTGCTCCCCCCTCGCCAAATTGAACATTGCTCTCCTCTTTAAATTCTCGCTTTCGCCAAAAACCCCAAGTGTCCTTAGTGCGCTGGCGAACCGCTTGGCCTCGTTCAAGCACTAATGGACGCAACCCCATTTGAGCTAAAGTAAGAGCTGCAAATAATCCACAGGGCCCAGTGCCAATTACCACGGGACGCTGAAAACCGGTACTATTGGCATAAGAACAACCCTCAGTCTCGCCAAAGACCTGCCTATAGTCCATATCAGGAGTTTTCTGAAGATTAAATTTTTGAGCGAGAGCGGTCGTATCCACTCCCTCGGAAAACGCTAAATCAAGGGTGTAAATAAAATGAATATTGGACTTGTTCCGCGCGTCATACCCCCGTCGATAAACATGTAGATTAACTAATTCCTCATCACTTAGTTCAAGCTGTGATAGAACCTTAGCCCGTAATGCATCTGATTTATGTTCAAGCGGGAGTTTTAAATTACTCAATCGATAGGAACAAGGAATTGGTTTTATCATAATCAACGATTTTCTTCGGCGTGCCAAATCGATACATTTTTAAACTGAGCTCCCTGTCCTTTAGTAATAAGTGCCATGATTCCCTTAGTATCCTGAAATCGTTCATGGTGAGCTTCCACAGTATGATCTCCCACTGTAACCCGGTAATGATCGCCAAGAATCTCGATAAGAATGTGGTGCCAAGAATTAGGATCTATCGATGTTTTGTAGGTGGCAAGCTTTTCGGCCTTCGTAGTTTTCGCAATACCCGACATACTCTGTATCCAGATCGAATCCGAACTAACAAATGTACGAGCAAGATGCAGATTGGGCGGAACATTATCTCGACATCCCAAAGAGATAAACTTTGCATCCCCTAATTTAAACTGTGCCTTAATGATCATATCCGTAGCTCCAAATCGAAAGGTGCAGGAAGAGGCATGGTTATCTTCCGGTAGTTCATCACCATGTAATACTCCACCTTCCACGCGCCACTCACCCTTCCCTACCTTCCAATTATTTATAGGACCTTTCCGAATTACAGCGGTGGGTTGATCAAAGGCAGTCGATACAATTAACTCCCCACTTTTACAGAGAGTTTCACTCGGTACAGAGTTAACTAACTCCTCGGTCACTTGTACGGAATTTTCGATCTCTTTCTCTTGAATAAATGAATTTTTCAAAAGAAGTGCTTTTTTGTGAGTAGTCCAATTTTTAATATACCCCTGATCGGCTAATTCAAGTTGATTAATCTGAAGGGTAATTTTCTTTCCCGTCGAACTCTTCAAAATAACAACCCGATTCTTGAAATCAATTAACTCGGCCTCCATGGTACTTCCCGCTGTGCTCGTCCATGTACGCATTTCAGCGCGGGTAAAAGTGGCGGATAAGAAAAGTAAAAATGCGGGAATTATAATGACAGGTTTCATGAGTATGATTAGTTAAGACCGATATATTGTTTTGTGCAACGATTTGATCAAGTCCGTTTTGAAAAGAAAAAACATGATGAGCTAGATATTTCGTTCGATCAAACATAACTGTTTAAGAGAGGTTTATTATGACACCTATGACTTAAAACATTACTTTTTTTGGATTCATTTATCAGTGGATTAATAGCATCACAGGACCAAAATGAAGATATTTATTTAGCAAAAATAGAAAGTAAGTTTACAAAAAGGGATCTAAACCAGTGAAAATTTACATAAACTTAGTTTGATTATAAATTAGCTAAGCTAATAAAATTTCATTGGATTAACATATTTGAATACTAAAAATTCAATCAAAATTGATAATTTAAGAAAAAGTTACTCACTTTTTCTTTTTTCATTCGACTGAATAAATTTGCTTAGTAATCTTAATAAAAATTATTTAATCAGAAAGAAAATGAACGAAGTAACAATTAAAGGAGAAATCGTATTTGTGGATGAAGTGCGCGAATACGGTGCCAATGGATTTAGAAAACATCAGGTCGTTGTTGAAACAGGAGACGGAAAATGGGCA
>CAWUUU010000125.1:0-5062 GCA_963924995.1 uncultured Opitutales bacterium
GTCAGGCGGTCTTCGAGACCTGCCCCTATCTCGTAAACCAGTTCCGATTGGTCGTATGGCATCTGCAAGTTCTAACTTGGGAATTAGTTACACTCTAACGGCCAACCCTAATAACGCTATGCAAATTATCGGGAGTGGTCCAAATGCTCTGCTCGTTTTCTCTAAAGACTTTACCGGTTTTGGTGGAGCGGACGAATTAACGGTTTCAATTAAGGCAACTCAGGCTGGTAATGGAAGTTATAATGCAGCTGCGGATGTCATTCGTGATATTAAAGTCAAGAAACCAGGAAAGAGGGCGTTCTTTGATGAACGAAGAATGGATCCTCGTTATGAAAAAGAAAGAACCAAGTTTGCGAGGAAGCTTTTTGCTAAGAAAATCCTTAAGGGATTGATGGACTTGGATGGAAGCGGTTCAATTACCACGGAAGATGCAAAGCTTCTCTTCGATTCAGACGAATTTGATTCGGATGGCGATGGAATGAGCAATTTTATGGAGCGTGCCTTTGGTGGGGATTCTTTAGCCAGTGATGCCAAGAGTATCCTACCCCGTTCAGTAAATAAAAAAGATGGAAAGCAAAGAATCAGTTTCCAACAATACTCAGCTGAATATAATGCTGAGGGAATTGAATACATTGTGGAGACCAGTACCGACTTAAGGACTTGGGCGACTACTGGAGTCACTCAGGTCGATCTGAATGGTGGAGACTCCGGGAAGGGCGTTGATGCCGGTGGTGGAATGGAGCGAGTACTCTATGAAACCAGTACTACTGCTACAGCAAAAGGTGGTAAGCAATTCCTTCGAGTACGAGTGAGAACAAAATAAAAGTTCAGAAGCCTAGAAGATGCTTTTTGTATTCTTTAGTCGAACTAAGTAATTGTATCCTTTTTGATTGAAAATCTTAGAGTTTTCTTCCCGATCAAAATTTTTTATTTAAAATATTTCTTTAAATGCAAATAATTAAGTAAAAAAAGCGTAATAGTGAGTTCTTAAATAATATTTGTAAGATTTGTCCATCTTGTGCTAAAGGAGAGTGTTCGTTTGTTCCTTTAACCCCAGCAGTGTAGATCGGTAATTTGATTAACTTAAATATTTTTTATTTTGTATAAAATAGTTGTAATGGTTCTGATGTTTTTATGAATTTTTACCTTGAAGAAAAAGTGGCATGTACATTGAATAAACTCTGATCTTCCTTTATATTAAATACTTAATGATTGCCCGTATTTTTGTTTGCTTGTTTACCCTGTTTTTGGGTCTTGGAGCAATCGTGTCTGATGCGATAGTAAAGGAGAGTGAATTATTGGGGCGTTGGAGTTTCGATGAGGGAAATGGAACCAATTCAATCGAAACTACTGGCAGTGGTGTAAATGCAAATTTAGTTGGAGCTGGATGGGGTTCCGATGATAATGCAATGTCCAGGAGTAGCTTGGATGTAAGTAATGGGAATGGATATGCCCGTGTGCCCGCCCACCCTAATTTACAAGCTCGAATAGGTTTTTCCTTCATGCTTTGGTTTAAGAGTAATGGACTGGCCCCTGCTTATTCACAAATACTTTCAAAAAGAGATGGCACTCTTTCTCCTTATTTCCTCCAAGTCGAACCAGGTGGTGCTCAAATCAAGTCCATGTTTAGGTTTTGGGCCAATTATGTAGACAATGGTGCGTTTTCTTTCAATCAATACCAATGGCATTTCTTGGTCTCCACTTATGATGGAGAAAGATATAAATCATACTTTGACGGAGTTCTATCTGGATCGATCTTAAAATCAGATCCAGTTTATGTGGAAAATGGGGATTTGGGAATTGGTGGATCTCCGGATGGGAGTAATTTGTTTAAAGGATGGATTGATGATGCCCGCTTGTACAAGATCGCCCTGAATTCCCAAGATGTTGAAACCGCTTACGGTAGTGGTTTCGGAGATTTTGGACCTTATGTTGATATTAATGTGAGCCAAGCAAGTAATGTTTCACCAATACCGGTGGTACTTACTTTTCGAGATTCATCTAATAATTTAGTAAATGTGAATGGTTTGGAGGCAAATGAATCCAATGGCACCACTGATATTTCATTAATTGGCGGCTCGATTACCAATTTTATCAAGGAAAGTAATTCAACCTATCGTTTTGATCTAGTTCCCGATCGGAACCCTCAGAGGCTATTCCTTACTTTAAATGCAGGTGCGGTCGTTGATAGCGAAGGTGATTATTCTCAGAAGAATTCTGTTATCGTGACTTACAATAATAAAGTAACTCGATCGGCTGATCTGGTTGGTTGGTGGAATTTCGACGAAGCGAACGGAACTCTGGTTGCTGATCAATCTGGAGGAGATGCCTCAGCCAAATTGATTGGTACTGCTTCCATCAGTAGCAGTGATCCAAAGTTTGGTACCGGTGCCCTGTTGTTGGATGGATCAAATAGTTGGGCTGAGGTGGGATCTCTAATGGCACCCAGCAAAACAACCCGTGAAAGTGATTTAATTGGTTGGTGGAAATTTGATGAAGTCTCAGGCACCAATGCTATGGACTCAGTGTCGGGCTTGTCCTCTGCCGGACTTCTTATCGACGCAAACTTTTCACCCGTTGAAAAAATGTTTGGTGACTCTTCCCTTCAACTGCCCCAATCCTCTACTGGGGCAAGGGTACGATTATCGCCTGCACTTGACCTCGGTGGAACGAGTACAGTGGCGACTTTTTCGATTTCCACTTGGTTTAAAAATTTGTACCCTACTGGTTCTTGGAGGACTTTGACACGCGGTGAGACAAATGGTCACCACTTGATTATTTCTAATGTGACCAACCGGGTTGGTGTTTTTGCCAATGGTAATGGAGATTGGCGTGATTCCGGTGAGTTTGACCTCCAAGCAGACGGTTTTTGGCATCAAATTGTTGTCGTCTCCAATGGATTGACCAGTAAGTTCTACTTGGATGGAGCGTATCAGGGTGATTCGGATCGTCCGACTGGAGATAATATTTACACAATAGGAAACCAAGATGGGGGTGGTCAACGTTTTGCCGAATATTTAGATGATTTCCGAGTCTATGGAGTCGCGTTGACTGACTTTGAGGTGGAAATGCTTTATCGGGAAGCACAAGGTGCACCTTTAGATGTGGGCGAAAATAGTTATTCGGTTTCAGTTTGGGTAAAACCTACAATTGTTAAACCTACGCCGGAATATAATTTTGCGATCGGTTGGTATGAAGGTGGTGGTGGCGAGTACATGCAAGCGAAGATAATTCAGGGCTCAACCACCGACTATAATGCTATGGATTTGATAAACCCTGGCGATTTATTGCTTCAGAGTTCTTTTCCCGGTGGAGTCACTGAAAGATTGTTCAATGGGTCTTATAATAATAATCAATTGGACGATATTGACGGGAAAGGTTTTAAGTTTGGCGACTCAGTCCCTAATAATCAGATTACTAGAAACGCTGATGCAAATTTTTCAGTTCTAACCGCGTTCCCCACTAGCGGTCCACCTCCAGATGCTATTTTATGGGAACAAGGTGGTGCCGGTACAGGGGCATTTGTAGGATTTAACGGGGGGCATCTTAGAATTAGAATTGGTCATGGTGCGACCGCCCATACTGCGCCTGCTACTTCAACTAGCAATATGGCTCTACTTGATATTCCATATTCTGATTTAGCAAATAAAGGTTATAACGATGGTCGGTTCCATGATTTAAGATGGGAGATGAGATTAAGCCCTGGAAGAGTTCGTATGTGGGTTGATGGAGTATTGCTCGGGGAATCAAACACTACTGGATCATCAACTCTTGCCAACTGGTCTGGCGGAGATAATGGGGGCTTTGGAAAGCAAGAAAGTAGTATTTGTGTAGGAGAACCTTCGACGCCTTGGCCATATGCCATCGGTTCATCATTACTTTATCATTATGGGAACGGGTTCAAAGTTAACCAATCATATGTTTATCAAGACACCAACTTCGATATCCCAATTGATTTTAATGGTGTAAATGTAAACGCAAGATCTCTTACCACTGGAGCAGATAAATCGGGGACAGGTGTTGGAACAGGAACTGATAATATTGGCGGTTTATGGTTTGGGAAATTGAGGATTGGTAATTCTGGGTATTTGAGAACGGGAGATATTACTTTTGGAACGAGAAGTGATGATGGAAGTGTGCTATGGATCGACTTGGATGAGGATGGGGATTTTTCAAAGACTGGATTACAAGGAAGTGAAATGGTGGTTGATAATAAAGGAAGCCATGGCCAGAGGAATCGATTTATGACCCGCTTTCTAGGCCGGAAATCTCCGCTTTTGATGCGTGCAGGTGTGATCGCACACAAGGGAATATCTTTGGGCGCGGATGGGTATCCAATTTCTTGGCATGCTACCTACGACCAGGATTATAGTGGGCTTTCTTCGAGTTCGATGGAAGTGAATAATTGGTACCATGTGGCCATGGTGGTCGATCGTGAGACCGGTCGTATAAAGCAGTATTTAAACGGACAATTGGCTTCCGAAAATTCTTTCCCGATGGGAAGGCAGGGCGAGATTTCTTTGGGTGATTGGTTCTTTGGAGGAATGCCCTCATTTAATGATCGCTTTGCAGGCTTCATTGATGATGCACGAATATATTCCGTTGCCCTGAGCGATGATGATGTCGGTAAAATTTTTAATAATAATAGTGGAGATATGGGAATAGTCGCCGAGTTTACCGCACCAAGTATTACCGATGACTCCAATATCTCAGTGAATTTAAGATTTTTGCAATTTGAAGTCCCTGTAGTTGTCACAGGCTTAATTGAAAGTGATTTAAATGTAACTGGAGCCACGATTTCCAACTTTGTGAGTTTAGATGGCAATTTTTCATTTAACTTAATCCCTCTTGCTGAGGCGACTGAGATTAGTATTTCTTTGAATTCAGGTGCTGGCGAGTTTGCTGGGGATGATACATTGCCCTCAAGCACATTCATTCAATTGGTTCCTCCGGTACCTGGTAAGTCAGATTTAGTGAGTTGGTGGTGGTTGGATGAAGGGAAAGGAACTTCAGTGACAGATAGTATAAGCAATTCGTTTGGTTCATTGCATGGTGGGACGTC
>CAWUUU010000126.1:0-2877 GCA_963924995.1 uncultured Opitutales bacterium
TCAGTTTTATTCATGGAGGGTAATCAATCTGGATATATTAGTGGTTTACTTGAATCGGAAGTCAATGCAACCGGTTCAACTATTTCGAGCTATACTGACAATACTAATGTTTCTTATACTTATGATCTAAACGCATCTACCGCACCTTCGACCGTGCGTGTTGAGGTTCCTTATGGTGCAGTTCAGAAAGATGGCAATAACAGCCAAGCGGGAGCGTTTGAATTCCATCATCGAATTGTCACCTCGGTGGAAGATGATTTATTAGCTTGGTACGACTTAGATAATATTAGTCAAATGACTGCCTATGACCGGTCAGGTCGGCTTCAGCACGCAACCTATTCGAGTGATGATGCAACCATTCCTGATGGGGGGAACCTAGACGCATCTCCACTTTTCCTGAGCCCTTATTCGCCAGCAAACGTTTTCGATAACGATTCAACTACAATTGATGGAAGATGGTTGGCTGATCAGAGTGCCTTGCCCAATGTTTTTGTCCGCTATGATTTTGGCACTCCAGTTACTATCGGTGGCTATCGTATTGTAACCCAGCATTTTCAAGTCGAGGATAGATCGCCCAAGTCCTGGCAGCTACTTGGGTCTGAGGATGATTCGAATTGGACCACCGTTCTGCATTCGGTTTCGAATGAAACTGGATGGACGGCCTGGGAGGGGAGAAATTATCAAGTTTCTTCGCCTAATGCTTATCAGTATTATAAACTCGTTTTTACTGAGGCAACAGGTACCAACACTTACTTAGGTTTAGCGGAAATCGAGTTTTTTCCTTCTTTTCGCCAATCTCAGGGTAAATTTGGGAAAGCTCTGGATTTAAACGGAGAATCACTCAATTTACCTTTCCGAATTGACCAAAGTAGTACGACGAAAGGGATGACCTTTTCTGCCTGGGTCAATCCACGTCAAGTAAAGGGTGGTGTTGATAACGAACGACTAATTTTCTCTACTGATGACGGTGGGTGGGATTGGACCATGTCAATTCGTTACGGTTCCTTAACTTCTTGGACTGGACAGACTCGCGTTCAATCGCCCCTTCAAGTTTATCCAAACGAATGGGCTCATTTGGTTTCTGTTTTTAATCCAGTGCAAAGTCGAACTACGATGTACATTAATGGTGAGTCAACTACGCTCGATTCACTAGGCTTTGATGATAATTCAATTCTCCTGAAAATAGGCACACACTCCAGTGGCAGAAACTATGACGGTTTAATTGACGATATTCGTATATGGGGACGACCACTTAATTCCAACGAGGTGGCGAAACTTTGGGGTAATGGCTTGGGGGATTTGGGCCCGAGTGTCGATCTATTGGTTGAAAACCCAACCTATGGGGCACAAATCAATGTAACTGCTCAATTTAATCAGCCTATTACTGATTTTAATGCATCAACGGATTTAGAATTCACAGGGTTAACATTACAAAGTTCGTCTTCTGATTCTGAATCGAATGTGAGTGCTTACACATTGGTGTTTCAACCTACAAATTTGGCTGAAGGAAATTTCACCATCAAATTAAAAGCAAACTCAGTAACTGATGTGTATGGAATGAAAAACATCGAGTTTAGCCAAGGGATTGATTTTCGTCCGCATCGAATTAAGGAAAGTAATCTTGGTCTTTGGTGGGAACTTAATGAAGGAACAGGAAATAAGGCCTACGATTCATCAATTGATTTTGATCCATCATGGACTCCTGCAACACTGACTGGTGGAACCCTCGTCTGGTTGGACGCAAATGATACTTCTACTATCACCGCATCGGGAAGCAATGTGACTCAATGGAATGACAAAAGTGGAAATGCAAATCATTTGACTCCTTTTAGCACATCGGACCCAATACTTGAGTCAAATGCCCAAAATGGTTTGGATATAATCACTTTTGACGGGGATGATATTTTAACCATAGATGCGACTAATAATATTGGCGATGTCGATCAGACTTGGTTTATTGTGGCCAAGGTTGGGGTTGGTGGGGTTAGCAATGCCGGGGATAGTATTATGGCCTACGATCAGTGGGCGGATGGAAACTGGCAAATTCAAGCACGTAATAATACCCAATTTTTTGGACGTGCATACAAAAATATAACTGGTAGCTGGGTACCCACCACTGATTTTTCAAACCAAGACCTGATTGGTAGTTATCAATTATTTTGTTTGGAATTTGATCGGGCCAACCTTCATCATTCAAATTGGTTGAACGGTAACCTTAATGATTTTCAAGTTGCGGACGCAGTCCCGATTCGAGCCAATAAGCGATTTTCGGTTATGGGGAATAGAGGTCGGAATCAACCCACTGGCGGATCTGTAGCCGAGGTTTTGGGCATGCCCTCTGTTTTAGAAAGCGATCGTCTGAATGTACAAAACTATCTTGCTCGTAAGTGGGGACTCCCTATTGGTCAAAATTTGGGAGTAGTCGCAAATAACTGGGAGAGTCCAGGTAAATTTGGAAATTCGCATGTTGCTTTCAATAAAACCGATGGGAAAGCGGTCCAACTTGTTGGTGGGATGAGCAAGGATACAAAGGTCGCTTCATTATCTTTTTGGATCAATCCTGAAAGTTCAGACTTCCACCTTTTTAGTTTGGATGGGATTGCCCCGGAATTGTCGATTTCATTACGAAAGCAGCGCCCACTTTTCTCGATGAGTGGTTTGAATCAACAATCTTTACCCGGTACTTCGGGAGATGAGTTTTGGGCTAATGGATATCTTCCATTAAATGAATGGTCTCACCTTGTCTTCACTTACAGTTTGGAAAATCGGAGAGTTCGCTTTTACCTGAATGGAGAATTTGACAGTGAAGCTAGTTTTGCCAATAGCCAAATTTTTCCTCTTGCTCAAGCCTTTCGCCTAGGTCCACAGGATGGTATT
>CAWUUU010000127.1:0-4107 GCA_963924995.1 uncultured Opitutales bacterium
TTCTTTCGGTATGCAAGAGCCTGCTCCTCTGTAAATCCGTACTGCGTCAAGAGGGTCTGCCATGTCTTCTGATCTCCAATTCCGCGCCCCTGACCCAAAGGCCAACTCTTGAAATCGCATACAGGAACATCCGCATATATACAAGCCACTCGATCAGGGTGCCTTGCTGCCCAGCGGTATACAAAGAGACCCCCGCGACTGACGGCTTCAAGTGCCACTTTGCTGGCTAAACCATGCTGCTGAGTCATGGTTTCATAAAATTCGTCCCAGTGCTTCATCGCATGAGGGGATCCCAGCATACCATTGGTATTTATGTATGCTATGTGAAAACCGCGATCAAGAAGAAGAACATCTGCCTCAGAGTGATAACCGGGAAACCTTGCTCGCCAAACCCAAAATTTCTCAGGTGCAGGTTTTTTTGGAACCACAACATAGCACGCCTTTTCACCCACCTTGAAATCAAAACGCTGATAATCTTTCCATAAGGAAGGTTTCCCTTTCCAATCATTTGCAAAAGTTAAAACCCCATGCGAGTGGAGTAAAATCATCAACGAGATTATTCTTAATATACTCAATTTTTTCTTATTTTTATATTCCCAATCGTAGCATTTCCCCGATTCAGCACTTCAGACCACCGTTGAAGTAATTCAGGCATTTCTTGCTAATTTAGTCATGGTTCTAACTACCCAAAATGTTTGCGTTCACCCATATTTTCCCGCTTCGCCCCGATTTCATTGTTGGCAATCAAGGAAATCAGTCCTTCCCGTGTCCCTTGAATCCCAACGATGCATCGACCACTTTGCCCAATCGAACAGGTGTATGAGCTTTCTTTGCATAGGTAGTCACTTTCTTAATAATATCGGGAAATTGGGTAGCTACATCGTGGAGCTCTTCAATATCCTTACTCAAATCATAAAGCTCAAATGGCAGGTTTTTATTGGGTCTGATCGCTTTCCAATCATTCATGCGAAGGGCAATACTCTTCTTGTTTTCCCAATATAGATACTCATGGTTATTTTGTTTTCGGTCGGTAGTCTTCTCTCCGAGTAAGGTAGGTAAGATTGAAATACCATCGGTATCCTTTCGTGGGGTTGCATGAGCAATTTCTGCGAGTGTTGGCATGACATCTGGAAAATAGCCCAAGTGTTCGGAAACGGTGCCTGCTTTTATTTTGCCCGGCCATCGAGCAATAAAGGGGACCCTGATTCCGCCTTCATAAAAATCGCCCTTCCCTCCGCGGAAACGTTCACCGGTCTTGGGATTCAGGTTAGGAGCCAGAAATCCATGTGGATATTTATCACTTTTAAAATAGGTCTTCCCGCCGTTATCGCCGGAAATGAAAATAATGGTATCATCGTCGATCCTCAGTTTTTTCAGCAAGTCCATGATCTCGCCAATTTGCCGGTCCACCATTTCCACCATGGCCGCATACATTTGGGCATCATGAGTCCCCTTTTGATTCGCGGCATCCCATTTCCTGTCTTTGTACTTTTTCCATGCGGGTTCATTGTCAGGCATTGTCCAAAAACCATGAGGGGGCGTCCATGGAAGATAAGCAAAGAAGGGGCGATCCTTGTTCTCACGGATAAAGTCCAGACTATCCTTAAAGATCAGGGAATGTGAAAAGGTTTTGCCCTTAAGAAAGTCTCCAGTATTTCCTGCGAGTGGTACCTTCTTACTGTTGCGAATGAGATACCTTGGATAAAAGGTATGGGCGTGAGTCTGATTGTAATAACCAAAGAAGACATCAAAACCATGCTTCTCGGGTACACCTGTCGTACCTACATCGCCAAGCCCCCACTTGCCGAAACCACCAGTTGCTTACCCGGCGTCCTTGAGCATGCTGCCGATGGTCACCTCATCCGCACGCAAACAACCGGGTCCGCGAACGGTCGTATGGCCGGTATGCTGGCCAGTTATGAGCGTGCTACGCGTGGGGGCGCAGACACTGGCACCAGCCAGAAACTGAGTGAAGCGGATCCCTTCGGATGCCACCTTATCGATATTTGGCGTGCTCAGAATAGGATGCCCCATGACCGATGATTCGAAATAACCCCATTCATCCAGCATGAAGTATATGATATTTGGTTTATTATTTTTGGTGATTGGACGAGGATCACTGGTACTCGCAGGAAGAGCATTCAAGTTCACCCTCAAGCCATGCTTTTCCAACAAAGGCTTTAAGGCCTTGGCCCAAAGAAAATATCCCTGCTCATTGAAGTGTAGTAAGTCCTTGTTATAAAATGTTTTATCCTGCTGACCTTTTTCAGTTGTGAAAAAGGGATTCAAATCAAAATGAGATACATATTTACCATCTGCAAGTTGTGGCAACATGGCATTGACCGACTTTGCTCTCTCAAAGGCAGGGCCCGCCTTTCTCGGAAAGATAGAGAAGATCACGATTTTCGACTTAGGCAGGCGAGCTCGCGCTTCGTTTACAATGGCCTGGATTCCTTCAAAGACATCCTGCGGTTTGTCCGGTGGATACGCTTTTTTGTTCTCGTGGATGTTGTTGGTACCGATCATCAGGGTCACAATCTTTGGAGAAATTCCATCAAGTGCCCCATTTTCAATGCGCCAGAGAACATTCTGCGTACGATCACCGGGAAAACCAAGGTTGAGCAGATTACTCCCTTCAAAAGCGCCCGGGTATTTGCTCCACGAATGAGTGATGGAGTCACCGATCATTACAAAATCGATCTTGGCGTTTTTTGCCTCCTTGAGTTTCTCTTGGTGTAGCCTCGGCATGAACTTTTTCAGAGGCGATGGAACGGGAATGACCGTTGAGGGCTTTTCTCCAAATGCTGCGGAAGACATCCAGAACGATAGAAATAATACGGTAAGGAGGAGGGAGTTCTTAATATTCATGACAGTTTTTTAAATAACTGGATTTAGGAGTTAGAAGGAAGTTAAGACTGATAGGTAATAACTCAAAAGCGACTTTTTAGGACAACAGGTTTTTTGGTAAAAAATAATCAAGATTTAAGAGTGCATACAGATTGCCTTTATTGCCTTACAGACCGACCATCGCATGGGATTCATGTAATCAAAAAGAAATTTAATTTTACAAGAAAGACTCAAATCGATTTTTCTGAAACGGTCTCTGTTATTGCTCAAATAAAATTGGATAGGTAGGCATTCCCCATACCCGTCCCGATTCAGGATTTTATTTTTCATGCTTCAGTATTTCAGCAATTTTGGGTCGGGTTGCTTCTATTCGCTGGTAATCGAGCTTTAAGCCGGCTGGCCCCAGTATTCCCTGCAGCAGGTCGTAAACTGGTTTTATCTCATCAAATGGTCCGGCTACGGAATCAAGTGCGGTTGCTCCAGCGTTATTTTTTGCACCACGCTCCGCCCCTTTTCCCAACAAAGCTTTTACAATTTCAGTTCGGCAGAAAAATGCGGCGGTAATCAATGCGGTGGAACCTTCATTATTCTGAACTTCCAGATCGGCACCATTCTCAATTAGCATGAGCGCCGCTTCCGTTTGTCCAAAAGTGGCAGCAGCATTTAGTGCAGTGGAGCCACTTTTCGGATCCGGTTCATCCAATTTTGTGCCAACTGTAATGTGCTCACGGACAATTTCCACTTTTCCTTTCAGTACCGCATCCATTAGAGATATCTCGGGTTTGGCGGTACCTTCCATTGGGTTATTTCCGCATCCAGTGAGGGTAAAAAAAATGACTACGGTCATTATAAAATATTTTGTCATACTATGCTTTGTTTAAATCATTAAGTTTAAGTTTTTTCTTATAAAATAAAATTACAGCAAAGTCACATCCCATGCTAGCTTTGAATAAACCGTCTTATTCATTTACTTCTAGCTGAGTGGTGGTAGCTAAATTTCGGGACTCCCTTAAAGTAAACTTATAATGGAGAGCTTTGTATTCACTCTAAGTTATCACAAGGTAACGAAGCTTTCTTTGACATGATTGTCTTGGTATTTTTTGGCATATGAATTTGAATACTCATCGGCCCCACTTGCTTTAGCCCTTCAAAACAATCTGGATACGATCACCGTGTTGCTTGTGTTTTGGTTTGATGCAGTACAATTCCAAGTTGGCAGACCTTACAGTGAGCTTCATATCGACCCAACCATGTGCATGG
>CAWUUU010000128.1:0-2930 GCA_963924995.1 uncultured Opitutales bacterium
ATAACATTTACGGGGATACCCACGATATGGAACTTCTCCGAAACAAATATAAACAGTTAGGTTCCAAGGAATCATATCAGCATTTAATCAAAAATACGGAGGTACTGGCCACCTGGGACGATCATGATTATGGCCAAAATGATTCGGGTAAAGAATATCCTCATAAGGAGGCATCCAAGAAAATATTTTTGGATTTTTTCAAGGAACCCAAAAATTCCGAGAGGTATAAACACAAAGGCATTTACCACTCAGTTTATAAAAAATATCGAGACAAAATTATTCAGATTATCCTTCTGGATAATCGTACATTTAGGGATGACTTAATTCGATTACCGAAAGGACAAAAGATCCCGGGTCGCTTTTTTTACCGACCACAATACCTTCCGCATAAGGATGGTTCCCAAACTTTTCTTGGTGAAGAACAATGGACATGGTTAGAAAATGAACTACAAATAAAAGCGGACTTACGGATCGTTGCATCAGGGTCACAGTTTTCTCATGAATATAATGGGTATGAGTCCTGGACAAATTTTCCTCATGAACAGGAACGCCTCATTCAACTGATCAAGAAAACCAAAGCGGAACATCTTCTTTTTATCAGCGGCGATGTACACTACGCAGAGGTCTCAAAATTTGAACATTCTGATTGCTATCCTATTTATGATATTACCTCCAGTGGTTTATCTAGTACATGGAGATTTGCGACACCTAATAAAAATCGATTGGAAGGGCCCATTATGGAAAACCACTTTGGTTTACTGACGGTAGATTTTGATCAAGAGGCTCCCAAGGTAAAGGCGGAAATATGGGATGTTCGGGGTAATCAGCGGGTGGATTATGATATTCCGTTATCTGAGATAAGCTTTGATTAAAATTAAACCATGTAAGTAAAAATTCATTCTTAATGAAGGATTTTTCATTGTGAAAAAAACAAATAGATATTTTTTACAATCCATACCTCTTTTTATTATGAAAAAATTGATTCCATTATTTATTTTCTTTTTTACAGCATGCTTTGTTGTCTTAGCCAAAAAATCAAAACCAAACGTTTTGTTTTTTATGTCTGATGACCTCAATACGGCATTGAGTGGATTTGGACATCCGCAATGCAAAACGCCGGAACTCGATAAGCTGGCCAGTCTCGGGATGCGCTTTGAGAATATGCATTGTCAATATCCCGTGTGTGGTGCATCCCGTGCGTCGCTGATGTCAGGGCTCTATCCCTACACCAACGGGACGCTGGGTAATGCCGGTACCCTGCGTGGAAACATGCCCAATGTCGTCACGATGTCACAGTTATTTAGAAAAAACGGATACCGTGTCGGACGGGTCAGTAAAATCTACCATATGGGTATCCCGGCTGAAATCATTGCTGGAACCGCCACACGAGACGATCCCCTTTCCTGGGATCAGGTCGTCAATATCAAGGCACCTGAACAGCACGCTCCAGGCGTGAGTACCCATTGGTCTCCCAAGGATAAGGGCTCGCAAACTTTCGAAGGTGTGGAGGCGGAGGGCGACGATCTGGTGCATGCCGACGGGATGGCAGCTGAGGCGGCCATCAATTTTCTCAAGAAGCATCATGAGAAACCTTTCTTCCTCGCAGTGGGCTTCGTGCGCCCACATGTCCCACTCGTGGCTCCGAAAAAATATTTCGAACTTTACGATCGCAAGGAGATGAAGGCACCGGTTGTTCCCGCGAATGACCTCGAGGATGTACCCAAGATCATCCGCGGATACAAGGCTATTGATAGTTACGGCGTGACCCCGGAACTCCACAAGGGCCTGTTACAGGCCTACTACGCAAGTGTTTCGTACATGGATGCTCAAGCCGGTAAGGTGATCCGGGCACTTGAAAAATTAGGGCGAAAGAAAGACACGATCATTGTTTTTAGCAGCGATCACGGATACCTGCTTGGCGAGCATCACAAATTTCAAAAACAGCATTTGTTTGAAGAATCGACCCGTGTACCTTTCATTCTCTCCGTTCCATGGATGAAGGACACGCACGGGGGACGGACAAAAAAGATTACCGAGCTGGTTGATCTTTACCCCACTCTCGCCGAACTTGCCGGCCTCACTCCGCCAAGTGTGCTTCAGGGCAAGAGTCTGGTGGCGCTCATCGATGATCCGGTTTCCAAGGCATGGAAGAAGAAAATGGCATTCACCATCAGTCGTAATGGTGGGGAATCCATTCGCACTGACGACTGGCGCTACATTCACTGGGGCCACGGGGAAAAGGGACAGGAATTGTATGACTTAAAGAACGACCCCGCCGAATTTAAGAACTTGGCTGGTAATCCCAAATACGCGGATCACCTTATAGGTTTAAAGACTCAGTTGCTTGCCAAGCGCAAAGTTGCGGGCTACAGGAAATAGTTTCATGCGATGATCAGGGTAGGGGTTACCCAACGCTTCCTGGAGGTGATCCAATTAAGACCCGGCTTCGGTTCATATATCATGTCGGCTTGGCTATACAGGCCATCCGTTTCGGGGTACTACCTCTTAAGGGAATTTATTGGTAATTAAGGATTTTTCATTGTGGATAAAAATCCTAGGGCATACCTTTGTATTTACTGACAATCTTAAGTATGAAAAACTCAATCCCTTTATTATTTTTTTTCTTAACCTCTTTCTTTTTTTCGGCAGCTGAAAGTTCGAAGCCCAATGTCCTGCTCGTTTCGATCGACGATTTGAACGACTGGGTCGGCTGTCTTGGTGGTCACCCTCAAGCCAAGACGCCGAACATCGACCGGTTGGCCAAGATGGGCACACTTTTTGCCAACGGTCATTGCCAGTCTCCAGTCTGCAATCCATCAAGGGCGAGCATGATGACCGGTCGCTACCCCCATACCAGCGGGGTGTATTTCCTCAGCCCTGATCTGAAGAAGGCTCCTGTTCTTAAGGATTTGAAAACTCTCCCCGAAGCT
>CAWUUU010000129.1:0-6865 GCA_963924995.1 uncultured Opitutales bacterium
CTTTTCGATATTTGGCTTATAATCTATATTTCAACTTATGACTTCTATATCAGAAAAAAAATATAATGTGCCAGGATTAGATCGGGCACTTACGATAATTGAGTTGCTTAACGAGCGCACGGAAGGGTTATCGGTAAATGAGGTCGCCGCCCATTTAAAACTTCCAGTAAATAGTGTTTACCGAATCATGACCACTTTGGAACGGAGAAAATATGTTCGAAAAAGTAAAGGTGAGCCCAAGTACATTCTATCGGAAAAACTTCTGCAACTAGCCACCCCAGTATCGGGTGATCCCTCCTTTCTTGAAACCGTCATTCCCTACTTATACAATTTAAGAGATGCGACCAAGGAGAGCCTTTTAGCAGGTGTATTAGTAGGCGACGAGGGAATCGTCTTGGAGCAGATCGACGGAATTCACAATTTCAGCTTTAAAGTAAAACCTGGCTTACGATTCCCCCTGCATACTTCAGCACCAGGCAAAGCATATCTCGCCGAGTTATCTACTAAAGAACGGGCGAACACATTGTCACGATTAGAATTAAATCGATTTACACCCCAAACTATTACCACCCAATCCAAATTGAATGAAGAACTCGATCGGGTACAATCACTGGGTTATGCAGTGGATCGCGAGGAAGAGATGGAAGGCCAGATTTGTGTGGGTGCCATCGTAAAAAATCGTAAAAGCACGGTGGCTGGTGCAATCTGGTTAGTGGCACCAACCATTAGATTAAACGGGGATGAAATGAAACGAGCTGGAGAATTAATTAGAAAAACAGCTGAAGAAATTTCTACCAAACTTGGGTACCTTTCGTTACAAGTTGCCTAGTATGAATTGCCCGAAAAAAACCCACGAATAAAATAATTTTTATGGAATTTTCTAATTTCAGACTCGCTGCCATCCTCATAGCTTTGTTGTGCCAGACGGCCAGTATTTTAGTTGGTGGACCCGAAGTGAATCCAGTCAATGGTTTTGGTTTTTGGAAAAAAGAAATTAAGCCACTTTTAGAAAATAATTGTTGGAAATGCCATGGTGCCCGAGAAAAGATTAAAGCCGAATTACGCCTTACCACCAGGGAGGGAATTTTAGAAGGTGGAGAATTAGGAACATCTGTAAATTTTGAAAATCCTAAGGATAGCCTCTTGTTAAAAATGGTATCCTATTCGGACGAAGAACATCAAATGCCCCCGATCGGGAAACTTAGCAATCAGGATATCGAGAATTTAGGGAAATGGATTGAGCTCGGGTTACCCTTCGATCCTGCTGACGAAATCGTGGGTTCTCATAGTGAAGAGGAAGGGAACACGGAGGTTAATGAACGAACCATGAACCACTGGGCTTACAAGGCACTTGAAAGGAAATCGCCTCCCATACTCACCGGTGTGAGTCATCCAATCGACCGATTTATTTTAAAAAAACTGGAAGAGTCCAATTTAAAACCCAACCCTATGGCAGATAAGACTGCTCTTTTAAGAAGAATTTATTTTGATTTGATTGGTCTTCCCCCTACTTTTGAAAAGACCACGGAATTTGTTACTTCAAAAAATGAGGAAACTTATGAACAAGAGATAGAAACTCTACTTTCCTCACTTCATTACGGAGAGAAATGGGGTCGTCACTGGCTTGATCTGGTACGTTATGCAGAGACCAACGGATATGAACGGGATGGAAATAAACCTCATGCATGGCGTTATCGGGATTATGTGATTAATGCATTCAATCAAAACAAGCCTTACGATCAGTTTATTCTCGAACAACTGGCTGGGGACGAACTTCCAGAGGCGAATGCCGAAGCCATCACCGCGACTGGATTCCACCGACTCGGTATCTGGGACGATGAACCCGCAGATCGTGTGCTGGCCCGTTATGATTATTTAGACGATATTGTTCGTACCACAACTGAGGTTTTTCTTGGTATGACTGTTGGTTGTGCTCGTTGCCACGACCATAAAATCGATCCAATCCCAACTAAAGATTATTATTCCATGCTCTCGTTTTTTGCGAACATCACTCCTCATGGAAGGGGTGACTCCAATGTGATAGAAGTAAAAGGCCAAGTTGGAAATAAAACATATGAATCAGATATTCAGAAATGGGAATTGCGTAGGCAAACACTTAGGTCGCTGATGACTGGTTTTGAAGAAAAGTTCCTCGTTGCCTTTCGTAAAGATGCTTCTATCCCAAAGTCGACTAAAGTTCGTACGAAACCAGTTTTATTACTCGAGGATGCCAGAGGTAAAGGAAGCCAGTGGAATTATCTGGAAAGAAAGCCCAAGCAGGAATGGATTGAAGTCGGATTTGATGCCAGAGATTGGAAAAGCGGAATAGGTGGATTTGGAACCAAGGGAACCCCCAAGGCGAATGTGAGAACCATATGGAAGAGTAAAGATATCTGGATGAGGACTTCCTTTCGCTTGGCGGCCATTCCCAAAACTCTACGGTTGAACCTACACCATGATGAAGATGTGGAGGTATATCTTAATAGTAAACTCGTTTTTCAAAAACCTGGACATATTTCGAAATACCAGACGCACGACATTACTGATATAAGTGCCGATGTTTTGCAAACTGGTAAGAATGTTGTGGCAGTACACTGCCGACAAACAGTTGGCGGACAATACATCGATTTGGGATTGGAGTGTTTTGAAGAAGCCGTTGATCTCGCCGGACTTATTCGTAAACACGCTAAAAAAGTGATGAGTGACGGTACTTTTGGTCGCTATCAAGCATGGAAGCGAGACCTTACGAAGCATTTTTCTCAAAAGCCAAAATCTGATCATTATAAAGTACTCGCTGTCGGCGAACAAGGTGAGCGGGTGACCAAGATTCTACGCAGAGGCAATCCCGCTCTTGAAGGAGAAGTAGTTTCCCCCGCCTTCCCATCCGTGCTTAGCCCTCCTGAACCTGCAATACAAAAGTTCGCCAAATCCTCGGGAAGAAGAACAGTATTGGCCAAGTGGATCGGATCTAAAGAAAACCCAATCTCCGCCCGGGTAATGGTTAATCGCATATGGCAATACCATTTTGGCCGAGGGATTGTGGAAAGCTCAAGCGACTTTGGTTTTCAAGGCACTCCACCCACTCATCCCGATTTGCTTAATTGGCTTGCAGTACAATTTATAGATTCCAATTGGGATATCAAGGCGATGCACAAATTAATTATGACTTCAGATGCTTACAAGAGATCATCCAAACCGAATGACTTGGCTCTTCGGGAAGATCCTTTAAATCAAAGATTATGGCGCTTTGATATGAAAAGGCTCACCTCAGAGGAAATTCGTGACTCAGTGCTGAACGCCTGTGGGACAATCAATCTTGAATTGGGCGGGCCAAGCGTGACCCCCCCCGTACCCGATATTGTTCTAGCAGGTTCTTCGGTAAAAGGTAAAGGCTGGGGTAGCAGCACGCCCGAACAAGCGAACCGCAGAAGCGTCTACGTCAAGGTCATGAGATCCATGCAAATGCCACTTCTGGTTAACCACGATATGGCTGATACGGACTCCACCTGTCCGGTCAGGTTTAACACCACGGTTCCTACTCAGGCTCTTAATATGTTGAACGGAAAATTTATGAATGATTCCGCCAAAGCGTTTGCCAACCGACTTCGAAAAGAAGGCGGAGACAAACATACCAGCCAAGTCCAACATGGTCTTAGAATTGTCCTATCCAGAGACCCCACCGAGAAGGAAGTGAAAGCCGGCGAGAAAATGATTGGGGATATGAAGGTAAAATTTAATCTTTCAGATGAGGAAGCTCTCAATCGATTTGCCCTGCTCGCCCTTAACCTCAATGAATTTGTTTACCTCGACTAATTATGAACGATAAACCAACCAACACATTTTGTAACCGTTTACATCGAAGAGAATTTCTTAAGGATTTGGGTGGAGGATTTGCCTCGCTCGGATTGACCGGCATGCTCGCACAGGACGGATTTTTCTCAAACAAGGCACTTGCTGCACAAACACCTAGTTTCGTCAATCCGCTCGCTCCCAAGAATTCGGCATTTCCCGGAAAGGCGAAATCGGTCATTTTTCTTTTTATGTACGGGGGCCCGAGCCAAGTAGATACTTTTGATTATAAACCCGCCCTTTATCCCCTCGATGGAAAATTCATAAAAGTAAAAACTTTTGGTCGTGGTGGAAAACGTAGTGAAAGCCGTGTGGTCGGGCCGAAGTGGAAATTTCGACCCTACGGAGAATGTGGAAAATATGTTTCCGACCTGTTCCCTCATGTTGGTTCCTGTGTAGACGATATCGCTTTTCTCCATTCTATGAAGGCAGAGTCTCCTATTCATGGATCGGCTATGCTCATGATGAACGCTGGAAATTTACTTTCTGGTCATCCTTCCCTCGGTTCATGGGTTAACTATGGATTAGGCAGCGTGAACGAAAACCTGCCTGGCTATGTAGTGATGCTCGACAAAACTGGTGGACCCATTAGCGGTGCGAAAAACTGGTCGAGTGGCTATATGCCGGCCAGTTATCAGGGAACTGTGTTACGTTCACAGGGTAGCCCTATCCTCGACTTGGAAAACGCACACGGTATGACACGCTCACAACAACGGACTCTGCTAGATCATCTACGAACGATGAACGAGGGCCACCTTTCAGAAAGGTATGACAACACAAACTTGGCCGCACGGGTTGCCTCGTATGAACTTGCCTACAAAATGCAGGCATCCGCTCCAGAGGCTGTCGATGTGGATAAAGAACCGGGCTATATAAAAGACTTATACGGAATGGATGGTACTAACACCGATGAGTTTGGCCGCAAGTGCCTGCTTGCTCGCAGACTAGTTGAACGGGGCGTTCGATTCATTCAGGTTTATTCCGGAGGTCACCATAACGATAATAATTGGGACGCCCATGGGGATTTAGTCAAAAACCATTCCTACCATGCGGGGAATACAGATAAACCGATCGCAGGTTTGCTTAAGGACTTAAAACAGCGAGGATTACTTGATGAAACGCTTGTCGTATGGGGGGGTGAATTTGGCCGTCAACCCACTGCCGAGTATGCAAGTGGGACTGGTCGGGATCACAATTCCTGGGGATTCACTATGTGGATGGCTGGTGGTGGAATTAAGGGCGGCATAAGTGTAGGAGAAACAGATGAACTGGGCAGTCAAGCAGTGAAAGACCGTTTTCATGTTCGTCGTCTGCACGCCACCATCTTAAATCAGCTTGGCCTTGATCCTAACAACTTGTCTTACTTCCATGGGGGATTAGACAAAAGTCTAGTCGGGGTGGAAGGGGCTGAACCAATACACCAAGTAATTGCATAAGCATCTAACTCAAGTTCTTCAGTGATTAGTTTAACTTGTAGGGACTGCCATTTTCGGGCAGAAACCTTTTATGGTGCAGATTAAAAACAGGAAACAACTTCTGATCGATATTCCATTTGAAGAGTGGAAATTCAAAGGATTGCCTACCTATCGAAATAAACAGATTCGGGAGTGGATTTACGAAAAAGGGATTCTCGAATTCGAAAAGATGAGTAACCTTTCACTCGGCTTACGGGAAGAGTTAAAAAAAGAATGGGATCTCATGCCAATGGAATTGGCCAAAGAACAGGGATCAGCAGATACGACGCAAAAATTTCTTTGGAAATTACGAGACGATCAATTAATTGAAAGCGTACTCATTCCTGCAACTGAAGGAACTAAAGGTGTTCGGGCATCAAGACTTACATTATGTGTATCCACTCAAGTAGGCTGTGCATTGGGTTGTAAATTCTGTGCCAGTGGCATGGATGGTTTGAAAAGAAATTTAACTACTGGTGAGATTGTCGGACAAGTCCTTATTGCCCGAACAAAGGCAGGGCGTAGGATTGATAATTTAGTTTTCATGGGAATGGGAGAACCGCTTGCCAATCTACCCGCAATGATACCTGCCCTCGATCAGATTTTATCACCTGATGGTTTAGGTATTGGAGCACGACATATCACTCTATCTACAAGTGGTCTAGTGCCACAAATTCTTGAATTATCGAAATATCCCGCTCAAATACGATTGGCTATTTCTTTGCATGGTGGAGACGATCGAACTAGGGAACAAATTATGCCAATCAATAAACGCTATCCGATCGGCGAATTAATCGATGCCTGTGAGAGGTTTATAGAAGAGCGAAAAAAAATGATCACCTTGGAATATATTTTGATTAAAGGAGTAAATGATGACCTAGGTCAGGCAACTTTACTGGCCAAACACGCAAGGCGGTTAAATGCAAAAGTAAATTTAATTCCCTACAATAAAGTGGATGGAATGAAATGGGAAAGACCTGAAATTGCACAGATAAATGCTTTTCGATCGCAAGTGGAGCGGGAGAATGCACCACGCGTTACTTTAAGAATGGAAAAGGGGCATGATATTGATGCCGCCTGTGGACAACTTAGACTTCGAGAAAACACTGCTACTATTGATTCAATCTGAAACGCGACTTAAAATTTCATTGATAATTAGTTTCAACAAAAATACATGTACACTACAGAATCTTTTATTTATAAAACCGGGCAAACGGTTGAAGTTCGCTAGTCAGGTAATTACGGTAGGCGGTACATGGGATGGACAAAAAGTTATGTTCCTGAAAACCTAATTATATTTCCTCAACTCCCTTAGTCCATAAGGGATTTCCTATAGTTTTTAAAACAAAGACCCTGCTGAAACCAGTTCAGTTACCTAAATGTCTGCAAATATCGGACTCATGGATTATGCGGAGTACTCTTATTATAAAGTAACACTTTTTTCAAACGATTACTTATTTTACCCCAGGACCTTGTTTTATAACTATGTTCTTGATTACTCCAGTTGTGGCGTAAGTAGAGATTCCAAAAGGAACGGACATTTCGATCTCGCCAAACCGCAT
>CAWUUU010000130.1:0-30941 GCA_963924995.1 uncultured Opitutales bacterium
ACTCTTCATTACAAGTAAAAAATCTTAATTTAAAACCTTGGCAAATCCTTTGTCCTGAAAGAATAACAGCGTACTCTAAAAACCAATTTAAATGTCAATTATGTCAGAAGATAAAAACACAAAAAAAGAAGAAAAGTACGATTCATCCCAAATTCAGAAATTGGAGGGATTGGAGGGAGTTCGAAAGCGTCCTGATATGTATATTGGTGACACCAACGAAAGAGGGTTGCACCATTGTGTTTTTGAGATTGTTGATAATTCTATTGATGAGTCGTTAGCGGGGCATTGTTCAGAAATAAAAGTTCACCTTCATGCTGATGGTTCCTGCTCCATTCAGGACAACGGTCGAGGAATTCCTGTAGATGTTCATCCCAAGCATAATATGCCTGCATTGGAATTGGTTTTAACTAACCTTCACGCAGGAGGCAAATTTGGCAAGGGAGCATATCAGGTATCAGGTGGGTTACACGGAATTGGTGCTAAGTGTGTAAATGCATTGTCCGAATGGTTTGTAGCTGAAGTAAGGCGGGACGAGAAAATTCACCAAATGAGCTTTTCAAGGGGAAAGACCACTGAAAAAATTAAGGTGGTAGGTTCATGTCAATCAACAGGTACTAAGGTAACATTCCTCCCAGATGAACAAATTTTTACCGAAACAAGAGAATTTAAATTTGATATTTTAGCAAAAAGATTAAGAGAATTAGCTTTTCTTAACCCTGGGGTTAAGATTTCTCTTAAAGAAGATAAGGGGGAGCGTGAGCAAACTTTTATTTTCGAAGACGGGATTAGTGAATATGTGATGTATTTAAATCAAAATAAAAACTGCCTGACCAAAGAACCAATTTCATTTACTGGTGAAGCACCGGCAGAAACCGGTGAAGGAACGATCATTTTAGATGTAGCATTAATTTACAACGATTCATTTTCTGATCAACTTTACGCATACGCTAATTCGATTCATAATGTAGAAGGTGGTACGCATTTATCTGGATTTCGAACAGCTTTGACTCGGGTGATAAATAATTATGCTAGGCAAAATGATTTACTTAAAGAAAAAGAATTATCGTTGACCGGAGATGATGTTCGAGAAGGCTTAACAGCTGTCATATCCGTAAAAGTTCCAGAACCTCGTTTTGAAGGGCAGACGAAAACCAAACTTTCGAATCGAGAAGTCGACGGAATTGTACAGAAGATCGTTGGGGAGAAAATGAAGTATTATTTTGAGATGAATCCCGATATTGCAAAATCTTTAATTCAAAAAGTAATCCAAGCCGCACGGGCACGAGAAGCTGCAAGAAAGGCACGAGAGACTGTAAGAAAGGGGGCCTTATTTGGTGGAGGGCTTCCCGGGAAACTTGCTGATTGTTCTGAAAAAGACCCGGCAAAAAGCGAGCTTTACATCGTAGAGGGTGATTCTGCCGGAGGTTCGGCAAAGCAGGGGCGGGACAGATTAACGCAAGCAATTCTTCCATTAAGGGGAAAATTGTTAAATGTCGAAAAGGCAAGGCTAGATAAAGTTCTTAATAATGCGGAAATCAGAAGCTTAATAACAGCGGTAGGCACAGGAATTGGCGACCATGAGGGTGAAGGTGCATTTGACGCGAGTAAAGCTCGTTATCACAAGATTATAATAATGACAGATGCGGATGTAGATGGAGCGCACATTAGAACCCTTCTCCTCACATTTTTATTTAGACAAATGAAGGGATTGATAGAAAGCGGCTTTGTTTATGTAGCACGCCCTCCATTATATAAAATAAAACGTAGAAAAACTGAGCAATATATACAAGATGACGCAGAGATGAGTAAAATTCTACTCTCGCTGGGTTGTGAGGATGTCGAATTTATAAGGAAAAGTGATAATTATTTATTTCCAGAAGATAAAATTAAGGTTCTTATTGAACATTTTCTGAAAATTGAGGCACTGGGCAGGGGAATACAACGCTATGGGTGTACTTTAACTAGGTTGCTTGCTCAATTAGATGGCAATACTGAAATACTCCCACGATACTTGGCTCGTATTCGAACTGGGAATGATGAGGAAATTAGATTCTTTAAAGATATTGAAGCAAAAGCTGGTTTCATGTTGTCACAACAAATTGTAGAAGAAGACGAAGTTGACTCCCTTACGAGAGAAATAGAAATAAATGGCCTCAAGGTTAGCCAAAGAATTTCAATTCACGAAATATATGAGTCACATGAAGTTGAGAAAATATTGAAACAATGTCATGAGTTAGGGATTAATTATACGCTCTTTTCAAACAAAGAAGATGCATCTGATTACCATATTGTCTCTAATAGTGGCTCAGAAGAAAAAGAAGAAAAGGTAGATATTTTTTCGGTATTGAATTTCCTTGAAACAATCAGAAAGCAGGGTAGAAAAGGTCTTCAAATCCAAAGATACAAAGGTTTGGGCGAAATGAACCCAAAGCAACTTTTTGAGACAACGATGGACCCTGAAAAGCGTAGTTTGATAAAAGTTGAAATTGAAGATGCAATTGCAGCAGACAATATTTTTACAATGCTAATGGGAGAAGAAGTTCCTCCGCGTAGAGCATTTATAGAAGATAATGCACTAAATGTTTCATTTTTAGACGCTTAAAATATTTAAAATGACAGACAATAATAAATCACTCTTTTCAGGAAATATTAGCGATATCATGCAATCTGCATACATCGATTACTCGATGTCTGTTATAGTAAGCAGGGCCTTACCAGATGCTCGTGATGGTTTTAAGCCAGTACACCGAAGAGTTTTGTATGCCATGCTTCGCGAAGGATTACTTCATAGCCGTGCCTATGACAAGTGTGCTGGTGTCGTAGGTGAAGTCCTAAAGAATTACCATCCACACGGTGATGGTTCAGTTTATGATACTCTTGTACGGATGGCACAGCCATGGGTAATGAGATATCCACTAGTTGATGGTCAAGGTAATTTTGGTTCTGTTGACGGAGATTCTGCGGCAGCTTATCGATACACAGAGTGTAGGTTAACAAAAATTGCGGAGGAACTCCTTAAAGATATTGACGAAGATACAGTTGACTTCGCGCCAAACTACAAAGAAAGTTCAACTGAACCAACTGTTCTCCCCTCTTCTTTGCCATGCCTTTTAATGAATGGTTCTTCTGGTATTGCAGTGGGTATGGCTACAAATATTCCACCTCATAATTTGGGAGAATTAATTGATGCCGTCTGCCTTTTAATTGATCAGCCTAATTGCTCAATAGAAGACATAATGGAAATTTTACCGGGTCCAGATTTCCCGACAGGTGGAACAATTGCTGGAAGATCTGGAATTAATTCCTATATGCATACTGGTAGAGGTATTGTTAGAATGCGGGGCACTATTAACACCGAAGAATTACCCAATGGAAAACAACAGATAATAATTTCTGAAATTCCATACAATGCCAATCGAGCAACACTTGTCACCCGTATAGCTGATTTAGTAAAAGACAAAATTCTTGATGGCGTAAGCGATTTAAGGGACGAATCTACCGAGACAACTAGAATTGTAGTAGAGTTAAAACAAGGTGAGATTGAAAGAGTAACAATTAATAAACTTTTTAAACTTACTGCCCTTGAAAGTAGTTTCGGAGTAATTTTATTGGCCTTGGATAAGAAAAGACCAAGGCAAATGAATATCAAAGAGGCTTTGGTTTGCTATGTTGATCACCGAAGGGAAGTAATACTTCGTCGAACACAATTTAGGCTTAGAAAAGCTCAAGATCGGGCACACATTTTAGAAGGATATAAAATTGCACAAGATAATTTAGATGATTTTGTACGCATAATAAGAGCTTCAGCAAATCGAATAGAAGCCAAAACTAATCTAGTCGAAAAATATACATTATCAGATAGGCAAGTAAATGCTATTTTAGATTTAAGACTATACCAATTAACTGGAATGGAGCGGGAAAAAATTGATGCTGAGTACCAGGAATTAATGGCTATTATAATTGGACTATTAGAAATAATTGAAAATGAGCATATTTTATTAAGTCTAATCAAGGATGAGTTAAGTGCATTAAGAGATGTTTATGCCGATGATAGAAAATGTACTATTACAGAATATGAAGGCGATGTTCGGATGGAAGACCTCATTCCAAACGACGGATGCGTTATAACAATAACTAATAGCGGTTTTATCAAAAGGACCGGTGTTGAGGAATTTCGATCTCAAAATCGTGGTGGGAAAGGTGTCATAGGCAGCGGACAAAAAGAAGAAGACCCGGTTAATATTTTACAAACATGCAATGCACACGATACTCTTATGTTCTTCATGAAGAACGGCCGTGTGTATGTTGGTAAAGCATACGAAATTCCCGAAGGAAGTAGAACTTCTAAAGGTAGAAATATTATAAACCTTCTTGAAATGCAAAAGAGTGAGAAAGTCGCAGCTCTAATTTCCATTGATTCTTTTGAATCAGATCAGTCCTTGGTTTTATGTACGCAAAAAGGTGTCGTTAAGAAAACTAAAATTAGTGCTTATAAAAATCATAGAAAGGGTGGAATTATCGGAATTAATGTTGATGAAGGAGATACAGTATTAAAAGCGATCAAGACTAATTCTGACGATCATATATTAATTTTAACAAGGAATGGGAAAGGATTAAGATTTTGTTGTGATCAATTAAGGGATCAAGGAAGGGTTACCCGGGGTGTTCGCGGCATTCGACTAAAACCGAATGATCAAGTAAATACTTTTCTGGTTGTTGATGATAATAAACTTCTATTGATTGCGGGCCAGAATGGTTTAGGTATTCGCACTCGGTTCAGTGCTTTTCTACCCAATGGAGGAAATTTGGATGATGACGCAGTGGAGGATGTAACGCCTAGGAAACGAGGCGGACAAGGAGTCACAGCCATGAACACAGAAAGAATTATAGGAGCCTTAAGTGTTGATCCGGAAAGTGAAATCCTGATGATTACTAGTGTCGGACAAGCTGTTCGCTGCCCGGTAGACAATGTGAGAGAAACGAGTCGCGGATCTAAGGGGGTAAAACTGGTCAATTTATCTGGAAAGGATAAACTTACTGCAATATCTGAAGTGATCGAGTTAGACGAAGGTGAACAAAGTGAAGGAGAAGAGCAAGTAGACTCAGAAGAAATTTTGAACGAAGAAATTCCACCGCCTCTAAACAATCAGGAAATCCCCGAGGATGAGTCTAGTGAATAAATTTTCCTATATTAACTTTTTCAACTACTCTTTTAAATAGTAAAAATGTACAAATTGCGTCGTATAAAGCATTATGGTGGCTCATTTTTTCCTTCATACAATATTTTTCACAAACTTGTTCGGATTCCTTTTTGACAAAAAGGTTCGTTAAGTACTGAAGTCCATATTGATTGATTTGTGGATACAGTACTTTGTACATTTGCTTTGTATCTAACCATGGACCCCATTCTAGTCCAGTAAAGTTTGATGTACATTTTCGGTAAGGTAGGTATTTTTTTAAAAGATTTCTTTCAATATGTACATTGTGTGAGATAAAAAGTTCAGGCGGCGAGCTTAATATTCTATTTAAAGATTGAATGCATTCATCATTTCCTTCAATAGTTCGATCTTCAAAAGCCAATATAGCGGTTCCTTCAGATATGACCGCACCAATTTCTCTAATGCCCGTTTTGAGCGAACCTTCAAAATCTAGGGTTAAAATGATCATATTAATATGAGTTTTCTTAGCTTCCAAAAATTCATCGAGTTTGTCGAAAAGGTGACTGAAGAAGTCTCTTTATTGGTAAATAAATATTACGATTCAAATATGCTAGGTGAGAGAATAAAACCAGATGGGTCTATCGTAACTGATGCAGATTTAAATGCCGAACAATACATAAGAGATCAAATTAAATTTTTTTTTCCTGATCACGGAATTTTAGGTGAAGAATTCGAAAATGAATTTACAAACGATGAGAGTAAATGGGTAATTGACCCGATTGATGGAACATTCAGCTTTGCAAATGGTGTGCCATTATTCGGAACCCTTATCGGATTGATGATTAAACAACAACCAACTTACGGGTCTATTAGGCTTCCTCAATTAGGCAATGATTTATTAGTCGGTGATAATAATAATTGTTTTCTGAATGGTAAAAAAACCCACTGTAGCTCATTCGTGTCTTGGAGAGATGCAATTGTTTTAACTACTGATGAAAACAGGATTGCACGATCCTCAATTGCATCTAAGTGGCAATTGTTAAAAAGCCGTAATGCTCAATTTCGCACATGGGGAGATTGCTATGGTTACTATCTTCTTTGCTTAGGAAAAGCAGATGTTATGCTCGATATCGACTTAAAGCCTTATGATATACTTCCAATAATACCAATTCTTCGTGGAGCGGGAATTTCCATTATAGATTTTTCGAAGGAAAAAAACTTTACCTCGATAATAGCTTGCAAACCAGAATTGAATGAGGAAATTTCATCAATATTTCTTGATGAATAAAATGGAGCGGGCGGAGGGATTCGAACCCTCGACATCCACCTTGGCAAGGTGGTGCTCTACCAATTGAGCTACGCCCGCAAGTTATAAATATTTACAAGTTTTTCTTTCAGTAATCAAGACTATAATTTCTAAATACAACAGAGATTATATGAAAAAAATTGGTTTTACTTGACAAGAAATGACAATTCTTTAGTTTGAAACACTTTTCTCTAACTCCATGCCCCCCGCCCATGTAGCTCAGTCGGTAGAGCGCGTCCTTGGTAAGGACGAGGTCGGCGGTTCAAATCCGCTCGTGGGCTCCACATAAATTCAAACGAAGTCAAATTAAATGGCCAAAGAACAGTTCCAACGCACTAAACCTCACGTCAATGTAGGTACCATAGGACACGTAGACCATGGTAAAACAACACTCACGACAGCAATTTTGCATGCCCAAGCTAGGCTTGGTCTAGCGGAAGTTAAATCTTATGCTGATATTGCTAAAGGTGGGACCGTACGTGATGATAAGAAAATCGTAACGATTGCGGTTTCTCATGTTGAATATGAGACAGTCAACAGGCATTATGCTCATGTTGATTGCCCGGGCCACGCAGACTTTGTTAAGAATATGATTACTGGTGCGGCCCAAATGGACGGAGCAATTCTTGTAGTTGATGCGACCACAGGCCCAATGCCTCAAACGAGGGAACATATTCTGCTAGCCCGGCAGGTTGATGTACCTTATCTGGTAGTCTTCTTAAATAAATGTGATCTTATGTCTGGCGACGATGAAGAGTTGCTTGAGTTGGTCGATATGGAAATACGCGACCTTTTAAGCAAATATGAATTTGATGGAGACAGTGCAGTGATTGTACGTGGCTCTGCAACTAAAGCTCTCGAGAATGAAGACAGCGAACTTGGCTTAGGTTCAATTCAAAAACTAATGGACGCAATTGATTCTGAAGTCGCAGAACCAGTTCGTGATGTTGATAAACCATTATTAATGGCGGTTGAGGATGTTTTCACAATTACTGGACGTGGAACTGTTGCAACAGGCAGAATTGAAAGAGGAAAGATTAAAGTAGGCGAAGAAATTGAAATCGTTGGACTTGGTGAGTCACGCAAAACTACTTGTACTGGTGTTGAAATGTTTCGAAAGGAACTTGGGCAAGGACAGGCTGGTGATAATGTAGGAATTTTACTAAGAGGCTTGGAAAAAACTGACATACAACGGGGGCACGTAATTGCGGCACCAGGTAGTATAAAGCCACATACAAAAGCAAAAGCCCAAATTTATGTACTCAACAAAGATGAAGGTGGAAGACACACACCTTTCTTTAAAGGGTATCGCCCTCAGTTTTTCTTTGGTACAGCCGACGTAACAGGTATTGTTGAGTTACCTGAGGGCGTTGAAATGGTGATGCCTGGAGATAATTTAGGTGTTGAAATTGTACTCCAAAAATCAATTGCTATGGAGCCTGGACAAAGGTTTGCTATACGTGAAGGTGGTAAGACAATTGGAGCCGGTAACATTACTGAAATTTCCTAATTAAGATTCTTACTCGTAACCCCACCCAATTAAAACTTGGGGAGAATAGCTCAATTGGTAGAGCACCGGTCTCCAAAACCGTAGGCTGTGGGTTCGAGTCCCTCTTCTCCCGCCATTTATAATTAATTTGAATCCATTTAAAAAAGTCAGAACCTTTTACAAGGAAACCATTGCTGAACTTGGTAAAGCGAGTTGGCCCACTTTTGTTGAGCTTAGGGAATCCACAATTGTTGTAGTAATTGGAGTAATTATACTTGGTTGTTTTATATCCGTTGCGGATTTTTCATTGTCCAATTGGGTGGAATTCATAACCCAAAAACTTCGCGCGAGTTAACCAGTAATTTTCATGAATACTCCTTTATCTAATGGTTTAAGATGGTATGCGGTGCAGTGTCTTTCCAATCACGAAGACAAAGTTCGCCGCTATCTTGCAAAGTATAAAGAAGACGATGAACATTTTGCGAAAGACTTAAATGAAGTTTTGGTCCCTATAGAAACAGTTTCTGAAGTCAAGAATGGAAAAAAGAAACAACGTGACCGTAAGTTTTATCCAGGTTATGTTTTTGTGGAAATGAAACTTTACGATGATCAGGGAACTTTAAAAAAAGAACCATGGTACAAAGTTAAAGATACAGATGGAGTCATAAATTTCATAGGTAGGGAGTCACCTACTCCACTCCGCGAAGATGAGATCGCACGGATTTTGAATCAAGTTGATGAAGCTAAAGGAAAGGAAGTGCCCAAAGTGCAATTTTCTGATGGTGAAGTTGTCAAAATTCTTGATGGCCCATTCCTAAATCTCACTGGCGAAGTAGAAGAAATAGATCCTGCAAAAGGAACTCTCAAAGTTTCTGTCTCCATTTTTGGCCGATTTACCCCCGTTGAACTAGAATTCTGGCAAGTTGAAAAAGCCGAACAAGAATAAAATTTAAAATGTCTAAGAAAGCTGTTGGTCTTATTAAACTTCAATTACCTGCAGGTGCAGCCAATCCGGCTCCTCCTGTGGGCCCTGCATTAGGTGCCCAAGGGGTTAATATAATGAGCTTCTGTAAGGAGTTTAATGCAAAAACGAAAGATCAGGCAGGTTTGATTTTGCCTGTTGTGATTACGGTATATGCTGACAAATCTTTTAGTTTTATATTAAAATCCCCTCCCGCATCAGTCCTGTTAAAGAAAGCTGCTGGTTTAGCCAAGGGCTCAGGTGTTCCTAATCGAGATAAAGTAGGCACAGTTACTCGCGACCAATTAAAGGAAATTGTAAAAACAAAGCAAAACGATTTGAATGCATCTGATGAAGATGCTGCTTGTAGGATTATTGAAGGTACTGCAAGGAGCATGGGGATTGAAGTAGTCAATTAATTAATTATTATCATGATTTCACGCAGTAAAAAATATCGCAAATCAATGGAAGGGTTTTCTTCTGAAGAAACGAAAACTTTACCGGAGGCATTTGTAAAACTCACTCAATTCGAAAAAGTCAAATTTGACGAAACCGTTGAAGTATCATGTTCGTTGGGTGTTGACCCCAAGCAGAGCTCTCAAGGAGTTCGAGGGACTGTTAATTTACCTCATGGAAGCGGTAAGGAAGTCCGTGTTATTGTTTTTACAGAAAATACTGATGAAGCTATAAAAGCAGGTGCGGATCACGCTGGTCTTGAAGATTTAATCGCTAAGGTAAAAGACGGTTGGACTGATTTTGATGTTGCTCTAGCAACAACTGACTCAATGAAGAGCGTTCGTAGTATTGCGCGTGTTCTTGGACCTCGTGGTCTAATGCCAACGCCAAAAGCTGGTACGGTTACAGATAATATAACTGAAGCAATTACTGCTGTGAAGGCCGGAAGGGTGGAGTTTAAAATGGACAAAACAGGTGTTCTTGCTGTGGTTGTCGGTAAACGTTCTTTCTCAAATTTGCAACTCGAAGAAAATGCCACAACAGCATTAGCCGCAATTGTATCTTCAAGACCCGATGGATTTAAAGGAAAGTTTATTAAAAGTGTTTACATTAGCAGCACCATGAGCCCGAGTGTAAAAGTTAATACCAGCACACTAGAACTCAACTAATTTATATTTATTATGAGACCCGAAAAATCCTATTTGATCAAAGAAGCTTCTGATTATCTCAATCGTTCTGATTATTTATTCCTTACAGATTACAAAGGAATTAATTCAGAAGAAACAACTACATTAAGAGACAAGTTGTCGCAAAGAGGTGCTGAATTTCATGTAGTTAAAAATAGCTCCTTAACTATCGCAGCTAAGGAAAATAAGCTACCAGATCTTTCTGAGCACCTAACAGGGCAAACCGCTATTGTTGTCGGAGGAGATGATCCGTCAGGTGTTGCTAAAGCACTCGGAGAATTCTTAAAAGATACTAAAAAAGTTACCGTAAAAGCGGGTACACTCGGAGATCGAGTTTTAAGTTCGGATCAAGTAAAGCAACTCGCTAATTTACCCAATTTAGAAACCCTGCAATCACAGTTTCTTTCATTACTTAACACTCCAGCTACTCAAGTTGTTTCTATTTTGAGTGCACCAGCACGATCAATGGTATCAGTCCTTCAAGCGAAAGCTGATAAATCCTAAATTTACTCTTTTCAGGATATTCTATCCGAAATAATAAACTATTAACCACCAACCTAGAAGAAATTAGGGGCATCCCTTAAACACCAATAGGTACTAATCATATTCAGGACAGGAGGTATATAATAACATGTCAGATATAACAAAAGACCAAGTCGTAGATTGGCTAAGCAGCCAATCCGTTATTGAGATCGCAGATCTCGTTAAAGAGCTCGAAGACAAATGGGGCGTTAGTGCAGCAGCACCAGCTGCCATTGCAGTCGCAGCACCAGCAGCAGGGGGCGATGGCGGAGGAGACGCTGAAGCTCAAACAGAATTCGATGTTGTACTCGTAGAGTTTGGCGGGAACAAGATTGCTGTAATTAAAGAAGTCCGTACTATCACTGGTCTCGGCCTAAAAGAAGCTAAGGAACTCGTCGAGAGTGCACCAAAGCCCGTTAAGGAAGCAGTCTCAAAAGACGAAGCAGATGAGATTGCTAAAAAATTAGAGACTGCAGGAGCAAAGGTAGAAGTTAAATAATGCATCTTTCTTTTATTTTCTAGTTTTAAGCAAAGCCGCATGGTTGCAATGCAATCTGCGGCTTTTTTTGTTCTTTTCCTACCCACAAGTTACTTTACAATTATATGGACACAGCAATACGAAAAAATTTCGGTAAGCTTACAGAAGCCATCGAGCCACCAAACTTACTCCAAAATCAAGTTGATTCCTTTCATGATTTTTTGCAACGAGAAGTCCCTTCTACTCATAGAAAAAAGGCGGGTTTAGAGGCTGTATTTACAGAAGTATTTCCAATCATTAGCTATGATGAGAAGTCTCGGCTTGAATATGTGAGTTATACAATAGGAGAGTCTAAACTTTCCGAAATGGATTGTATCGATCAAAATTGCACCTATGCTGCATCTTTGCAGGTAAAGCTCAGATTACGCCTTGAAGTCGAAGGCCAAAGCAAACCCTTTTTTAGTGAAGAAGAGATTTTTATGGGTGAGTTGCCGATTGTTACTGAAAGAGGCTCTTTTATAATTAATGGTGCTGAGCGAGTTGTTGTCAGTCAACTTCACCGTTCACCTGGTGTCAGTTTTGAAGAATCCGTACATAGTAGCGGCAAGACTCTCCATGGCTTTAGAATAATTCCTGATCGTGGAACTTGGATAGAGGCGCAATTCGATCAACATGATTTATTGTATGTATATTTGGATCGGAGGAGAAGGAGAAGAAAGTTTTTAATCACAACCTTCTTAAGGGCATTACTTGATTCGGATTCTGACAAAGATTCTGATCAAAAGATTGTTGAACTTTTTTATGATATTGAAACATTGTCTATTGCTGATTTGTTAAAGAAAGAAAATGTTTCCAATTATGTTTTAGTCGAACCTATGTTTGATCGAACCAAAGGAGCTGTTTTGGCAAAAGCCTTTGAACCGCTCACCAAAACATATTTAAGAGCTTTTCAGAAAGCAGGTGAAACTCAACTTCGTGCAATCGATACATCAGTTGACGAAGGGGCAATCATTCGTTGTCTTAAAAAGGACACAACCAAAAATAAGGATGAAGCTTTAAAAGAAATTTACAAAAAGCTAAGACCGGGCGAGCCACCAGACCGTGCAAACGCCGAAGCTTTAATCAAGCGGCTTTTTCTTGATTCTAAGCGATATGACCTAGCTAAGGTTGGTAGGCATATGCTTAACCTGAAGTTAAACTTGGATACTCCACTTGAAGTACGTGTAACTACCGTTGAGGACTTGGTAGCCGCAACTAGGAAGCTAACAGACTATAAAAGAGGAAAATCAAACGAAGAAAAAGCTCGGGAAGATGCAGGTAAATTTTTTGATATGGGGATAGATGACATTGACCATTTAGGAAATCGTCGTGTTCGGACTGTTGGAGAATTACTAGCGAATGTTTGTCGAAGCGGGTTATCTCGTACCGAACGAGTTGTAAGAGAAAGAATGACCCTTTATGATCAAGGAGTTGAATCTCTTTCTCCGGGAAAACTTATCAACCCTAAAGCGTTGACGACAGTTGTCAGGGATTTCTTTGCGAGAAGTCAACTTAGTCAATTTAAAGACCAAATTAATCCTCTTGCGGAAATGACCCACAAGCGTCGTTTATCAGCTTTAGGACCAGGAGGTTTGAATCGTGAAAGAGCAGGTTTTGAAGTCCGTGATGTTCATCCAACCCATTATGGTAGAATTTGTCCGATTGAAACACCAGAAGGACCAAACATTGGTCTTATAAATACCCTGTCTACTTATGCCAAAATCGATGAGTTTGGTTTTTTGCAATCACCCTACCATCCTGTTAAAAAAGGGATCGTAGATAAGAATCCTAAGAATGTTAAATATTTAAACGCATTCGAAGAAGAAAGATTTTTAATTGCTCAAGCAAACACTGAAATTGATCCCAAAACAGGCAATTTGATGGGTCGAGTAACATGTCGATATCGTGACCAAGTTGGAGAATATGACGCGAATGAAATTGAGTACATGGATGTATCTCCAAAGCAGGTCGTATCGGTTGCTGCCGGATTGATCCCTTTCCTCGAGCATGATGATGCTAATCGTGCCTTAATGGGTGCCAACATGCAAAGGCAAGCAGTTCCTCTTTTACGATCCGACTCTCCTTTAGTTGGTACCGGTATTGAAAAGAAAGTGGCAGAAGACTCAAAGACTGTGACCGTATCTGAATCAGAGGGCACTGTTGCACTTGCTGACGGAAATAAGATAGTTGTAACGGACGATGGTTTATTACCACCAAGGTTTTTGAAGGAACCGAAGAGCGATCATAAACGTGGTATTTATTGTTATGTTTTGCGCAAGTTCTTGCGTTCAAATGCAGGTACTTGCTTTAATCAAAAACCGATTGTCCGAAAGGGAGACAAGGTTAAGGTTGGTCAAGCGCTCGCTGATGGAGCCTGTACTGATAATGGCGAATTAGCGATTGGTCAGAACATCTTAGTGGCCTTTATGCCTTGGAAGGGATATAATTTTGAAGATGCTATTCTGATTTCTGAAAAGATGATCAAGGATGATATTTACACTTCTATTCATATAGAAGAATTTGAAGTTACTGCCCGTGATACAAAATTAGGACCTGAGGAAATCACTCGAGATATTCCAAACGCAGGCGAAGAAGCCCTGCGTAATTTAGATCATTTGGGAGTTGTTCGAATTGGTGCAGAAGTAAGGCCAACAGATATCCTTGTTGGTAAAATTACTCCAAAAAGTGAAACCGATTTAGCTCCTGAAGAAAAACTACTACGGGCGATTTTCGGCGAGAAAGCCGCCGACGTTAAGGATAGTTCCTTGAAAGTTCCTTCTGGAACGCAAGGTATCGTAATGGATGTAAAAGTTTCTAGTCGAACCGACGCTGAACAAGAAAAACTTTCACCTTCTGATCTCCGCCGCCAAATGAAACAGATCAAGGAAGATTATCGTAATCAATCCGACGATTTAAGGGCGCAATTAACAGAGTCACTGTCCAATATCCTTTTGGGCGAAAAGATTCCATTAAATGTTACTAATTCGGAAACTGGCGACATTATAATTCCATCTAACCGAAAGATTACCAAGACACTATTAAGAAGATTGTCCTCTGTGCATCGCTATATTGATATTCCGCCCTCTCCTGTTCGAATTAAGGTCTTTGAAATTATTGAAAGTTACGAATCAAAATTTAATGATTTAGAGGATGATCGAGACAGGAAGATCGAGTCTATTGAGCAGGGTGAATCTATCGATCAAGGTACGATTAAAAATGTGCGTGTATTTGTTGCTAAAAAACAGAAAATGCGTGTTGGAGACAAAATGGCTGGAAGGCACGGAAATAAAGGTGTAGTTGCGAAAATTGTTGCTGAAGAAGACATGCCCTTTCTTCCTGATGGTACTCCAATTCAGATTTGTTTGAACCCATTGGGGGTTCCAAGTCGAATGAATGTGGGTCAAGTTTTAGAAACTCATCTTGGGTGGGCTTGTCACAAACTTGGTTTTAAAGTAGCTACTCCAATCTTTGACGGTATTTCAGAATCTAGAATTAGGGATTATTTGAAGGAAGCAAATCTCCCTGAAACTGGTAAGACAGTGTTATACGATGGGTGTACTGGTGAAGCTTTTTACCAAGAAATAGTTGTTGGCTACATGTATATGCTTAAACTAAATCACTTGGTTTCAAGTAAGATACATGCACGAGCAGTTGGGCCTTACAGTTTAATCACTCAGCAACCACTTGGTGGAAAAGCTCAGTATGGTGGACAACGTTTTGGAGAAATGGAAGTATGGGCATTAGAAGCATATGGTGCCGCTTATACCTTGCAAGAAATCCTCACTGTTAAATCCGACGATGTTGCAGGCCGAACCAAGATATACGAGTCTCTTGTTAAAGGTGACAACTCCCTACAAGCGGGAACGCCTCAATCTTTTAATGTTTTGATGAAGGAAATGCAAAGCCTTTGTCTTGATATAAGAGTGCTCGGCGAAGACACCCTTTAATTTTTTTTATTTTAAATAACCCCTCGATAAGGTAAATCATGAGCGTTGAATCAGTAAATGAAGCACTAGGTGTGGAAGTTGGACCCATGGATCGGGTTTCTATCACAGTAGCCTCTCCGGATGTAATAAGATCTTGGTCAAAAGGCGAAGTTAAGAACCCGGAAACAATTAACTACAGAACATTTAAACCCGAACCGGGTGGGTTATTTTGCCAGAAAATTTATGGACCGGTTAGGGATTACGAATGTGCATGTGGTAAGTACAAACGTATAAAATACAAGGGTGTTGTCTGCGATCGATGTGGAGTAGAAGTAACAGTTTCTCGAGTCAGGCGTGATCGCATGGGCCATATCGAGTTGGCTGTGCCAGTATCACATATTTGGTTTCTTAAAAGTATGCCAAGCAGGCTTGGATTGTTACTCAACATGACTGCTAAAAGTCTAGAGAGAGTCTTGTATTACGAGGTTTACATGGTAACAGATCCTGGAAGCACACCCCTCGAAGAGAAGCAACTCCTTACAGACAGGGAGTTTCGGGAAGCTCAGGATGAATTTGGAGACGAGTTTGAGGCTAAAATGGGAGCTGAAGCAGTTCGCGATGCATTGGGCAGAATTAATTTAGAAGAAGAGTTGGAAGATCTTTATGATCAAATGCACGACACAAAGTCTAAGCAAATTAAAAAGAAATTAGCTAGTAGGCTCAAAGTAACCCAAGGCTTTCTAAATTCAGGTGCTTCCCCAGAATGGATGGTATTAGAATGCATTCCTGTGATCCCACCCGACCTTCGCCCACTTGTTCCTCTTGAAGGGGGTCGTTTTGCAACTAGTGACCTCAACGATTTATATCGTCGTGTGATCAATCGTAACAACCGACTGAAGAATCTTCTTCAGCTTAAAACTCCTGATGTTATCATACACAATGAAAAGCGTATGTTACAAGAAGCTGTAGATGCACTTTTTGATAATGGTAGACATGGTCGGGCGATAACTGGTTCCGGCAACCGCGCATTGAAATCTTTAAGTGATATGCTTAAGGGTAAGCAAGGGCGCTTCCGCCAAAACTTACTAGGTAAGCGAGTAGATTATTCAGGCCGTTCAGTGATTGTTATTGGACCCGACCTTAAATTACATCAATGCGGTCTTCCAAAGAAAATGGCCTTGATTTTGTTTGAGCCATTCATTATCCGCAGGCTTAAAGAATTAGGTTTTGTTCATACCGTACGAGGTGCAAGAAAAATGATCGAAAGTCGATCACCAGAAGTATGGGATATTTTAGAAGAGGTAACTAAAGGGCACCCGGTACTTTTAAATCGTGCTCCTACCCTACACCGTTTGTCTATTCAAGCATTTGAACCTGTACTTATTGAAGGAAATGCTATCCGAGTTCATCCATTAGTTTGCACCGCTTATAATGCAGATTTTGATGGAGATCAAATGGCTGTCCATGTACCATTGTCAGTTGAAGCTGTAATGGAGGCTAAGCTTTTGATGATGGCAACTCACAACATCTTCTCTCCTTCGAGCGGAAAGCCTATTCTAACTCCTTCTCAAGATATTGTACTTGGTTCTTATTTCCTGACCATGAAGCCAAGAAGTGAACCGAAGGAAGGTGATAGAATTCCTCTTATTGGAACTCTTGAAGAAGCATTAAGTGCATTGCATGCCGAAGCACTTAATCTACATGATTGGATTGATATGAAAAACCCAGACAAGGGGAAAGAGACTTTGTTTGGAATAACTAAAAAGAGTGTAGTTCGAACAACTGTTGGACGAGTTTTGTTTAATACTATTTGGCCAGACGAGTTAGGCTTTTTTAATCAACCTGCCTTAAAAGGAGATCTAGGTAATCTTATTTTGGAAACTTTTCGTAATCGTGGAAAAGAAGAGACAATTGAATCTCTTGATCGATTAAAAGAAATGGGATTTGACATGGCTACAAAGGCAGGAATTTCTATCGGAATTTTTGATATGATTATTCCGCCACAGAAAAAGCAAAGAATTGCAGTTGCTCGTAAGGAAATTGATAAAGTCGAAGACCAATTTAAAAAAGGAATTATTACACGTGGTGAAAGACATAACAAAATTATTGATGTGTGGACTACTGCAACAGATGATATCGCTAAAGAGGTATTTACTTGTTTAGAAGAAAACGATGATAAGGACACTATTAATCCAGTCTACTTAATGATGGACTCCGGTGCTCGAGGAAATAAGCAACAGGTTCGACAATTATGTGGAATGCGTGGATTAATGGCAAAACCATCCGGTGAGATTATAGAACAACCTATTTTAGCATCTTTTCGAGAAGGATTGTCAGTCTTGGAATACTTTATGTCCACTCATGGTGCTCGAAAAGGGCTTGCAGATACTGCTCTTAAGACCGCTGACGCTGGATACTTGACACGTAAATTGTGTGATGTTGCTATGGATTGCATTATAGTATGTGATGATGATGAGCGCAGAGATGGAGTCGTTAAGAAAGCGATTATGGAGGGTGACAATCAAATTGTCCCTTTAAGAGATCGAATAATCGGAAGATATTCTACAGATGATATTAATAATCCATCAAACCCGAGTGAAATCGTTATATCTTCGGGTTCTTTAATTACCGAAGAAATAGCTTCTAACATTGATGCTCTTGGTATTACCAGGGTTCGGGTTATGTCTCCACTTTCAAGTAGAATTAAAAATGGCCTTACTGCACTTGAGTATGGCACTGATCCCTCTACAAATAGTTTAGTCAAGGAGGGATCATCAGTTGGAATAATTGCGGCACAATCTATTGGTGAGCCTGGTACGCAACTTACAATGAGAACTTTTCACATTGGAGGAATTGCAAGTGCAGGACGGGAAGATCCTGTTATCAATGTGCGAAAAGCTGGTAAACTTCGGTATAAAGGATTGCGCTTAGTGACCCTTGCTAATGATCAACAAGTTACTTTGAATAAAACAGGATCAATCCAAGTGCTTGACGAAGATGATAGGATTGTAGACGATTACCCTATTCCAGCTGGTGCATTACTGCATTTTAAAGATGGAGATGCTGTTGAAGACGAAGCATTACTAGCTCAATGGGATCCCTATAATATACCGATTCTCTCAGAGAAGAAAGGGGTTATTTCTTTTGAAGACATGCTACCGGGTGTTACCACCAAAGTAGAACGAGATGCATCGGGCGGTCGCTCTATGGTCGTGATTGAACACAAGGAAGATTTAAATCCGCAAGTTATTGTAAAAGATTCAACCGGAAATCCCATTGCCACTTATTCTGTACCTACAGGTGCCCAAGTTGCAGTTGATGAAGGGACACGGATTGACGCGGGTTCAATTATAGCTAAAACTCCTCGACAAGCTTCTAAGACTCAAGACATAACTGGAGGACTTCCTCGTGTTGCAGAACTTTTTGAAGCTCGCCGACCTAAGGAAGGAAATGTGGGGCAAATGGCTAAAATTGACGGAATTGTATCCGAAGCAGGAACATTGCGATCCAAGAAAAGACTCCTAGTTACTAATGAAGAGTCTGGTCAGGTTGAAGAACATTTAATTCCACATGGTAAACATGTTTTAGTCCAGCCAGGTGATTTTGCACAAAAAGGGCAGTTGATTACGGAAGGTGCTAAAGATCCTCATGAGATCCTAGAAATTCTAGGACCATCGGCTGTTCAGGAATACTTGATTGAGGAGATCCAAAAAGTGTATCGTCTGCAAGGTGTTACAATTAACGATAAGCACCTTGAAGTTATTATATCAAGAATGCTCTTCAAAGTTCGCATCACCGAACCAGGAGACACTGAGTTTTTCTGGGGCGATCAAGTGGATCGTTTTGCATTTATGAACGCGAACGAATCTATTTCAGAAAAAGGTGGTAAGTCAGCAGAGGGTGAGCCTATTCTTCTAGGTATTACAAAAGCTTCATTAGAGACCGATAGTTTTATTTCTGCAGCCTCCTTCCAGGAAACTACCCGAGTGCTGACTACTGCAGCAACTCTTGGGAAGATAGATGACCTTAAAGGATTCAAGGAAAATGTCATTATGGGACATTTAATTCCGGCAGGTACAGGACTACCGAAATGGCGTAGACTTAAGATAGATACTCTAGGTTCGACCAAGACTGAAGACAAAATTGCTTAATTATTTCTTCACAATAATAAATAAAACTTGAGATATAATTAAAACATGCTACTATTCACAACTTTTCCCCAAAATTCTACTCCATGCCCACAATAAATCAATTAGTTCGAAAGGGACGACGCCCTCAAAAAGCGAAGACAAAGTCACCTGCACTCAAAGGTTGCCCATTTAGAAGAGGCGTCTGTGTTCAAGTTACTACCAGAACTCCAAAAAAGCCAAATTCAGCTATTCGTAAAGTTGCTAAGGTAAGGTTAACAACCGGTCACGAGGTTATTGCTTATATCCCTGATGAAGGTCACAACTTACAAGAGCATAGTATTGTTTTACTCCGTGGGGGTCGTGTTAAGGACTTAAATGGAGTTAGGTATCATATTGTTCGTGGGACCCTTGATTGTCAAGGTGTTGAGAAGAGAAGAAGAAGTCGTTCAAAATATGGCGTTAAACGCCCGAGAAAGTAGGATTTATTTATGTCACGTAGACGAAAAGCAGTAAAAAGACCATCCAGGCCTGATCCAAGGCACGGTAGTCCTTTGGTAAGTACATTAATTAATGCAGTTATGTTGAGCGGAAAAAAGGCTTTAGCGCAACGGATTGTTTATGGTGCAATTGAAAAGATGGCTGAGAAACTTGAAAAAGGAAACCCAGTTGACTTAGTCTTAGGGGCTCTCGAAAACATCAGACCTAAAATTGAAGTAAAAAGTCGTCGTGTTGGTGGCGCAACTTATCAGGTACCAATTGAAGTTCCTTTTGAGCGTCAGCAAAGTCTTGCATTTAGATGGGTAGTAAGAGCCGCTAGTGCAAAAAAAGGCGGCACCATGGTTGATTCTTTGGCAACTGAATTGATTGATGCATACAACAACACCGGTTCCGTTGTAAAAAAGCGTGAGGAAACTCACAAAATGGCACAAGCTAACCGTGCCTTTGCTCACCTTCGTTGGTAAGTTTCAATATTGCTGTTAAATGAGTGACAACCAAAATTTTTCCAAGGCGAACTCCAAAGATCGCCCAACATTGCTTGAGCATACTCGTAACATTGGAATTGCCGCTCACATCGATGCTGGCAAAACTACTTGTACTGAGCGGGTCTTATTTTATTCTGGAGTAGTCCATAAAATCGGTGAGGTTCATGATGGTGGCGCAACGACAGACTGGATGGAACAGGAGCGCGAGCGTGGTATTACTATTACGTCAGCAGCAATTTCATGCGGTTGGACAACAGCAGATGGCCCTTATGCGTCTATTCCTCACCGTATCAATATCATCGATACTCCTGGCCATGTAGATTTCACCGCAGAGGTCGAGAGGTCGTTAAGAGTACTTGATGGTGCAGTTGGTGTTTTTACTTCAGTTGAGGGTGTTCAGCCCCAGTCTGAGACGGTATGGAGGCAAATGGACAAGTATAATGTACCTCGGCTCGGATTCATTAATAAAATGGACCGTATGGGCTCAAACTTCCTAGCAGCTGTTGGAAGCATGAGGGATAAACTTGGTGCCAATGCCCATCCACTCTTTTTAGCAATTGGTGCTGAAGAAAACTTTAGAGGTTTGGTAGACCTTGTTAAGATGGTTGCATACATTTATGACGAGACAGATGAAACTGGTGTCCGTTTTACTGTTGAAGACATTCCTTCTGACTTGACTGAGCTTGCAGATCAATATCGGGAATCTTTACTTGAAGCAGTGTCCGATTTTGACGATGATTTTGCAAATAAGTTTCTTGAAGGTGAGGCAATTACTGAAGAAACTTTCAAATTGGGTATTCGTAAAGCTACACTTTCTTTAAAGTTCATTGGGGTAATTCCTGGTAGTGCTTTTAAGAACAAGGGCGTTCAGATGTTAATGGATGCTGTCGTAGACTATTTACCTTGTCCCTTAGATCTTCCACCGATGAAAGGTGAAGATTCTGATGAACAAGCTGTTGAAGTTTCACCCGATGACAATGCCAAAGTTGCTGGGCTTGCCTTTAAGTTAATGTCAGATCCATATGTGGGTAAATTAGTTTTTTATAGAGTTTACCAAGGTACTTTAAGAAAAGGGACAAGTTTGTATAACCCTAGAACTCGAAAAAGTGAGAGAGTTTCACGTCTCATGGTAATGAAAGCTAATGACCGTGAGGATATTGAAGTTGCTTATTCGGGAGATATTTGTGCTCTGATTGGTGTTAAAGATGTCGTAACTGGGGATACTTTAGCTGATAAAGATTTAGACTTGCGTTTAGAGCCGCCAAGTTTTCCTGAGCCTGTTATTTCCATGTCAATTGAACCTGCCACCAAAGCAGATCAGGAAAGAATGGGCATTGGGCTACAAAGGTTAGCTGAAGAAGATCCAACTTTTGGTCTTTCAACAAACGAAGAGACAGGGCAGACTATTATTTCTGGTATGGGTGAATTACACCTTGAAATAATTAAAGATCGGTTATTTCGTGAATTCAAGGTAGACGCAAATGCTGGCAAACCACAAATAGCATATCGTGAAACGATGCTTATTTCCGCCGAAGGAAACGGAAAGTTCATTCGTCAGTCTGGTGGTCGCGGTCAGTATGGCCATGCAGTAATTAAGATGGAACCCCTTGAAAAGGGAAAAGGCATTGAAATCGAAAATAAGATCGTTGGCGGTTCTATTCCAAAGGAATTTATTAAACCAACTTTCGACGGAATAAAGGAAGCTGCACTATCTGGTGTTGTTGCTGGCTATCCTGTAATTGATTTCAAAATTACTCTTATTGATGGTTCTTTTCACGATGTTGATTCATCAGAAATGGCGTTTAAAATGGCCGGTATCTTTGCGTTCAAAGATGCGATGAAAAAAGCTAATCCTGTTTTACTTGAACCAGTAATGAAAGTTGAAGTATCGACTCCAGAGGAATACCAAGGCGAATTGATGGGTGATTTAAATCGTCGTCGCGGACAAATTCAGGGAATGGAGTCCCGTGGAAATGCGTGTATCATACAAGCATTTGTACCCCTTGAAAACATGTTTGGCTACTCAACTGATATGCGTTCACTTTCATCTGGGAGAGCCGATTACTCAATGACACCCTCTCATTTTGAACAAGTGCCTCATAGCCTTGTTAAGACCATTGTAGACACTTTAAGTAGAGAACCTGCTAGAACTTAATTATTTATTTATAGATGAACGGACAACGCATACGCATTAAACTTCGCGGATTTGATTATCGTGTAATCGATCAATCAGCCATTGACATTGTTGATACGGCTAAAAGAACTGGTGCACGAGTTGCTGGACCAATTCCAATGCCTACTCGTATTGAAAGATACACAGTCAACCGTTCACCGCATGTTGATAAAAAATCAATGGATCAATTTGAATTAAGAACACACAAGCGCCTTATCGACATAATTGAACCCACTGTTCAAACAGTCGATGAGCTTAAGAAACTTAATCTTCCCGCCGGTGTGGAGATTAACATTAACGTATAATATAGGTTATTTTTATTAATTAAACCTTTAACGCAGGTCTCAAATGGGTAAAACCGCCTGCCGCTTAAAGAATGATACTTGAACTACTAGGAAAAAAGCTTGGCATGAGCCAAGTGTACGATGAGGACAATAATCTTGTCCCTGTAACGATAATTGAAGCGGGACCCTGTCCTGTCCTTCAAGTGAAAACTAAAGCTATTGATGGATATTCTGCTGTTCAGATTGGTTTCAATCCGAACGGAAAGTCTCCTAACAAAGCTAATTCATGCTTAAAAGGCCATGCAAAGAAAGCTGGCGTTGATGCACAGCAAATTTCTCAGGAAATTCGTTTGTCTGATGAGCATGATTTTAAGCAAGGAAATATTATCACCGTCGATGACTTTAAAGAGATCAAGATGATTGATGTGATTTCAAAAACTAAAGGCAAAGGTTTTCAGGGCGTAGTTAAAAGATGGAATTTTGCTGGTGGGCCTGCGTCTCACGGGTCAATGTTTCATCGCCGTGGAGGCTCTTATGGCTTATGCCAATGGCCGGGTCGTATCTTTAAAAATAAGAAAATGCCGGGTCATATGGGTGATGTCAGTCGTACTACTCAAAATTTGCAGATTGTAAAAGTACTTGCCGATAAAAACCTTCTTCTTGTCAAAGGAAGCGTTCCTGGCCATAAGGGCTCAATTTTAACTCTTCGCGTGGCAAAGAAGTCCAAAAAATAAGAGAATACTTGCAATGAAATTTAAGTTTTTTAATACTGACGGATCTTCAAATGGTGAAAAAGATATTACTGCTTTTCCTACCCTAGAAGAAGGAAAAGGCGTCGATGCATTGAGGCAGGCTATAATTGCGGTTCATGCTAACCAAAGACAAGGTAATGCTTCAACAAAGACTCGGGCGGAAGTAAGTGGATCTGGTAAGAAAATCTACCGTCAAAAAGGTTTGGGTGTTGGTCGTGCAGGTGATAAGAATGCTATTCAACGTCGTGGTGGTGGTGTTGCATTTGGACCAAAACCGCGTTCTTACAATCAAAAATTGAATAAGAAAATTAAGCGTTTGGCAATGGAACGTGCTTTGATTGATCAAGCTGATTCTAATAATATTTATTTAATCGAGAATTGGTCTGTTTCCGAACCGAAAACCAAGCTATTCAAAAGTTTAATTAGTGCTATCACTCCTGACTCTAAGAAAGTCTTGGCAATCGGTGACGCATTTGAAGATAATTTCGCACTTGCAGCTAGAAACCTTTCTAACGCTCGTTTGGGACGTGCTCAAGATTTAAGTCCCCTTGATATTGTTCAATGTGATCGGATAGTTGTTAGTCTTAAAGGTCTAGATGTTTTACTCGCTAAATTCGGCAAGGAGGAAGCTCAATAATGAAAGAATCTGTCACAATCCTAAAAGAAGCACTTCTTACTGAGAAGGCGACGATGCTCTCAGCAAATCTTAACAAGTATATTTTCGCGGTATCAAATTTTGCTTCTAAATCAAATATTAAAGACGCAGTTGAAAAAACATTTAGCGTTAAGGTACTAAAGGTAAATACTTTAAACGTTAAACCAAAAGCTAAGAGAGATCGTGCTCGTCGTAATAAATTAGGCTACAAGAGCGGTATGAAAAAAGCTATCGTAACCCTAAAAGCAGGCGATAGTATCGACCTAGCATAAGAGACTTAGATTATGCCAATTTTACTACAAAAACCAGTCACACCTTCAAGCAGATTTTTTCTCAAAAACAAGGTAGATCTCGACACTAAAAGACCTGAGCGCTCTCTAACCAAAGGTGTACATAGAAAAAAAGGCCGAAACGCTTACGGTCGAATTACTTCAAGGCGTCGAGGTGGAGGGCATAAAAGACTTTACCGTCAAATTGACTTTAGGAGGGATAGGCTTAACGATGAGGCAAAGGTTATAGCATTGGAATATGATCCTAATCGTACCGCCCATTTAGCTCTATTAGAATATTCTGACGGGGAAAAAGCCTATATACTTGCACCTTCAACAGTTGTTGTTGGAGATATTTTAATTAGCTCTAACGACAAAGTTGATTTTAAGCCTGGAAATGCATTGCCACTGAATTTAATTCCACTTGGAACCAGAGTTCATTGTGTAGAAATGCTTCAGGGTGCGGGTGCAAAGTTGGCAAGGTCTGCTGGGTGTGAAGTCCGCTTAATTTCTGTTGATGGTAAACACGCATCTTTAAAAATGCCTAGTGGGGAAATTCGCCTTGTCAGGGAAAATTGTCGTGCAACTATTGGTTCCGTGGGAAATTCTAGTCACCAAAAAGCAACGATAGGCAAAGCCGGTAGAAATCGTTGGAAAGGTCGCAGGCCAAGAGTACGCGGTGTCGCGATGAACCCGGTTGATCACCCAATGGGTGGTGGTGAAGGCAAGACTTCTGGTGGTGGTCATCCAAGTTCTCCTTGGGGGCAGTTATCCAAAGGTTTTCCAACTAGAAAGAAATCTAAACTATCAAATTCACAAATCCTAGTCCGCCGTAATGGTAGAAGGGTTAAATAATATTTAAGAAATACTAATTTTGTTATGACAAGATCGATAAAAAAAGGGTTTTTCGTAGAACCCGGTTTAATGACTAAGGTTATGAAGGCGCAAAACGCTGGTGATCGTAAGCCAATTAAGACTTGGTCTCGTCGTTCAACGATAACACCAGATTTTGTTGGTCTGAATTTTACTGTACATAATGGTAAAAGTTTTTTGCCAGTTTATGTTACGGAAAATATGGTCGGTCATAAATTAGGAGAGTTTTCAGCAACTAGAAATTTTAAATCTCACAATCCTCATACACAGAAATAAACTATGGAAATAAAATCATATTCTAAGTACATGAGAATTTCTCCCAAGAAGGCGAGAGAGGTTGCCCGGATTTTGCCAGGAAAAAAAGCAACTGAAGCGGTTTCATTATTGAAGTACATACCTCGTAAGGCAGCTCGCATGCTGGATAAAACTTTAAAATCTGCTATGGCTAATGCTGAAAATAATGCAAATTTAAACGCAGACGATTTAATTATAAGTCAAGCAATTGTAGAGGAAGGACCTTCTCTTAAGAGGTTTAGGCCCTGTGCCCGTGGTTCTTCTCATCCCTACAAGAAAAGAATGAGTCACTTACGTATTGTTTTAACAGACCAAGCTTAATTTATTATGGGACAAAAAGTAAATCCGATAGGTTTTCGTCTAGGTGTTAGGCGCAACTGGAGTGCAAGATGGTATGCGAACAAGCGTGACTATCCTAAATTTCTTGAAGAAGATAATTTGATACGTGGTTTTTTAAAGAAGAAACTGCGCTTTGCTTCTGTACCGAGGGTTGTGATCGAACGTGCCTCTACAAAGACGAGAGTTACAATTTGGACAGCAAGACCGGGTATTGTTATTGGCCGCAAAGGTCAAGAACTTGATACCCTTAGAGATTCTCTCAACCGCACAATTAGTCAGGATATCCGCTTAGAAATTCAGGAAATTAAAAAGCCAGATCTTGTTGCCTCTCTCGTTGCGGAAAATGTCGCATTACAGTTGGAACGGAGAATAGCTTTTCGTCGTGCAATGAAAAAAGCTGTCCAAACAACTATGTCAATGGGAGCTGAGGGTATTCGTATTCAATGTGCGGGGCGCCTCGGTGGAGCTGACATTGCAAGAACAGAACAAACTCGTGAGGGTAGAGTGCCTCTTCATACTCTTCGTGAAAATATAGATTACGGGTTAGTAGAGGCAAATACTGTCTACGGTATTATCGGCATCAAGTGCTGGATTTGCCTAAAAGATGAAGACAAAATTTTCTAATATTGTAAGTTATGCCAAAATTACTTCCATCTCGTACTAAATATAGAAAAGTCTTTAAAGGCCGCGTTCGCGGTACAGCTTCAAAGGGTAATACTGTATCTTTTGGTGAATTCGGTATACAATCTCTTACACGGGGGCGTATGACTTCTAATCAAATTGAAGCAGCGCGTGTTTCTATTAATAGACACTTAAAACGTAAGGGTAAAGTTTGGATACGCGTATTTCCTCACAAACCTGTAACAAAAAAACCTGCAGAGACTCGGCAAGGAAAAGGAAAAGGACCCGTAGATCATTGGGTTGCTGTTGTCAAACCTGGCCATGTCCTTTTTGAAATTGCTGGTTGTTCTTTGACCCTCGCCCGTGAGGCTTTAGGCCTTGCGGACGCCAAACTCCCGTTTCGATGCAGACTCGTCCAGCGCCAGCAATCATTTTAGAGTCTTTACCTTATGAAAATGTCAGAAATTAAAGAATTATCACTTACAGAACTTAATAAAAAGTTTCGTGAATTAGGTGAAGAACTTTTACAACTTCAAATCAGGAAGCAAACAGGCCAAGTAGAAAAGCCCCACTTGATCAAAAGTATTCGTAGGCAAAGAGCGATGATTTCAACCGCTCTTTCAACGCTTAAAACACAAACTGCATAACCAATTTTTTATGACCAAAGAAGTAATTAGAAATAATCGAAAAGAGTTAGTTGGTTTTGTCCGTTCCAAGACAGGAGACAAGTCTATTAAAGTCGTGTACGAATACAAAACCCCTCATCCTCTTTACAAAAAAGAAATCCGTCGAAAAACAACTGTTCATGTTCACGATGAGAATAATATATCTTCTGTTGGAGATAAGATAAAAATTATTGTAACAAGACCAATGAGCAAACTAAAGAGATGGCGCGTTTTGGAAATAGTCGAGAAAGCCCCCGTAGTATAATTTTACAATGATTCAATTACTTAGTAGGCTAGAAGTAGCAGATAATACCGGGGCTAAAAAAGTCCGAATGATCAGGCGGATCGGCCAAAACAAGAAAACCGCTTCCATCGGGGATATTATTGTTTGTCATGTCAAGGAGAGTTCAACTGATGCATCCGTAAAAAAAGGAACTGTTGTCCGTGCAGTCGTTGTTCGTACTAAAACAGCGGTTCGTCGAAGAGATGGAAGTTATTTGAGGTTTGATGAAAATGCATGTGTTATTGTAAACAACGATGGCACTCCGATTGGTACACGTATTTTTGGTCCTGTTGCCCGTGAACTTCGGCAAAAATATATGAAAATTATTTCGTTAGCACCTGAGGTATTATAATTATGGCAAATAAATTAAAAAAAGGTGACGAAGTTGCTGTTATCGCAGGCGACCACAAAGGCAGTAAAGGAAAGATTTTACAAATGCTACGTGAAAAAAATCGTGTAATAGTCGAAGGTGTGAACATGATAAAAAAACACGAGAAAAAGACCCAGGATAATCCACAAGGCGCAATCGTTGAAAGAGAAGCATCTCTTCATTATTCTAATATCAAAAGAGTTGATCCTAAGAAATAATAAACAATGTAATGTTTTTATAATATAGAATTATTGATTAATGAATATACCAGAACTTAAAAAAATTTATTTAGACGAGGTTGCCCCCGCCTTACTTAAAAGCCTTGGCCTCAAAAATGTTCATCAAGTGCCGAAAATTGAGAAAGTTGTACTCAATAGTTCATTTGGTGCCGAGCTAGACAAGAATGGCGTTATCGAACTTAAAAAGGACATGACCGAACTTTCAGGGCAGGCGCCTATTGTCGTGCTTGCAAAAATGAGTGTATCTAATTTCAAGTTAAGAGAAGGTATGCCAGTTGGTATAAAGGTCACGTTACGTGGAAACGTTATGTGGGAGTTTTTATTGCGCCTGATCGCTATATCTTTACCCAATATACGAGACTTTCGCGGTGTTCCTTCAAAACTAGATGGTTCAGGTAATTATACATTAGGCATTACTGACCACAGCATTTTTCCTGAGATTAATGTTGAGAGACAACGGACTAATACTGGAATGGATATTTCAATTGTAACATCTGCCCAAAATGACGCAGAAGGTGCAGAACTCCTCAAATTGTTAGGAATGCCCTTTCGTAAGCATTCTTCAGATATATCAACCCAGCAGGAAGCAGCGTAAGAATTTAATCATCATGGCTAAGAAATCAGTAATTCATAGAAACAAAAAACGAGAAAGACTTGTGGCAAAATTTGCAGCCAAGCGAGCTTCCTTGAAAAGCATTTTATCAGATCCTGCGACCTCAGAGGAAGAATTTTACAAAGCCCAAGCTAAATTAACTAAGCTTCCAAAAAATTCCTCACCTGTGCGTCTTGTCAACCGCTGCACTTTAACCGGTCGCTCCCGTGCAACAATTAGAAAGTTTGGGCTTTCGAGAATTTCATTTCGCGAACTTGCTCTGCAGGGAAAAATACCGGGTGTAATAAAAGCATCTTGGTAACTATTTAACCATTTATAAATTATGTCAGTTCACGATACAATAGGCGACTTTATCACCGTTATTCGTAATGCAGGTAAAGCAGGTAAGACTACCTGTTCATACCCTCATTCAAAACTACGAGTCGGTATAGCTAAAATTCTTAAATCACGTGGCTTTGTCGAAAATTGCGACGAGCAATCGGCAGATAATGGTCACAAAAATATTCAAATCACTCTAAAGTACGTTGACGGTGAGCATGCAATCCGCGGAATTAATCGAGTAAGTACTCCGGGCCGGCGCACCTACTGCGGATACCGTGAAATTCCTCGTGTTCTTGGAGGGCTCGGGATTTCTATCTTAAGCACACCGAGTGGAATTATTGACGACAAAACTGCCAGAAAAAATAAACTCGGCGGAGAGGTTCTCTGCAGTGTTTGGTAACAACAATTTAAAAATTACCCCATGAGTAGAATAGGAAAAGTACCAGTAATAATCCCACCCGGAGTCGATGTAACTATCGATGATCAAATCGTTCGTGTTAAGGGCCCAAAGGGTGATCTTACTCAGGAATTTTCACACTTGGCACAAATCACCAAGACCGATGATACCGTCGTGGTAAAGCCAAGTAATAGTTCAAGAGCTGCTCAAGCAAATTATGGCACTGTACGCTCAATTATTGCTAATATGGTCCAGGGAGTGATCACGCCATACAGTAAGGACTTGCTCATTGAGGGCGTGGGTTTCAGGGCAACAATTAAGGGTAGCCAAATTGATCTCGAATTAGGCTATTCTCACGAGATTTTACATGACATCCCAAGCGATGTAACTGTTACAGTTGCAGACAATGTCAAAATTCATGTGGAGAGTGCCGACAAACAAAAAGTTGGGCAGGTAGCAGCTGAAATTAAAAATTATTACCCCGTCGAGCCATACAAAGGTAAAGGAGTACGAATTCTAGGTCAGTATGTGCGTCGTAAAGAAGGTAAAAAATCTGCATAATTAATATAATGAAACTTTCAAAGAAAAAAGCATTGGCACAAAAACGTCGTTGGCGGATACGCAAAAAAATCAATGGCTCTGCTGAAAGACCACGGGTCGCAGTATGTTTTACAAATAAAAACATACACGCTCAGTGTGTTGACGATGTGCTTGGTCACACTGTTGTGGGTGTGGCAACTACTCACCCTGACTTCAAGAACTTATTGCCGAATGTTTCCGGGGCGCAAAAACTTGGAACTGCCCTTGGGGAACAAATCAAATCTAAGGGCTATTCAACAATAGTCTTTGATAGATCTGGTCGTAAATATCATGGATGCGTTAAGGCATTTGCAGATGCAATGCGCGAACAAGGACTAAAATTTTAAATTACTATGAGCAAACCCAATCGAAGAAATAAAAAATCACCAGAAGTATCTCAGGATGGACCTGAACTTTTTGAAAAAGTGGTACATATTAACAGGTGTGCTAAGGTTGTAAAAGGAGGTAGACGTTTCAGTTTTGCTGCCCTCGTTGTTGTAGGTGACCAAAAAGGAAAAGTAGGTTTCGGTTACGGGAAAGCTCAAATGGTTCCGGACGCAATTCGCAAAGGAACTGATAAGGCAAAGAAGGCAATGAAAGATGTTGCAGTGTATGGTGATACAATTCCTCATCAAATATTAGGGAATTATGATGGCGGTAAGGTTCTTCTTAAACCGGCTCGCCAAGGTACTGGTATTATAGCTGGTGGAGGGGTACGTGCAGTACTTGAAGCAGCGGGTGTAAAAAACATCCTATCCAAATCGCTGGGCTCTAATAATCAGTTATCGGTTGTATCAGCTACTATGAATGGACTCGCACAACTGAGGACGCCTAAAACAATTTCGATTATACGTGGCGAGGAAGTCACTGGGCCCTCATACATGAAAGCTCCCAGTCCCTTAATCGTTTCGCTACCTGAAACAACAGAAGTTTCGTCCTAAAATTAGATTATCATGAAAGAAAATGAAATACCAGCCGGCGCAAATCGTAAAAAGAGGTGCATTGGAAGAGGCGAAGGAAATGGTCACGGTAAGACTTCAGGACGCGGTCACAAAGGTGCAGGTGCACGCTCTGGTTAT
>CAWUUU010000131.1:0-19407 GCA_963924995.1 uncultured Opitutales bacterium
TATGCGAGCGACGTACAAAAGTGAAAATGCTATTGGTGGAAAGACTAATGTTGATCCTAAGTCAGGTTGCTTAAAAATCAAGAACATTGGACAGGCAAAACAAATTCCAAGTTTAAAAATTCCTTTTAAAGAATCTTTTAATATTCCGATTTCTGACCTCGACATAATACTTGCTCCGAGAATTAAGGTCACAATTTTTGCAAATTCGGAGGGCTGAATTTTAAAAATGCCAAAATCGATCCATCTCTGTGATCCATATTTTTCTGGCCACAGGAATACAAGAAGAAGAGACGCGACCCCTATTACGTAAAAGACATGTGCAAATCGCATCCAAAAATGATAATCTAAAAGGGATACAACCATGTAAATTAAAAAACCAATAATAATCCATAAAGCCTGCATTTTCCATTGGTTACCACCCGTGTATGCCTGAGCAGATCTAATAAAAAGAACGCTCATGGTACAAAGAACTAGTAAGCTAATTGGCGAGAATACCTCCCACCTACTCTCTTTCTCAATAAAGAGGTCGGTCTTTTTTTTTCCGGAGGAAAAAATTCCTGTTGGCTCTACCTTCACTGATTAAGGTCAATGCGAAGAAGTTAAGGAAAGAAAATGTACCACTATCTCTTTCCACTCTTCTTCAAGACTTTCATTTTGCTTCACCGGTTTTAATGCCCGATTATACCAATATGCCGCGTTTCCTAAATCTCCTTCCAAACGATGGAGGTATGCATGAATCCAATCTCCGGACGAAGTACCTTCATCTTGGGCTAGATCATGAGCTTTATCCCAACTTCCCTTTTGAGCCCACCATAATGCTTGTAGGCAATCAGATAAACTTGGATCGGGCTGAACCTCGGAGGAAATACTTGTCAAAAATTGATCAAGTTCAGTCATTCTCTCTTTTTAATTACTTTAATATTTAATATCAAGTTATAAGAACTTTGTGTTTCTTGTGCAAGTTATTCGAGGGAATTTAAAATATAGTTCAAGCTATATTCTCTAATCGTCTCCAACGAGTACCTAATGAAACGCTATATTGGAACTTTCTTCGGTGTTCACGAATGACAAAAGGTAATTCAACTTTCTTTTCCAGTTCGAAATATGGTTTAAGCATTTCAACAAGTTGTTGTTCAGAATCTCCGGAACCGATCCAGTTATCTCTTGGAGTGTATTCTTTTAACCAAGTAAAAGGAGTGGCCAAGAGAAGTTGCCCGCCAGGTTTAACTAACTTAGGAAGACGATTTAAAAAAAGAGATGGTTCAGGCAAGCGGCAAATTAGGTTCGCCGCATGAACTAAATCAAAGCTATTCAATTCAGATGGCAAAGAGCAGGCATCTGCGACAAGAAAAGAAATCTTTTTACTAGAATCAAACTCAGCTTTAGCAAGAGCAGATCGATAAAAATCTCCTTCCTCTAAATATGCATAAGGCAATTCTTTCTCGTCCACAAGAGAGCGGGCCGCCGAAATAAATGAATGAGAAAGGTCACACCCAATCACCTCATCACAAAAAGAGGTAATTTCAAATGTGGATCGACCCACCGAACAGCCTACATCAAAAGCACGGGAGGGAGTTGAAGAAGGTAGGGAGCTTTTATCTATAAGTTCATGGACCGTGCGAACAGGAAACCTCAAGCCGTTCTTCGGTCCATTTGGCCAAGGCATTAACTGCTCGTCTTTTCCGTAGTGGAACAATAAATATTCCCCAAGCAGTTTGTCTGACTCGTATGAGTTATCCATTTGTATTTATGTGTTTGTAGAATTCAACGCAGCAATTTGAGCAAACTGAGCCTTCAGACTAGGGTACAGCGATTTATAAATTGGATAATTTCGTTTGTAGATTTCTTGGTTGGGTCCAGGGTTAACAGTTTCGGTTTTTTGAATACATATTTTACATGCCTCTTGGACACTTGCAAATCCACCCACTCCAACAGCAGCAAGTATAGCCGCACCATAGGCAGCACCTTCAAGTGCATTTACCATAGTGCAGGAGGTTGAAAAAACATCTGCAAGCATTTGTTTCCATAAACCAGAACGTGCCCCTCCTCCTGATAACACAATTTCATTGGGATTAACCCCTAATTCCTGCATCAAGGATAAAGAGTCATTTAATCCATATGAAACTCCTTCTAAAACTGCTCGAGTATGATGCTTTTTTTGATGCCTAAGACTCATCCCGATAAAACACCCTCGGGCATAGGGGTCTGGATGAGGTGTTCTCTCACCGGAGAGATAAGGAAGAAAAAATAGACCCTCAGAACCTGCAGCTACATGATTTGCTTCCTCAGTCAGAAGATCATAAGCATTAGGACCTCCTTCGTTTTCAAGGTTTTGTTCCTCCTGAGCAAATTGATTTTTATACCATTGAAAAGAACCCGCAGCCGATAGCATTACCCCCATCAAGTGCCATTTACCTGGAACGGCATGGCAGAATGCATGAAGTTTACCATTCGGCTCAACCCGATACTCATCACTTTGTGCAAAAACCACACCGCTCGTTCCCAAGGTTGCAGAAACTAGACCTTCCTCAACTATTCCACATCCAACCGCCTGAGCAGCTTGATCTCCCCCTCCTGCAACCACTGGTGTGCCAGCTAAAAGTCCGGTTAATAAAGCCGCTTCTTGGGAAATCTTTGAGGAAACTTCAGTCGACTCGGTAACCTCAGGCATCCAGGAAATAGGCCAACCTAAGGCATCAAACATTTCTTGTGACCAGGTTCTCTTTCCTACATCAAGTAATGAGGTACCCGATGCATCTGATACATCTGAAAAAAAAGATCCGGTCAATTTGTAGCGAATAAAATCCTTGGGCAAAACTACCTTATGAATAGATGAAAAAAGATCGGGTTCATGTTTTTGAGTCCATAAAATCTTCGGTGCTGTAAATCCGGGAAGAACTGGATTACCGGTTATACTCAGGACTTTATCTTGCCCTACTTTTTGAGTAATTTCATCACATTCCAAATGGGAACGTTGATCATTCCACATAATGCAGGGTCGCAATACAGAACCATTATTATTTAAAGCAACCATTCCATGCATCTGCCCCGTTAGACCAATTGCAGCAATCTCATTTGGTTTCACGAAGCTTACTAATTCTTTAATTGCTTTCTGGGTTGCTTCCCACCAATCATTTGGATTCGCCTCTGCCCAAAGTGGCTTTGGGGTTTGAAAAGAATATTCCGGAACAACCGTTCTAATTACCTTTCCATCACTATCAATAAGCAGAGCCTTTACCGAAGATGTTCCAACATCAATTCCAATATAATACATGATTTAATTCAATAAAATTACTGTGATTTTGGCAATTAGAATGGGTACAAAACAAGACGAATTGTAACGATTCCGTTTTAGAATCAACTTGACAGAAGCACAAAAATCTCAATTTTAGAGAAGTTATCTCGTTAACAAGTCACTATATAAACAATAAATTCAAATATAAAGAACATAATAGCCATGAAAAACTTTCTGACCCTTTTAAGCATCCTTTCGTTAGTACTCTTCACATCTTGTGGTGGTGGAGCAAGCGAAGTCGAAGAATCAAACGCAACTGAAGCACCTGCTGCTGAAGCAACTGAAACACCTGCTGCTGAATAGTTTATTCCTCTTAGTATTTTTAAAAGACCATCCTCGGATGGTCTTTTTTTTGGTCTACTAGAAATTATAAGGAAGAAAGCTTTTTCTCAGAAGGAAAATCTTTTGATAATTCAGAAGTGACTTTTCCAGTCACTGCCCATTCAGTTCCTCTTCGCAAAACTTCTTGGAAGCCAATACATTTCATAGAATAATCAGCATGCCCCATAGGGGTATGGAAAACTCGACCTTTCCCAAAAGCGATAGTCATGATCATGGGCTCATGCTTTTTACTCTTTTCACTGTAAGCGGTTGCCAAAACCTTTACATTTTTAGCAGGTCCACGCAATGAGTCATAAAGCTCGTCTTTCGAGTGTAACCACTTCTTTGGCATTCCCTGAGTAATTGGGTGCTTTTCGTCCCTAATCTGAACTTTAAATTCACTTTGAGGTCCATGTCCACCTCCCCGACCTGGCCGGGGGTCACGGATCAACTTTCCAGAATCATTAAAAAATAAATAAGGCCCGGATTTTTCATTACGACCACCCCATCCTCCTAATCCAATCATGTGATTATATTCAGACCAATTTCCAAATGCGTTATTTGCCGCATGCACAACAACGAAGGCACCGCCTCCTTTAACATATTGAACTAAGTCTTTTTGAATCTTTTCAGGCCAAGATTCTCCATTATAATTACTCAACACCGCATCATATGCAGCAAAATTTGGTTTCCATTTCGCCCATTTAGAATCAGCCGATTTTTTCGGAGGCGAGGTTGATACTGTCACCACAAAATCCCCCGACCTTTCGAGTGCATCAACCATTACAGGGCTAGTTGCCTTCCAATTATGATTATTCTGACCATCCAAGAGTAATACTTTAATCTTGGCATAAGAAAATTCACATGAAAGTAAAGTGATTGAAAGTAGGAGAAAAAAAGTAGTTAATTTCATAAAGATTCGATTCAAATATTAATTGGCATCAATTTCTTTTTCCATCAACCTAATTTCATCCATATCCACAAATTTACTTTTACCACCTGTCATTGCTGCAATCTCTTCGAGGGGTTGTCTTGCACCTGCTGGAGCTCCATACCCAATGGTGTAAATTTTTGTTTTCCCCCTTTTAGCTTTTATAATTTCCATACCTTGAAATTCCTTCTTCGAACTTCCATCGGTCATAAAATAAATGATATCAGGTTTAGGATTAAGGTAAAAAGCCCAGTCAAAAGAATTATTCCAAACCGTACCTAGCGTGAGCGGAGTATCATCAACGGCTTTAATCAATCGTTTTTTGGTCGAGGGCGTAACAGGCAGCCATTTCGGACGAACTGGTTGATACCCGTCATTAGGCTTCCATCCCGTATTATTAGCTCCATTCCAACTTTTGTGCAATTTACGGGCGTCTTCACCCGCCACCCAGGTCGGACCAGAAAAAAAGATAATCGCTACCGATCCAACTGCGGGTAGCTTTTCAATCGCCTTACTCAATTCACTTCTCATCACTTTGTCCCGGCCCTTCATTGAAGCGGAATAATCAATAATGAATAGTATTTTATTCGCTTTCGATTTAATTCCCATAAAATTGGATGCAAAAGCTTTGTTTAAAACGGACATATCCACACTAACACTCACATCACCTAAGTTACCCATTGGGCTTAATGCCATTGCCGGATTAAGTGACTTGGTTTCAATATCCACAAAAGGGACGGTAATCTCGGAAATAGCTTTAGCTTGAAAGGTAAAAGTTTGTGATGGTTTTGCCTTTTTTTGCCTCTGCATAAGTCTCACTTTTTGTTCCTGTTTCTTAGGAGCAGCACTCGGTTTACCGGCATCCGAAAAATCCGAAACTGTATCATCGCTTAGTGGAAGCCCCATCATCATATTCCACAAAAAAGAAAAGGTTCCCACCATGCAAAATAACGCCAATAATAAACTATTCAGTAATCGATATTTCCTGAGATATTTAGAAAATGGACTTTCTAATATCTCTGTCGACTGAATGTGAGTTTGAGAAACGTCTAACTGGGACACCGGTAAAAAACTTTTTTTAATGATTCAAGCTACAATATTATATTTTTATTTACATATACACTTCTCAGAATTGCAATTGATTAATTGATTGAATTATTATTATTAGTTCAGTTAACAGACTGAAGGGAAATTAATGTAAAAGCTGGATATAAAGAGCGAGAATCAACTATTTTTCAAAATGTTATTCTAATTTGCCCATCAATGACCAAATTGGTAGGCTACTTGGTTTTGATAAGCAAAGATAAGATTAAAAACAAATCTATATTTTTTATCAATAAACGAATACTGATCCGACTAAATTAACAGATTTTAAAAACTAAAGAATCTCTTTGATCAAATGTCCAAAAACTTCTGTTAACCGCATGTCTCTTCCACCAAATCGAAAAGTACTTTCAGTATGTTCAATACCTAACAAATAAAGCATTGTAGCATGAAGATCGTGAATCTCATAACGATTTTCTACCGCTTTGTAGCCAAATTCATCGGTTGCCCCAACAGTCACACCTGGCTTAATCCCACCACCTGCAAACCAAGTCGTAAAGCCAAAAGGGTTATGATCTCGTCCATTAGTCCCCTGAGCAAAAGGAGTACGACCAAATTCCCCACTCCAGACAATCAAGGTATCATCCAGCATACCCAATTTGCGTAAATCTCGTATTAACCCTGCAATGGGCTGGTCAACCGATTTACAGTTTTTGTTATGCCCGGCCACTAATCCATTGTGTTGATCCCATCGATCTCCATTCCCGCCTGGACAGGTTAATTCGATGAATCGAACACCCCTCTGCACTAATCGACGAGCCAACAAACATTGCGTACCAAAGGTTTTCGTATTCTTGAAATCTGAATTCATACCATATGATTTCTTAACGAGTTCAGACTCACCGCTCAAATCCATCAATTCAGGAACTGATGTTTGCATCTGATAGGCGGTTTCATAATTTTGGATAGCCGCTTCAACTTGTGGATCGTAATCCATTTGCATAAGCGTGTGTTCATCTAGTTCGCCAAGTAAAGAAAGTTTGTTCTTTTGCAAAGAATCACTGGCTTCCTTTCGATTGATATTGGCAACCGGTTCGCTCTGGGGAAGAAATACGGACCCCTGATATGTAGCGGGTAAAAAACCCGATCCAAAACAATCCAACCCACCGGGTGGAATCAATCCACCATTTAACACCACAAATCCGGGGAGATTTCGATTCTCTGTTCCCAAACCATATCCAAGCCAGGCCCCCATACTTGGTCGGCCTTGAAATCCACTTCCGGTGTGTAAAAAATAGTTGGCCGATGTGTGTTCGGAGAAATTGGATGTCATCGACTTCACCATGGAAATTTCATCAATTACATCATCCTGAGCAATATGAGGAAATAAATCCGAAACCCAGTGCCCGCTTTGCCCTCTCTGCTTGAACTCCCAAGGACTTTTCAAAATTTTTCCGATATTATCGAACTGAGTGGGAGCAAGTTTTCCAATTACTTCTCTTGGGTCTTTCCCGTTATATTTTTCAAGGGCAGGCTTGTAATCAAAAGTATCGACATGGGAAGGACCTCCATCCATATAAAGAAAAATAACATTTTTAGCTCTTGGAGTGAAGTGAGGTTGTCGAGGAGCAAGAGGAGAAATTTTTGAGCCGTCACGTCCTTCAGCACTTAATGCCGATAAGGCTAAACCTCCAAAACCCATGGCACAGGACTTGAGCATTGAACGACGACTTTGCTGGATCTGAAAATTATTACAATGCATGATATAGTTAATTAAGAAAAAGAAAACTCTTGGAATTAATTAAGACATGAGCAAGATCCGCCCATACTCGCTCATCAATCTTCCCATGGGCAGTGGATTGAACTTCAATAAAATTAAGGAGTTTTTCATAAACTTGTTCTGTGGGAGACTTTCCTGTAACCATAAGGTAAGATTGATTTATCCTTTCACGATTGTCTTTTCCATTCGACATTATTCCTTTTGCCCAAAGTTTACATTGGTCGAGAATAAAAGGATCATTCATCAGGGCTAAAGATTGAGCAGGCACATTGGAAACCGATCTTCTTCCCTTCGTCCCAAATGGGGAAGGTTGATCAAATGCGAGCATGAATGGGGAGAGAAAATTACGGTAGACTGATCCGTAAATACTTCGTCTTCCTGCCCCATCTAAAGGGCCACTTCCTCGACCTCCCCGACCTGTCATAAACGGTGTTCGGTGAATCCCCACAGATCGACCAAACATCTTAGAGTCCAAACGACCGGAAAAAGCTAAGATTGAGTCTCGAATCGCCTCCGCCTGTAATCTCCGGATGGGCATACGGTGCAGAAGAATATTTTGAGGATCTACCGAGGTAATTTTTTGCTTTTCATTGACTGGGTTAGGTAAACTTGACTGACCATAAGTTTGGGAAAGGACAATTGTACGAATCATATTCTTCACCGACCAACCAGATGATCGAAAATCATGGGCTAACCAATCAAGAAGTTCAGGATGACTAGGTTGCTGCCCCATCGGACCAAAATCATCTGGGGTGGGCACAATTCCACGCCCAAAAAGATAAGACCAAATTCGGTTAACCATTACCCTTGCCACCAAAGGGTTCTGCTCCGAGGTTAAATCCATAGCCAAGTCCAAGCGAGTACCCTGCTTGCCTCCCAAAGCAGTCAAATTACGACCCCTGACCGATTCCCCCAACTTATGAGGACTGCCTCGAACATAAACATGGCCCTCGAAATCACTCCCCGCTCCCATTGCTAATACATAGCGTTCCTTTTGAACCACTTTATCAATGGCTTTAGCTTTTTTACGAGTCTCTTGTAAAACTGAACTGAATTCACCCCAATCAATAAGCCCGAGGCTATGTAACCAATTAATGAGATTTTTCTCAGACTCCTCAATTGAGCCACTGTTCAACTTTTTGAAAACACTTAGCAAAAATTCATCAAGCCTGTTTGGCAGATTTATCGCTTCTGCACCAGCGTGCTCGAAAAGAAATTGAAGGTGAGATTTTGGGCTTTTTACGCCTCCTCCGTTACCCACACGAATTTGATCAATTTCGATAAATGAATCGCCCTTATCAACAAATTCCAAGTAGCCCCAATGCCCTTTGTATTTTTCAAGAGATAAAGAAAACCACTGAAAATTACCATTCGAGGAAGCACTTTTTATAATTGTTCCACCGAATAATAAACCACTGTGTTTACCCATGTGATAATTATCCAAAACGATGCGGATAAACCCCTTATTGGCATTCGCTCGAATGAATACTCGATCTTTTTCGATTTTAAAAACTTGAGATCGTAAACTACCCACTCGCTTAAGCCCCAAAGATTTAGACGACAAAATAGTATTAATGGGAAATACCTCTTGATCAGACAATGAAAGTAATTGGTTTCCACTTGGTACAAAGGCATTTCCACTTGTTTTCCAATTATCTGGTAAAGAAGATGAGGAAAAATCTGCGAATAAAGTAGTGTTCTTAATTAAATAATTTTCTTCTTTTTTCTTTAGATCTATAAATTGATCCCGTTCCTTCTTAAAATTCGATTCTAAAGATTTTAAGTTCCAAACTTCTTTGAAATGCTTACACCAATTCGAAAGTATAGTTTTATTTAAATCATGCTCTAGTGCACTCGATTCAATCATCGAGTCTAATGGAAATGAATCTTTTCTCTGAGCGTCTCTCGAATCTAAAAGTAAAGATGCGATTTCCCAATATTTACTAGGTTTAGGTAAGTCATTAATTTTATCCCCAGTAGAAAAAATTTCTAATTCCTTCCATCCCTCTTGGGCAAACTCAATTAAATGACTCGCCGCAGAAATCCTTTTTCCATGTGGATCCAAGGGATATTCTTGCCTAGTACTTCCCTGCATAAAAGTTGCCAGGGAATAATAATCTTTTTCAGAAATGGCATCAAATTTATGATCATGGCAACGAGCACAACCAATAGTTAAACCTAAGAATGTCTTACCAAAAACATCCAATTGATTTTCCATTCGATCTGCATTGTCGACCTTCGAGTCAGTTGGCGCATGCACTGCCTCATGGAAATACCAAAAGCCCGTGCCAATTATAGATTCGTTAAATTTATCTATTGAGTGGATTCGGGGAGTCTTGATCAAATCTCCGGCCACATGCTCCTTTAGCAATTGGTCATAGGGCACATCTTCATTGAATGCTCGAATTAAGTAATCTCTATATTCGTGAGGATTTTCTAATGGATAATCAAATTCATGCCCACAGGTTTCTGCATAACGGACTAGATCCATCCAATGACGAGCCCATTTTTCTCCAAAATGAGAACTGCTTAGTAAACGATCCACCACCTTTTCATGAGAACTTTCTGATTGATCCCCTAAAAAGCTTTTTATTTCCTCAAGGGAAGGAGGTAAGCCAATCAAATCATAAGTGACTCGGCGCAACCAAGTTCGTTTATCCGTTTTTTCAGATGGAAGTAGTCCCTCTTCATCTAGACGGGCACGGATAAAACTATCAATTGGATCAAGCGTTATTCCAGGTAGGCTTGGAACTTCTGGTTTTTGAATAGGTTGCCAACACCAATGCTCGTTTTTTCTTTTTTCTAAGTTAAAAGAAGAACGCTTCTTTTTTGTAGAGGCAACAGGTTCATTCTCTTTAGGCCAGTGGGCTCCTTCCATTATCCATTTTTCGAAATCAACAACGACTTGCTTAGACAATTTCTCCTTAGGAGGCATATGAAAGTCAGGGTCTTCATATCTAATTGCTTCCATAATAAGAGATTCTTGAGGTTTTCCAATCACTAGTGCGGGCCCTGAATCTCCTCCTTTGAGAATAAGATTGATATGGTCAAGCCTGAGTCCTCCTTTACTCTTACTTGCACTTGCACTATGACACTCATAGCATTTCTCAGATAAAATGGGGCGAACTTTTGATTCAAAAAAAGTATTTGTATTTCCAATAAGCCAATTAGTGCTCAAGGCTAATGTGAAAATATATAATCGAAAATTTGGGTTCATATAGTGCCTACACTCTATAATTTGCAGAACCTACCGGATGTCAAATTAAGGAAGCCTAGAAAAGGAAAATTTTGTAACAGGTATTCGTAAAATTTCAGTAAATTTATTTTTAGCTTACTAACGAATATCAATAATTCAATAGATTCAAAAGTCCTGATAAGTGTTAAGGTAATCATACTGAAAATTATAGGTTTAATACTATACAAATGATTTCTATTTAAGATTAGGCTCATCGCAAGAAACATTTTAATTATAATATAATATTTGATCTGTAAAATTTACAATTTATTTATAATTTATTTATTTAAAAGGCTATTAAGATTAATATGATTGACCATGCCATATCTATTATTGATTTTTGTGACAATTTTGAGTGTAAAAACAATAGAGGATACAGAGCATTTTGCCAAGCAAGTCACTGATGCCCGGCAAACATTTTTTGGCTTCCCAAAAACCGAACATAATAAACTTTCTGTCGTCAGTGTAGGGTGCGAAAGATGCCTACCTCAATACAACTTAGATCGAAAGAGCTTTCCTCAGCATAAGTTTGGACTTAGTTCCTGCGAATTTACCACTTGCGAATTTGTTTTCGAAGGAGAAGGAATCTTAACACTCAATGGAAAAGAAAATCACTTAAACCCTGGTTCTATTTTTATGTACGGAAAAGGTATTCCCCATCAAATTAAAAACTCACAAGACGAACCAATGTTAAAATATTTCATTGTTTGCACCGGAGATCACTCACTACATACTATTGAGCCGAGTATAAAATCAAACTCTGGTTTTTTTCAAATTAGGTCTTTCGGCGAAATTATGGAGTTATTTGAATTGATCTTAAGTAACGCCACCAATGACTCTCAGTTTAGACATTCAATATGCTCTTCCCTCGCAAATGCACTCTTTTTTAAGATTTGCGAAAAAGTAAATTCCCGAAATAAAGCCGGATCGCGTTCTCAAAACACTTACAATCGAGTACTGCAACATATGAGAAATAACTATTTTCATATTAAATCAATGAAGCAATTAGCAAAAGAAGTTAATATTGACCCGGCCTACCTTTCTCGAATATTTCGAAGATTCCACAAGGAAACTCCCTACAAATTCCTCATTCGTTTAAAGATGAGTCATGCGGCTTCATTATTACTTAAATCTGACGAACTCGTTAAATCAGTGGCTTACGAAATTGGATTTCAAAATCAATTTCATTTTTCAAGATGCTTTAAATCAGTCTACGGTATTTCTCCTGAAAAATTTATTCAACAAAGAGTTTATCAACAAAATCATGAACAAATCCAAACCTGAAAACCGTTCTTCAATCCTAATTGAATACTGCCCCGGATGCCGATGGCTTTTACGTACAGCATGGATGGCTCAAGAAATTCTTTCCACTTTTGAAGAAGAAATCAAAGAAGTAAGCTTACGACCAAGTCGCAACGAAGCAGGGGTATTTAAAATTTTCTGCGGCAATGTATTAATTTGGTGTAGAAAAAAAGACAATGGCTTTCCTGAAATAAAAGTACTCAAGCAATTGATTAGAGATCAAATTATTCCTGAAAAAAACCTTGGCCATATAGACCGATAAGAAATTTTTAAGCCTTAAGGCTAACTTTTATCCAGCAATGCTACTAAGAAAAGTTTTTAAACATTCAATTTGACCAAGTTCTTGACGAACCTCTTTACATTTTGATAATTCCACCACACCGGTATTTTCAGCCAAAAAGATAATATACTCAGCGACTCGCTTGGCATAGAGCAACCTACCCTCATCACTAATACTGTAAAATCGACTTCTTTGCTCATACCCACGAGGTGAATGATCTCCCAATGCTTCTTTGTTTGCTTTTCCATTCGCAGCAAGAATGAATAAAAAATTATATTCAAACCAAAAGAAATGATCCGGACTGGGTTCTAAATTATTTAAAATCGCACGGCAGGAGTTTTCACTTTCCATCGCCTCATCCATTTGCTCATCGCCAATGGTCAAACATACAAATTCACGGGCCATCTTTCTTTCAGTCTCGTCCTGTGCAAATGAACCAGCGACCGCTAATTCGATGGTGAAATTATACCAATCTTTCCATAAAGCCTGGTCATTAGGATTTGTCGATGCGTGCAACGCCACTCCCATCTCATAAGTGTAACGTCCACTTGTTTTAATTTCTAAATTACTTCCCGTTACCTCTCCCACTACTTGATAATTCTCTGCCGATTTACCCGAACCAGAATGAAAACCAATCGACACCCCAAAACTTTCACACACTTTCCAAATGGGTTGTACCATTTTTCTTAGTTCATCGTTGTTTGGATAAGGAATATTTTTTTGAAAGCCAAAAGCAGGAGCAACAAATTGAACTGGCATTTCCATTTCAAAAGAAAGGGCAAGCATCACTGCAGTCGTTTCTGGTGTGGTTAGACCAGGGAGTTCATCAATAGAGAGTTCTCGTAAATAATTCCTTCCCTGCTCCGTAGTGAAATACTTTTCTCGTAAAGCCCGATATTTTTCATCGCGGACCTTCATTTTCTTCATTGCAGGCCAAACATAGGCAAGCAATTCATTAAATTCATCCTCGGAGGGAAATAAACCCGCATTCTCCACACGATTCCTCGCCTTATTAACCAAGTCTGAGGGTACTTCCCGTTCGACAAATTCTGCTCTGCCCTCACTTGAATCCGAAATTGTGGTTAAGGCTAATTCAGGAGAAATATCAAAGGTGATATAACTCGCAAACAAACAACCCGACACTAATTGATCTTCACGGATGTCAAACTTTCCTCCAATCGGTTGATGATCGGCATTAAAACTCCATTCTATACCCAGTTTATGAAAACCATTTTTAAACTTGGCCATAATACAACCATGGGTCATCCCCTCAACGCTCTGCCCTTGATGACCTTCTGGAACATCACATCCGATGAATGGAAAAGGAACAGAATCTAGATTATCCGCAAGCATTTCATCTACATCATAAACCAATTCTCTCGGTATGCTGTTTTGGTTTGCAGTCAAACCCTTTCCTAACCGACTCATTGCCCAATCGACCCCATCCCAATGTAAAGTCGTAAAACGAGCCCCGATGCCCAATGTAGACTTACCCAGGTCGGCACCAGAAGTAGGAAATGCCGAATTCTTAGAATCTCCTTCCTGAACTAAATTTTTAATTCTAATTAAATTCTCAAAACTTGCTGGATAAAATAACTTCCCCATTAACTCAAATCCATCTAAAAGAATTTCAGCTTCTTTTGCAGAGGAACTCTGATTTGGAGATAGGCACCAAGCATGGTCTCCCCGCGAATCTTCAACAATCGACCAATCTCCATGCTTAGTATCAAATCGACTATTGATATGCTTCTCGATTTTTTCTTCAGCACTTAAATTGACCTTCATATTTTCCCAATCAAGGCAAAAGTCTGGACTGATACAGGGATTATTTTTGATCCAGAGCATATTGCTCACAAGGAAGTCGTTGATTGGGCTCATAGGTTTCTAGGACAAATTAAATGTTTTAATATAGTAAAAATCAGAATTCTTTTAGATTGGATTAAACCTTGGGCAAAACCAAGATTTTTAAATCTAGGATTTAGAAAGTTGTCTGCGTAAAACTGCTTTTTTAAGAACCTCGTCACCCAACACTCCAAGTAGAATCACCATGCCAAGAATACCAAATTCCAAGTGAGTAGAAATTCCGACCATATTGATCGAATTATAAATGAGGCGGATTACTGCCGCAGCGATCACCACTCCAAGGATAGAACCTTCTCCGCCTCGTAAACTACAACCTCCTAAAACGGCAGCAGCAATGGCATATAATTCATAAAATTCACCCGTTTGAGCCGGCTGAACTGAATCTAATTCAAAAGCAAATAAGATACCTGCGATTCCAGCCAATAAGGAACAAATTACATAAGCGGCAATTTTCATCGAATCGGTATTAATTCCACTGTATCGAGCACCATCTTCATTGTTTCCCAATGCATATAAGTAACGCCCCCAAATTGTTCGTCGTAAAAAAATTGCCGCCACAATCGCAACCACTAAAAGAAAAAGAAAGGGGGTTGGTAAATTGAATGAATCTCCAATTGCTATTTTCCCACTAAAAATAAAATCTAAACCCAAGATTTGCTCCAAATTTTCATAACCCTTATCTCCTTCTAAAGGAACCGGGCCAAGCGATTGATTATCTGTCAACCATCTACCCAAACTTCGATAAATCAACAACCCGCACAGAGTAACTACAAAGGGTTGCAACTTTGCCTTGGTTATTAATAAACCATGAACCAATCCAATCACTACCGACATAAGAAGGGTTAAGCCAATTGCAGTCCATGGATCAAACCCCTGAATTTTTGTAAAAAAAGCTAAAACTACTGCGACTAAGCCCACCACTGATCCAATAGATAAATCAATTCCACCAGTAATAATAACGAAAGCCACTCCAATGCTCATCACCCCATACAGGCTCGACCACTTAAGTAAGTTTTGCATATTGTAAGCATTGAGAAACTTGGGATTTATTAATGCAGTAATCACAAAGATCACCACCAACAGGCTAAAAATTCCTAATACATTTTTTTTCATAATCTTAAGCGGCTAATGGTGCACCGGTCGCTAATTGCATAATTGATTCCTCTGACATTTGATCCTGTGAAAGTTCACCGGAAATTCGACCTTCATGCATCACATAAGTTCGATCGGCCATACCTAAGACTTCTTCCATCTCGCTTGATACAAATAAAATGGCCATCCCTTCTCCGGCAATTTTTTCCATTAATCGATAAATCTCTCTCTTCGCCCCCACATCAATTCCTCGGGTCGGTTCATCAAGCAACAGAAGTTTGGGGTTCATCGCTAACCATTTACCCAAGACAATTTTTTGTTGATTCCCACCGGAAAGAAACCGGGCGAATTGCTCCAAGTTGGGCGTTTTTATTTTCATTTGCTCCACCGCTTGTTCTGCAATTCGATGCTCCTCCGAAAAATTAAGCATCCCTCTTTTCTGATCGCGCCTTAAGCTTGGCAAACTCGCATTCTCTCGAACCGACATAGGCAATACTAATCCATGCTGCTTTCTATCTTCTGGAGCTAAGGCAATACCCACTTCGATTGCTTCTCGAGGACTTTGCGGACAAAACGCCTTGCCAGCCATCTCCATGGTTCCACTTAAAGCGGGAGTCACTCCAAAAATAGTCTGTAGTAATTCCGTACGACCAGCCCCCACCAGGCCGGCAATTCCCACCACTTCACCTGCACGAATTTCCATAGATACAGGCACTCCTGGATAGGTAGGAGAAATCACTTCTTTTACACTTAAAACTACGCCCTGAGGTTTGTGTTTTGTTCGATCATAGAACTCATTTAAATCACGCCCCACCATTAAGCGTACCATATGATTATGATCAATCTCATCCCTAGCCAAATCCCCTGCATTCTCTCCGTCTCGAAATACGGTAACTCGATCTGCTAATTCTTTTACTTCCCCTAAGCGATGAGAAATATAGATCACGCTAATTCCATCCGCCCGCAAGCCTTTGACAACCTCAAATAAGGTTTCAGTCTCTTTCTGAGAAAGGCTGCTAGTGGGCTCATCCATAATTAAGACTCGTGCATTACAGGATAATGCTTTGGCAATTTCTACTAATTGTTGCTTCCCGATCGGCAAAGTACCGGTAATCGTATCCGTTGGTAAGTCTAGCCCTACTCGGGTTAAATGCTTCTTGGCTTCCTGTCTTAAAATATCTTCCTGGATAAAGCCTCTTTGATTCACTTCACGGCCAAGAAAAATATTTGCAGCTAAATCCAAGTTTGAGGCCAAATTCAATTCTTGGTGAATTAAGGCAATACCAAAAGTCAAAGCTTCTCGAACATTTTGTAACTGAACGGGCTGGGAATCGATGAAATACTCCCCCGAATCCGCTGGTTGTACTCCAGCTAGAATTTTCATCAAGGTACTCTTCCCTGCTCCATTTTCCCCTATTAATGCAAGAACTTCTCCCTTATCCAAAGTAAGTGAAACTCCCTTAAGAGCTAAGACACCAGGAAAGCTTTTGGTTAAGTTGCGAACTTCTAATAAAGGTGAATCCGCCACAGCCAACTAGTTTGCCTTACCAAGTTTCGCCATTTCTTTCTTCTTTGCCCAAAACTCGGCCACATTTTCTTGAGTGATTGAAGCAAAAGATTTTTCCACAAACTTGGAAGCCGGCATATTGCCCTCATAAATATCTTTTAACATCTTAATTGACTCATATCCATATTCCCATGGCAATTGGCTGATTGTACCATAGGCATTTCCATCTTGAATCGCCTGTAACAGAGCATCCTGCTCGTCAAAGCCACAAATTTTAATAGACGCTAGTTTACCAGCCTCTTTAATGGCATCAATACAGGAGGGTGAATTATAGGCAAATAACCCGACCATACATTTTAAGTTGTCGTATTTAGTAATTGCATCCTCTGCATTACTCTTGGCTTTTGCTTTGTCAAAATTATCTGTGCGTGTGTCTAAAATGATATATTTTGAACCTTCAGTTTTAATATTTTTCGCGTCCACTGCATCAAATTTTAAGTCACTTAGATTTTGCTCAGTTTTACCCAGTAATTCGTCAATTACCCCTTGCCTACGTTCTCTTGCATTTAACTGCTCCAACCGGCCTACAAAAAGCATAATTTCTCCACCTTCTGGCACCGCTTGCATGACCAACTTCCCTAATGCTCGTCCAGCTTTGTAATTATTTGCACCGATGTAGACCAAACGATTACTCTTTGGTGCATCTGCATCGTTGGTAATCAAAATAGTATTCTCTGCCATTTCGTTCAGAAAAGGGGTTTGATTTTCCGCATCAATGGGGCTAACCGCGATCCCATCGACCCCGCGGGCAATTAAAGATTCCATCATTCTTTTTTGATCAACTACTCCCTTAGGGGGCATCAAAATCTCACATTTAATTCCAAATTCCTTCTCCGCAATTCGTACACCCGCTGCGCATAGATCCCAAAATGGATCAACCCCATTGGTGACATAGGCAAATGTGGTCGAAGAATCCACCTCCTTCGCTTCGCCACTTCCTTGTTTTTCTACCGTGCCACCACAACCCGAAAAACACAAAAAGATGCTCGAGAAAAGCAAAGTTAAAAAAGAGGATAATTTTATATTTTTTTTCATTTTATTTTCTGTAATCGAGTTCATTAAAAATTTTACCATGGTGTACGCCCACCATTCACGCACAAAGTTTGCCCAGTAATAAAAGAAGCTTCATCGGATGCAAAATAAGTAACTGCATTTCCCACATCTTCCGGTTTTCCCCAACGCCCCAATGGAATAGTTTGTAAATAAGCATCTTTGTCTTCCTGCGGATCATCTCCATGCCGTTCAGTGGGAATCCAACCCGGGGCCACGGTGTTAACTGTAATTTTAAAAGGAGCCAACTCGTTGGCCATGCTCCTACTCCAACCAATTTGCCCACCCTTTGCGGCTACATAAGCACTGAATTCCGGAACTGCACAATGAAAGACCTCACTAGTGATATTAATGATTCGTCCATATCCCCGCTTCTTCATACCGGGTAAAACCGCACGGGTTAAATAAAAAGGACTCATCACAAAAAAATCGTACATTTGCCGATAAAATTCTGCATCATACTCCTCAATTGCTTTCTGAGGTTGATCGGGAGTTGCATTAGGGACCAAGATATCAAGAGATCCAAATTTTTCTTCCACCGCCTCGACTAAAGAAGCGATTTGATCCGGGTCAGATGCATCTGCACGTACGAGCATCGTATTAATACCCTCCGCTTTTAAGCTCTCACTTGCTCGCTCAGCTGACTCCCTGTCATTTAAATAGTTTAATACAACCTTGGCTCCTGCTTTACCAACGGCACGAGCTACACCATAGCCCAAGCCTCGACTGCTTCCTGTTACTAATGCGACTTTTTTGGATAAAGAGAAATTCATCTAATTTATAATATATAAATCTTAAAATAATTAAACATTTATTATATTTCAACACAAGTTGATATTTCAAAATTCATAATATTACTCTATAAATTCCACTCATTATTTCTTTATTCCTCGATCTTTTTTCTGTCCTTTCATAATGATGCGAAATGAAGATCAGTTACCTTATTCTTATTTTCGGACTTTTGCTCTCAGCCTTCGCTTGCGCAGATCAGAAAAAAAATATCACCTTTATTCTTGCTGAGCGCGAATATCAGACCGAGCAAACCTTACCTGAGTTTGCCCGTAAGCACTTATCAAAAGAATTCATTCTCAAATTCTGCCATGCTCCCCATCAAGGACAGGAACGCAATCTGCTGAGAAATCCGTCATTTATTGCCAAGGCCGATCTTCTTGTGATCAGTGTGCGACGACGGGCTTTTAAAGAGGAAACTATGAATCTCATTCGCAAGCATGTCTCTTCAGTAAAACCAATCGTGGGAATTCGTACTTCTTCTCACGCGTTTGATCTTAAAAAATCTCCCATTCCAGAAGGTCATCAGGTTTGGAACGAATGGGACAATGAAATCATGGGTGGAAACTACAATGGACATCATGGTAAAAGTTTGATTTGTACCGTTCAAAAATATCCCAACTTAGTCTCACACCCCATTATTAGCGGAATCAAATTTCCCTTCGAAACCCCAGCTTCACTTTACCGAAATTCTCCCCTTCCCCAAAAGTCGATCCCCCTGCTCAGTGGAAAAGTAAAAGGGTTTCCCGCCGAACCGATCGCGTGGACTCATCAAACAAGCTTCGGAGGAAAGGTATTTTATACCTCACTCGGCCACATAGAAGATTTCAAAAAACCGGCTTTTCAAAAACTTTTGCT
>CAWUUU010000132.1:0-9773 GCA_963924995.1 uncultured Opitutales bacterium
TGTTGCAAATTCGGAAGCACTTTCACGAAATGTTCGTTATTTCCCTGTCAGCCCGTTTGGGCATAGCCCTGAGCGAGTTGAGTTAGACGGACAACAATACATAGCCCCTGATCCTGATAAACTAGACCCAGTCATGGTAGAAATTCCTACACTGTGGGTACTCCATCATGTAGAGCCTGAGTTGTTGCCAGTAGTTTCTGCTATGTAATTGGACTGGGTTTCCCTTTATGGCTCAACAACTCATTTTTACTAGTACACCCCAGGGTTTAGAACCTGGAAGGACTGGTTATTGTACGGTTGCTAGGCATAAAGACCTAAGGCATCGCCTAGTTCGCGAGCTTGAAAGGTTGAGCGTCTATGACTTCGGTCAACAAGTGAGTGGGAGTCGAGTAGACATTTCAACCTTTAGAAAGATTACCCTTGGATCTGAAGAGTTTTATGTTCTTACAAAAATCTGCGATGCCGGACTTGATTATACCAATCGAACTAACTACCTGGCACATCATTTGGTCTTGGATGGTTTTGAGATTGCACATTGTCCTTCTCCTGCAGAGATATTTCTCAATTGGAATGGATGGAAAAGTAAATGGGAGGAAGGACCCCGTTATTTAACACCAGGGGAGGAAATTACGCTTACGGGATACAAATCTAGTGGGCTTGTTCCGTGCAAGAATTGGTTAAGTTTTACTAATGATCCCGGTAACGCAGCAACCCTTGTCTCTCCGGGAGTGATTAAACCAGTTGTCTTAGAAAACGTCCCTGCCAAAAGTGAACATTTGTTACAATTATTCGCAGAGTCCTCTGCTTTACTTAAGCTTTCTTTGGATGCATGGGATTATTCTTTTACCACATTTATTCAGGGGAATGACGATGTAAAATCCTTTGCTTGGATCGGTATCGAAGGCCAAGCTGCTGGTGAGCGTTTGAAACAAGGAGGAGTCAAAAACTATATTGATTTACGGAATTGGAGCTCAAGCACAATTTCAAACGAAGTCGATGCCTCGCTTGCTCATGTTGCTCGAAAAGGCCCAACTGCTCCTCCTACTAAGCGAGTTAAGAGTGGAACTCCTTCAAATACTCGTTCTCCACTGAGTCAACAACAAGTTCAGCAAATTAAAGGGGCGAGTTCGCCTTACTTGAGTTCCGCACCCAGTGGATCAACCGTACAAGCACAGGAAACCTCAAACAAGAAACAAAGAAAGAAAAGACCTTGGCTTTTACAACTGGCAGTTATTTCAACTGCATTATGTTTACTCGGAGCGTTAATTGTGGGGTTGGCGTACAATTTGGGTGATTGGTTTAAAAAAGAAGACCCAAATTCGAATAAAGTACAGGCGGTTGCCCAAGAAGATTCAACAGGGAATAGCTCATCTAATAGTGGAGCTGTTCTCCCCGGTGCCTTTGCCCAATTAGATCAAGTTGAATATTTAAAAATTGCGAAGAAACATCCTTATCTACGCTGGGTTAGCTTAGATGTAGGAACTGAAGAGCCCTTAAAGGTTAAGATTAATGATGCCCAATTTGATCGTTTTGAAAAAACACTTAATCAAAGCGAAGAGGGGGATGAATTAAAAGTGGTGATTACTGAAAAGGACGGAGAAATCATTTTTGATGAACTGGCAACAGCACCTGCTCCGCAAGAACGTGGTCGAGCCAAAGAGATTTCCTTTGATGAAGATCAAACAATTGCCATTACGGAAGAGGGAAACCAGGTTTCTTTTGTGGTTGGAGAAGAAACTTTTTCATACGATTTACGACGTGCACAAGGTGATGAGGCAAAGAGGTTAAGAAAGTTGAATGAACTCTTACAGTCTGGTCAAAAAACACCTCTTAATTTAAGATTGGAAGGTTCGAGAGTGGTTTACATTGAACCCTTTGAACTACCGGGTGATCAAATTGTCGAAAAACCTGACAAGGAGAAAAACCTTGCACCTCTGGGCAAACCGCTGATTCTCGAACAAATTAAGGGTGCGGGACAAGCCTATTTTGGACCTGAGCAAAAGATGATCTTTTTACCGGTTAATGGAACTGCTAGAAAAGCGTACACTTTTTCAGAAGGAGAAGCTTCGAAAATGAAGGCATTATATGATTTTTTGCAAAAAAATGAACAGGCGATCGATTTAAATATTCGTTTAAGCGAAGATGGAGACAAAATTACTTTCCTTGAATTTGACTTGCCCGAGGAAAAGATAATTCAATTGGATGCAGAGATTACTCTGTCACCCGACTCTTTACTTGCACAAAAGAAATTTCTTTTTTGGATACCGGGAGTTAAACAAAACGGAAAGTGGAGAATTGATGATTCTAAAAAGTCGTTCATTTATCACGACCCAGAGGTCGCAAATATTTTAATTTCTTTATTTCGAGATAATGAAAAGAAATCAAAAAATCCTGTCGTTTGGATGACTGACTATGAAAAAGGAGAATTATTTAAAGATAAACAATTTGAAAATGAATCTTCAACAGAATCCTATACCTATGAATACAAGCAGAGTCAGCATCGTATAGATCCAGTGAAAATTGCTAATGTATCTTTCAGATCAGGAAATAGCTATTCTTTTGATTTTGAAATAACGGAGGGTCACAGTATCGAAGTTTCCTATGATTCAAACCTCGCTCGAAATTCGTTAAATAATGGTAAAATAATTCGTTTACCACTCCCTCAATCAAAAGGAGATTGCATCGATTTATTTTTATTGTCCCATCAACATGCAAACCTAGAAAAAACCTCTAAAGTCGAACAGAATTATGACCTTACTAGAAAGATATTGTCGGTTTCCAGCGAGAGGTTAAATGAGGATACTTTTAAATTTTTATCAGAGGGGGATAATAATTTACATTTTTCATACTCAGTTCTACCTTCAACTGCACACCCAGCAAAAGTTTTTTTTAATCAACCAATATGGCGTGATTTTATTGATTCCACAACGATGGAATTATCTGTTTTGCCGACCGCTTTAATTCAACTCGACCCGAACAATCCATTCGCAGCTGGAGTTGAATTGGACTTGGATTATTTCCGAAAGATCTCAGAAGAGTTTCTTTTAGAAAGAGATAAGTGCGAGGTCCGATTGAGTCAATTAGGGTCTGATTTTCCGAATCCTGAAATTTATAAAAATTTAGAACTTTATGGAAGTGAGTCAAAAAGTTTACTCACTTATCAAGCGGGAACCTCCTTTGATTCATTTGCTTATAATTTACCATTGGCATTTATCCAGGAGAATTTTTATTCTTGGGATGAAGTTCGTTTTAATAACCTAAAAGGTGAACTGGAGTTAATTTACAATAACCCCGAATTGCTTTCTGACCCCAAACTCTTTTCTTTGTACTGGGCCAAATTAGCGGATGAGGTTCAACAATATATAGGTGATAGTGTTCAGAAAGATTTTAATTACGTGGAGGAGAAAGCAATGAAAGATATGAAGTTGTTGTTTGATTTTTTGACTTTAATTCTTCGTACAGAAAAAGCTCTTGGAGTGACTGATGGAAATCTGTTGGAAAACTTACAGGTAATTCGCACTAATCTTGCCTCGCCTTCCCTTGAAAAACCGTTCGGAATGCTGAGTAAGGAAATTCTTGGTTTATCACAATCGAATTCTAAATTGAGCGAAGATTTGAAACAATATAATGAAAACTACCGCAATCTCCAAAGATCATTGATCCCTTCGTCCAAACTTACTTTAAATTCTTTGACCCTGGCCCTTTCCACTTTATCAGATTTAGGTAAAAATGTGATTTATAAGAAAAAAGAATCGGAAATCCGTCAAAATCAATTTTGGGCTAAAAATTTTGGTTTGATTACTCAAGAAATTAGAAATAGGCAAAATGAGATTTTTAAAAGCCTACCTCTAGATGCTGCGGAGCGAACTAAAAGAATTATTTCTGAAATTCCTTGGACTATTGCCGTTTATAAAAAAGACGCATCAGGTCAACGAAGAAAACAGTCTGATTTTTTAAGGCTGCCCCCTTTATCCAAGTTTTAACTTTTTTAAAAATATTTTAATAAAAACTGAAATCAAAATAAAATTTTAAAATTGTGAATATTGACCGTTTAATTGATCGTATTGAAAAAGCTCTCAGAGAGGAAGGAACTACGGACCCAGTCTTTCATGCCTTAGCCAAAGAGTATGCGAAATTTCGTACACAAATCGACGAAAGATTAGAACATTGTGTAACCCTGATTCGTTCAGGTAAAGACTTTGCGGCTAGGGAACTTGCTGAACAATCTCCCGATGTACTCACCCTAATGGAAAAGCTTTCTTTTGCCAACGATGGTAAATGGAGAAAGTCATGTGAAGAAAAGGGGCTCTATATGGGTCCAACATGGGCGGATGAGCATGTTGACTTGCTCAATGGTTTATACGATAAAGAGATTACTGAGGATAGCCCTCTCTTTAGAGAATATCGTACCGCAGCACGCAGTCGAGACCAGGAAAAGACTTTTAAGATTTTAAAGATGATCTTAAAAGCTAATCCTGATCATGGTGCAGCGAAGAGACATTTTGGTCAACTTAGTGTTAAAATTTTAGAGGATAAAATAAAGGAATTAAGCGAATTAATAACCGCAGGTCGAGAAGCAGAGTTTCTTGATCTGATGATTGATATTGAAGACACCGATTGGGTGGTTCAACCCAAAGGAGATCAATGGGACAATGCACTTGCGGTTCGTGAAGGAGTTGAGCGGAGAAATGCCAAAGGACGCTTAGAACAAATTCTTGTTGAAATTGCCTCATACAGAGCCGCGGATGATTGGAAAGGTTCCCTCGCTCTAATTGGGGAGTTTTTTAATTTAGCTCAAGAGCATGGCTTAGAAAATGAATTGGCTGCGGATGACATCAATGTCTACAACGAATATAAAGAATGGGCTGAGGAATTAGGGGAGGACGCAAAGTCCGAGCGTGAACTCGAGGCGATGATTTCTCGTTTTAAGAATCGACTCGCCGAAATGCATCAGGTGGAAGCACAGGGGGGGAAGTCGCTGGAGATTTACCTTGAGGAGCAAAACGAATTACGAAAGTTTAGACAAGAGTTTCAAGATATCGGAAGATCGCTTTCCGCGGAGATCATGATGGATCTACAAAAAGCGGATACTCATGTGAAAAATCGGATCCTTCGTTTGCGCGGTCGAACAAAGAGATTATGGGTGGCAGGTGTTTTTGCTTTTGTGCTTGTTGCCATGGGCTCAGTTGCGGGGCTTTGGTGGTTAAAAGGCTTTTGGGATGCACGCTCAGCCGCTGAGTCTGTATTGGAAGTACCTAACCCTTCTCAGCAATGGGAAAAGTTGTCTGCCTTTGTCGGAAACTATCCCGATTATCTCGAGGATGTTGAAGTTAGAAAATATGTCGACCAGGCGGTTGAGAAAATCTTTCAAGATGCGAGTGCCAATTTAGTTTCTGAGAGTCAGGATGAATTTTTACTTAAAACTCAGGATCAAGCCTTGTTGCCCATTATTAAAAAAGAGGAAATTGAACGGAAGAGGGCCAATGTAGTGGTCGAGATGTGTGGAAAAATCTTGGATGATCTCGACAATGATCCCAACTTTGAAATTCGGGACGCCAAGCGATTTTTGGAATTATTTGAAAGTGCTCCACGGATTCGAGAAAACGAAAAAGGAGATACTCTACCTTTAGACGAGGTTGATTATTATCGATTTCAGGATAACAAAATCGTCCTAGAAAAATTACAAGAGATTTCTGCTTTTCTGGCTCGAATTGAGGATACAAATGATCGCAAGGGAGATCGTTTCAATAAATTGAATAAGGAAGTGATAAACTTTGATGCCAAGGTATTAAAGGCATGGAAGGCTTTTCGTGATTCAGGAAAAGTAGATCATGGTATTCTTGCTCAGGAAAAATATCTCGATGAATTAGACGATGAAACCCGTGGTTTTTCTGGTTCAGATGCAATTGATCCTAATGACTACCGGGAGGTAAGGGATGCGATTCGCCAACTTAAGCAAACCTGGAAAGGTTATTCCAAGGAAGTTGAAAATAAATCAGGATCGTCTTATGATGGACTGCTCAATCAAGCAGATAAATTGCTAAGTCAAAGCAAAAAAGCCAATTCTCGAGATGAAAAAATTACGTTCCTACGGCAAATGTCTGAATCATTGAGCGAGATAACAACCTTGAATAGTACTTCAACTGATCAGGAACGTATGTCTTTGGCACAAGATCGTGAATTTAAAGAATTAGTGAAAGCTCAGAAAGATTCCGTCAGTGATTTGGGAGATTTAGGTGAAGTGGAGGGAGATTTAGGAAATGCACAAAACTTGGACGAATATTTTTTTGCTTTGGAAAAACTTTTGCAGAATGAAGCTTTTGAAAAATCCAAAGCGGCGCTTGTTCGTAATGTCCTTTCTCACAGAAAGAAATTTTCAAATGAAAATGGAGAATTAAGAAGCAAACTCTTCATTGAGGGACCCGCTGAGATATGGGAGAAAGTGGAAGCCGGTGAGATAACACTTAATCCCGAGGAATCGAGAAAGGAATACGATCACATTATGACCCTTCTATCTCGCCCAGATCTTCGTAATATATGGAATTACCAATTGGTTGAATGTTCACCGCAAAAATCTAATCAATCGGGTGTTTATACAACCCAAAAAAAACCAATGATGGCACTCTATTCATATGGTCCAGTCAAAGAGGAGGAAGTGGCTCAAAAATTTAATGAACAAGGACAACCGATTGCAAACCCGGTCAAGACAAGAGTGCAAGCCGGCGAGTTTCATTGGAATGGAAAAGTGGAGGGACGAGAATTCGAAACAACGATTTTTGGCGGAGGCTCAAAGGGACTTGCCGTAGAAGAGGGTGAATTAACTCCGGAGTCCATTTTTCTTCAGCAACAAATCGAACGGAGGCTCGACCACAATACAAAGAGCGTTGATTCTCCCTTAATGGAAATGCTCGAAGTTGTGATTGCTGAACAATCGATTGCCCCTATTCTAAAGGCATATTTACATCGTGAAATTGTCGATTTAATGAAGCTAGAACCTTCTTCATGGGGAGTATTTCTCAGCAATCAATTGCTAAAGGATTATGATTCTCTTTTGAGTAAAGTAAAAATAAGAATCCGCCCGACCGATTGGATGGATAAAAAAGCAAATGCATCACTGGATAAAAGTTTGGCTCAGTTTTACCGAGATATTGGAAAGAGAGATTATTTCCCCGAAGCAAAATTCACTCTAGGTGTATTACAATCCTTACAAAAGGTGGAGTTTTCTTATCTCGGACATGTTGATCTTCAGAATAAAGCCAGGTTCAATCGAGTAAAACCGGTTTTATATTGGGGCATTTCTCAAGTTGATGGTGCTTACAAACTCACCAAAGCATCGAATGGTTCATTGGTCGCTTACAGTCCATTGGTTGGAACAAATCCCAAGATCGAAGAAATTCTTTCTCGAAATTATAACGATGCAAAAGTGGCGAATGGGAAATTCGGGGGGGTGGCAGAATTTATCCCCGTTGATTTTTCAAATTGATTATGGCTTACCAAGAGAAATATTCAGTTTCTAAAAGAGGCCAAACTTCTGGCCCATTCTCTGCACTTGAGATTATTGATCTCTTGCGCATGAAAGAAATTAGCACTATTCATAAGGTCAAATTAGGCCAAGATTGGTTGTCAGTATCAGATTTTATTGATCAGTATGAAAAAGGTCTACTTCCCGAGCAGAACTTAGATAAAGTATTTGAAGACGAAGCAAAAGAAGAGAAGACAGAACCCAAGGAAGAAGTGGTCGAGGAACCGGAACCAGAACCAATACCAGAACCCAAAGTGATTGAGGTGCCTGAGCCCGGTCCTGCAACCGAAATTCACATTAATCGTTCTGGGACTCAGTTTGGGCCTTATTTATTGAAGGAATTAAAGGATTATTTAAAGGCGGGCAATTTACGGTTTAGCGACTTGGTTTGGTTCGAAGGTGTTTCAGAATGGGTACCTTTGTCCAAAATTCCCGGTGTTGCAGATGGTCTCAATTCGTTGGGGTCTGCCGCACCGCCTCCTCCTAAACCACCACCAACCCCCGCTGCACCTGTAACCCCACCACTTCTTCAAGCTATTTCTCCTGCCCCGTCGGGATTGCCCGTAAAAGCCGAGTCTTCTGGGGAGACTAACGAAGAGGAAGTGGAAGAAGTTATTTCTACAGAGAAACCCAGTTTCGAAACTGGAAATCTTGCGTCGCATGGAGCTCGTGCAATTGCTGGCCTCGTTGATGGCCTAATTCTATTTTCGGTTGTGGGGATTTTAATTGGGATTGCCGGAGCGGCAACAGAGTTCAGTGGCACTCTAGTTTTCGCTGGAGTGGTTGCCTATTTTTTGCTGGGTTGGTTGTATTACGGACTAGGCGAGTCATCGCAAGCTGGTGGTTTTATTGGAAAAAGAATGTCCAAAATCAAAGTGGTGCGATTGAGTGATGATCAGGTACCAGGCTTTGGTATTTCCTCCCTTCGAGCGATGCTGAAGATTCTCCTCTCCTTAACTATTATTTTACCCTTTATTGTCTTTCTGACTCCTCGTAGGCAGGGTCTTCATGATTTAGCTTGTGGTACTATTGTTACGGAAGGAGAGAAAGAAAATTAATTTTCTATAAAAAGCCTTATTTAATCTAGTGAAAGGAAAAAAATAAATGGATGGAGGAGTAGGATTTGATGAACCTGAGTTGAGTTGGTCGACGCAAGATATTGAGAATAAAATTGGATTTAGTGGAGGTAGGTATACCGATACGAATGCATTCTTCACTTTTTTAGTGGGGCTCATTTTGTCTACGCTCTTCTTTTTAGTATTGGAATTTGTGATTGGAGATTCTGGGACTGCATCCGAGTGGAGGGAACAAAACTCGGAGATGGTCACATTGGAAGATGGAACCCAGGAGGAACAAGTGAGGGATATTCCATTACACATTGCATTGGCGGATAAATTTATCAATCGAGGACTCGGTGGATATTTAATGGGGGCGGGCATCACGATGCTTTTTTTCTGGTCTCTTGCGATTCTTTTTGTAAAGGGGAGAAAGGTAAGTTTTCAAAAGAAAATCCTGGCCCTCAATCTTATCCCACAAGATCCAAACTTTTTTCTCAACAATGCCACTGCCCGTGATGCATTATTACGGATTCGGGGACAAGTTGATGATCCCAAACACTTCTTGCTCTTGAATCGTATAGATGTGGCTCTGTCTAATTTGCAGAACATTGGAGAGATTAGTGAAGTGGCAAGCTTGACTAATGCACAAGCGTCTATCGACGAAGATCAGGTATCTGCAAGTTACAGTTTAATCAATGGATTTAATTGGGCGATTCCGGTTCTCGGTTTTATCGGAACAGTTCTTGGATTAGGCTCAGCTATTGGTGAGTTCGGGGTTACCATTCAATTAGCCGACGATGTTGATAAGTTGAAGAATTCACTGACCGATGTTACCGGCGGTTTGTCTACCGCTTTTGATACGACACTGCTCGGCTTAGTTGGATCTATTGTAGTTCAAATGGGAATGACTTTCCGTAAAAGGCAGGAATTTTTACTTTTGGATGAATGTAATGAATATTGCCAAACCTATGTTTTAGCAAAGCTGAAGCTCGAAAAATCTGGAAGATCCCGTTCGTAAATCCTTTTGATTTTATTAAGCTTTCACCTTCAGTAAACAAAGATGGGGAGAAGTAGCCGTAATAGCGAAGCGAAGGTAAGCTTTTTTGCTTTCCAAGATATTATCACTGCAGTGATTGGAATCTTGGTTCTGATTGCCCTGATCCTTGCTCTCCAAGTTAATCCGAAACGAGAAA
>CAWUUU010000133.1:0-4902 GCA_963924995.1 uncultured Opitutales bacterium
GCTTCGCGAGGAACTCCCCAATTTTGAAAGAAGAGGTTTCCAGCGTGTTCGAATTGATGGGGAAATTAAGCGATTGGACGATCGAGATCTTATTCCAGAAAAAACCAAAGGGCGTGAGCTTAAAATGGACTTAGTAATCGATCGGATCAAAGTGGATGCTACAAGTCGAAGCCGATTAGCAGATTCTCTCGAACTCGCTTTTAAAGAAGGAGAGGAGTGTGCTTTTGCCTTGATTGAAAATGCTGAAAAAGAATTAGAAGAGGTCTTTTTTTCGCAAAGCTATGCCTGTGAAAAATGCGGTTCGACCTATCCCAATCTTACCCCGAGGCATTTTTCTTGGAATCATCCCGATGGTGCCTGTCAAACTTGTGCTGGTCTGGGGCAGGTACTTTCCTTTCGCGAAGATTTAATTATACCAGATCCCAGCCTTTCGCTTGCGAAAGGGTCAATTAAGGTGTGGAGGTTAGGGTCTCGAAAAATGGTTAACTTGCGCAAAAATATTCTTAAGCAATTAGCCGAGCAATATCCTCTTGACTTGAAGCAAACTTGGGAAGAATTGCCTGCCAAAACAAAAAAATTTCTTCTGCACGGAGATGAGAAGCAAATTTTTGAATTAAAGTTACAAATTGGTCGAGGAAAAGCAAAAAAACAAGTATTTCCTGGAATTTTATATGATCTTGCTCAGACCATGAAAAATACCACCAGCGACAATTTGCGTTCACGATTATTGACTTATCAATTTGGTACAAATTGTCCCTCTTGTCGTGGTCAAAGATTATCTTCTTTTTCTCGCTCTGTCTTGTTGGCAGATAAATCCTTTGATTCTTTTCTCTCCCTTTCCTCAGAAAAAGCATGGTCATTCGTTCAGAAAAAAGTGTTAAAAAATGCAGACTACGAACAGGTTTTTGATGCAATCACAGGACTAGAGCAACGACTCGGATTTCTTAACCAGGTGGGTCTTGGTTACCTCAATCTAAATCGCCCTTATTCCAGTTTGAGCGGTGGAGAGGCTCAGCGTGCTCGTTTGGCGATTCAATTGGGGATGGGTTTAGTAGGAGTTATCTACGCATTAGACGAGCCAAGTGTTGGCTTACACCCATCCGATCATGATCGATTAATCAAGGTTTTATATGGCTTGAGAAATCGTGGGAATACTGTGGTGGTAGTTGAGCACGATGCAGACACTCTTCTTGCCTGTGATCATTTAATAGAAGTGGGGCCAGGTCCAGGCGCAGAGGGTGGAGAATTAATGTTTGCTGGCGATGTGAAATCTTGCCTTATTTCCAAGCAAAGCTCAACAGGGCCATTTCTTTCAGGTGTGGAAAAAGTAGAAAAAGAGGCCGTCGATAAATTACCTGGAAATGATCAATTAATCATTCGTTCAGCCCGGGCAAATAATTTGAAGAAAATCGATGTTTCTTTTCCTATTGGCCTACTTACTGTGGTGTGTGGAGTTTCTGGCTCTGGTAAAAGTACTCTCGTGAATGAGGTGCTAGCCAAATCGGCCGCTAATCAATTGCACCGTGCAAAGCAATTACCCGGTGCACATTCTGGTATTGAAGGACTCGAGCATTTTGAACAAGCGGTTCGTGTCGATCAATCTCCTATTGGAAAGAGCCCTCGTTCAAATCCTGCTACCTATGTAAAACTTTTTGATTTATTAAGAAAACTATTTTCGCAATGTTCTTTAAGCAGAGTTCGTGGATACAACCCTGGGCGATTTAGCTTTAATTTGCCCGGTGGACGTTGCGAGCGATGTAAGGGCGACGGTATGGTTAAGTTAGATATGCAGTTTTTAGCCGATGTTTTCGTGGAATGTGAAAGTTGTAAGGGCCAACGTTATAATCGAGAAACTTTGGAGGTTCGCTTTCGAGGTTATAATATTGCTGATATTCTTAGCATGACAATTGCTGAAGCCCGGGAATTGTTCGTCAAACACCCTTCTATCTTGGGTAAACTTGATACATTGGACGCAGTCGGATTAGGTTATTTAAAACTGGGACAAGCTGCTAACACTTTATCAGGTGGCGAGGCTCAGCGCTTAAAGCTCTCTCTTGAACTCAGTCGTAAACAGTCAGGGAAAGCTCTCTATCTTTTAGACGAGCCAACTACGGGGTTACATTGGTTGGATGTTCAGAGATTAATGGATTTACTATTCAAGCTGAGAGATGCAGGAAATACCTTAATTGTAATTGAGCATAATCTTGATGTGATTCGCCTTGCCGATCATGTAATTGAAATTGGCCCCCTTGGAGGCGATAAAGGCGGTAAATTAATATTTTCGGGAACTCCTATTGAACTCGCAAATAAAAATACTTTGACTGGTACCTTTTTGCAAAAGCAACTTGCGAAGATTTAACCAAACATCTACTTATGGGTGGCTAAATGAAGGATATGCAAATGCAAAAGGACGATGGTGAAAAAGACTTACTTTCGATTAAGAGAGACGCATTTTGGCAATTATGGAAAAAACGCGGATTGCTCGTCTTTGCCTTATTACTTCTCATCATCCCCTTATACGGAACATTCTCTCCTCTTTTTGAATTTATTCTTTTTGCAGTTTCCTTAGCCGCTTTGACTTACCCTGTTTTTTTCCGCCCAATTGAAAGTTTAGGAAAGAAATTACTTCCCTCCTTGGATGTAAGAAGACGATCCGAATTATGCGCTGTCCTTGCCACCATCTCTTTACTTCTGATTATCTTATCTCCATTCTTATTAGTCATTTGGGAGGCTTCAAACCCCAGTCAAGGAATGTTAGACACCCTTGTCTCACTTGCTTTGGGCGAAGAGGAGGGGAGAGAAGCTCTTTTACAAAGTATCTCTGCACGTATTCGCGAAATTCATGCCATTTACCCGAGGCTTCCCCTCGACGAGGAAAAAGCAGTTCAGTTCGTGTCGAATTTAGTGGGAGACACCAGGGAATTTTCGGGTACTTTCTTAGAATTTCTATTCAAAGGTACACAAGGATTTGTTGCTGAACTAGCACTCGCCTTAATTGCCCTTTCTTTTTTATACGCACATGGTTCAAGTTTTCTAAAAGGCGCAATGCGCATTGGAGGATTCGAACAGAATGAAGTACATGGCTGGCTTGATCTTCATCGGAAAATTACTCTTCGACTACTTAATGATACTGTTCTTACCTCACTTATTCGAGGAGTTGCACTCGCGTTAGTGGCTCATTTCATAGGGGGATTTTTCTTTCTTCCTGTTTTTTTCCTCGGTGCCTTTATCGGATTGGTACCCGTAGTTGGAAGTGCGATGGTTTGGCTCCCACTTTCTTCACTGGTCTGGACACGAGGTGAACCAGTTACTGCAATGACAATGGCAGGGCTGAGCATATTTTTTAATTACTTAATCAGCCGAATCCGTGCCCGCATGGGGCGCCGTTTACATGAACAAGGGGCTTGGCTTAGCTTTATGCTTTTTCTTGGGATAATTGGAGGCATTTTATCTTACGGACCGCAGGGCTTCATTATCGGACCTATGGCAGTAATATTAGCCTACGGACTCGTTCGTTTTTTAGCGAAACAGTCGGGAATTAGCACGAAAGCTTAATCCGCATCAAATATCTGCACTTTTTGCCATAGATGTGCACAGTCTTTAATAAAATCTAAATGAATCGGATCAACCTGGTAAGCATCATGTTGTTCCAAATCGTTAAGAACTACAGTGAGAGCACAATCATAAGTATCATCAACAACAGGCCTTTTCGCTGTATTTGCAGGTGTGCCAATAAAATTGTGTTTTACTGACTTAATAGTTCCTAGTTTTTCAACTCCTTTAAAAAAATTCGAGCGATCTTCTTCAGAGAGATGATCTTTAAGCCAAAAAAGTACTGAGTGTATTAGCATATCATTTCTATTATTAGTTTTTACGCAGAGATAAAGGATTTTAAAAGAAAGAAAACAATTTTCGGAATTTCGTTTTGGTAATTAACGATCGTCGATAAAAATCGATTTTCTTAGTTATAATCGGCCACAAATATATCATTCACTTTTGCTTGGTAGTTGTTCATCATAACCAACACTTCCAGGCCCTTTATGATGAGGAGGTTGCCTAGAAAGATTCCAATGTGCAAGTAACCATATTGTGCCAAAAAGGCTAGCAAGCCCAATGATAATAAACCATTCCAATTTGGTTTTTTTTTGTTTTCTCATTTATGGCCTAAGTAAAAAAGTAATAATAGTGGGGAGAATTTAAGACTTATTAACTATCTCAATAAATTTCATAATTAACCAGTAAATGTTGTCTACGAATGAAGACTAGGTGTAAGTCTAGTTTTAGTCTGTTTGAGGAAATTTTCAATTATCTTAGTTTTAAAAACCGAACCTACTACTAATATTTCTAGTAGCAATTACGATTTTGTAACATTTTATTGTTTTTTGGTTTGTTGCACTAAAAAGTAAGCGATTAGATTAAGACATGCGAACTGGTGGGAGATACTGGAATCGAACCAGTGACCTCATGCATGTCATGCACGCGCTCTAACCAACTGAGCTAATCCCCCCTTAGTAAAGATAATTCTTTTTGGCGAATAATATTCAAAGTGTCAATGATGTTGAAAGCTGAGCTAAGTAAATAATAGTTATCTTTACCAAATTAAATTTTTTCATATGATGTAAGTATTATATGAAAAAAGCACTTATTACCGGAATAACTGGACAAGATGGGTCCTATTTGGCTGAACTTTTATTGGACAAAGGGTATGAAGTGCATGGGATTGTACGTCGTGCCTCGTCATTTAACACTTCGCGTCTCGAACATTTATATAAAGATCCACTTGTTGATGATACGAAATTATTTTTGCATTACGGGGATTTGGCGGATGCCGTCCAATTAGTAAAACTACTTTACAAATTACAACCAGATGAAATTTACAATCTTGGTGCTCAGAGTCATGTT
>CAWUUU010000134.1:0-3060 GCA_963924995.1 uncultured Opitutales bacterium
TTGTTTCCTTGCTTGCCTTGAATAAAGAATCTCTTTCAAGTTAATTCCCACACATCCAAATTATGAAATTTATATCTATTTGTATTAGCTTATTTTATTTATTCTCAACGAGTATTTTTTCTCAAAACGACGAAGAATTAAAGAAAATTGAGCTTGCAGCGCCGAAAGAGGCTTCTGTTAAACCAAAGAAAATCCACAAGGTCTTGGTTTACTCAAAACCCAGCGGGTTTAAACATAGTTCTATTCCCACGGGTATTAAAGGTCTCCGCGTATTGGCGGCTAAAACCAAAGCGTTTGTACCTACTTTTACTTTGGAAACTAAAGAATTTACCTCTGAGGGATTAGAGAAATACGACGCGATCATTTTCAATAATACCACTCATGTTCAGAAAGCTTTTTCTGAACAAGCACAACGAGATGCGATATTAGATTTCATTAAAGGCGGGAAAGCTTTTATCGGTTTTCACTCGGCTTCAGATGGCGGAATGACTCAATGGCAGGCTTATACAGACATGATTGGTGGTTGTTTTGCAGGACATCCATGGGGAGCTGGTGGCAAATGGCCATTTTTTGTTGAAGATAGAAAGCATCCAGTAAACCGAGCTTTTAAGGATAAAGAATTTATGTTTTCGGATGAGATTTATCAGTATAAGGGATATGATCGGAGTAAACTTCGAGTACTGATTGGATTGGATTCTGTTAAAACTGATAAAAAGGGAAATTCTAAAACTAATGACTACCCAGTCTCTTGGGTTCGTTCTTACGGTAAGGGGCGAGTTTTTTATTCAAATTTTGGACATAACAAGGCGACTTGGTGGACTCCTTTTATGCTACAGCACTTTCTTGATGGAATTCAATGGGCTTTGGGTGACCTAGATGGGCCTTCAAAATCACTTCCTCAGTCGAGAAACTTAAAATTAAAACTCTCAAAATCATCTAATTAATCTATTATTATCTATATGAAAGAAACAGAAACTGTAAGTCGTAGAAAATTCATTGGTTCCACTGCTCTTGTTGGAGCGGCTGCCTCTTTCCCCTATGTTGCCAAAGGAGAAGCACTTCAAAGTGATACGATCCGCGTCGCGGTTGTTGGCTTGGGCGGTCGTGGTTCAGGAGCAATTTCTCAAATTCTTGACGCGCCCAAAGATTTAGAAAAAGATAAGAATGTCCGTTGTAATACAAAGCTAGTAGCGGTAGCGGATGCTTTTGCAGATAGTACAAATGTACTGAGGAAAATAGATGGTTTTAAGAAGAAGTACGGTGAGGATCGGGTAGATGTAGAAGGTAGAATTTTTAGCGGGTTAGATGGTTACAAACAAGCGATTAATGAAGATGTCGATATGGTTGTAATTGCGACACCTCCTGGATTTAAACCTCAGCAATTTGAATATGCCATTAATCAGGGTAAAAAAGTATTCATGGAAAAACCAGTCGCAAGTGATGTGACTGGAATCCGCCGAGTTCTAGAATCTGCAAAGAAAGCCAAGGAAAAGGGATTGAGCGTCGGGATTGGATTACAGAGAAGACATGAGGAACGCTACATAGATAATGTAAAACAACTTCAAGACGGAGTGATTGGCGATATTAATCTTCTGCGAGTTTATTGGAACGGCAACTCGATTTGGCATCGTGCTAAACAGGATGGGATGTCTGAAATGGAATACCAAGTGAATAATTGGTACCACTTCACCTGGGCATCCGGAGATCAGATTTGCGAGCAGCATATTCATAATCTTGATGTCGGTTGCTGGATTAAAGGCATGTATCCAATAAAAGCTAACGCAATGGGCGGAAGTGAAATGCGTATGGGTGGAGATCGCAAACTTTCTCAAATCTTTGATCATACATTTGTAGAGTATACATTTGAGGACGGCACTAAAATGTTCAGTCAGGGTCGACATCTGAAGGGTGGATGGTCACATGTATCTGAGTATGCCCATGGATCAAAGGGCACCTGCAAGTTGGCGAGTCTTATTGAACCTTTCGAGGCAGATCCAATTCGTATTCGTGGAGCTGGAGGTGGGCATTACCAAGAACAAAAAGACTTGATTGAAAATATTCATAAAGGCGTATATCAAAATGAAGCAGAATATGGTGCGATGAGTACTTTTACAGCAATTTTGGGACGAGAAGCAGCCTATTCTGGTAAAGAAATTATGGCGGACGAATTATTGAAAAAAGGAAGAGAGTATGCTCCTGGAATAGATGATTATACCTTTAGTTCTACTCCGCCAATAGTTCCTGGCGAAAACGGAGAGTATCCTGTGCCTGCACCTGGGGTGTACCGACCTTTTGCTTAACTTTTACAAAAGTCTCCCGTAATTAAAGATTTAATTTCGGGAGACTATAATTAGCTAATTTGAAATAACTATGGGTATTTAATGCGCATAGTATTCTCTTGTTCGTTCAAATAAAATTTCTATAGTCGAATCTAGTAATAACTTGTAGATTTTAAATTTCCACAATACCCAATATGATTCTTTCTGATACATCCATTCTGCAAGCTATTGAAAAGAGAGATATTGTGATTGAACCATACGATCGTAATTGCTTAGGGACTAACAGTTACGATGTTCATTTGTCAAAATACTTGGCTTGTTACATTGATGAAATTATTGATGCGAAGAAGCATAATCAAGTTAAGCATTTTGAAATTGGCGGAGAGGGTATTATTTTAAACCCGGGTAAAACGTACTTGGGATCAACTCTCGAATATACAGAAACACATCAATGCGTACCTTTTCTTGAAGGTAAATCAAGTGTAGGTCGTCTGGGGATCGACATTCATGCAACTGCGGGAAAAGGCGATGTTGGTTTTTGCAATCATTGGACTCTCGAAATCTCAGTTTCTCAACCGGTACGGGTCTATGCGGGCATGCCTATCGGGCAATTGATTTATTTTATGGTGGAAGGGGAGGTTGAAGTAGATTATTCGAGTAAGGCTTCGGCCAAATATAATCAGCGTTCCCCGCAACCTGTAGAATCGATGATGTGGAAAAACAGTTTTTAAAGAATTGGAATGGAAGATCCGCTCCATCGTGAAATTCTTGAGGAGCATGC
>CAWUUU010000135.1:0-12563 GCA_963924995.1 uncultured Opitutales bacterium
GGGTCTTTGATAATGGTTTTGAGCATCCATTTTTTTGCATACTCAGGATTACCTGCCAGGTAGATTGCCCAAGCGGCGAGGGACGGAATTTCGTCTTGATCGTTGAGAGCCTTTTTTAAGTCGTTGATTGCAGGTTTTGCATGCTCTTCCAAAAGCAGTAGTCCGACCACTGACCAGTAGCGGATGACCGGGTCCTTATTCGTAAGCCCCTTACTCAAAGTCTTGAGGTTCGCTTTTTTGCGAGACAGGGCGAGATCTGAATAGTCCAAGTATTTTGCCAATGGATAGAGTGCAGGGTCCCGAACAAAAGCATAGACCGTGGTTTTATTCTCTTTGATGATCCGAGCCCTCATTTCCTCGGGCATGAGTCCGCAATCGAAATACTTCAATTGCTGACGACGGAGTTCCTTCTTCAGTTCCTTGATTTTGGCCTGGTGCAAGGGGTCGTCGATTTGGTTGTCGATATTGTGAAAGTCCTTGAAATTATCGTAGCATTCCTCCGAGGGACGGGGTTCAAAGAATCGACCGGTCACTGAATTGGTCTTACCTGCCTGATGATGCCGTTCCCAGGCACCGGTTGCTTTCATCTTATGCATGTAGGCTAAATATTGTCCGTTGGGGGCGAAGGGGGCATAGTTTTTATGATAGGCGAACTGTTCGTCGCGCATGACCCGCACACAATCAAAGCGTTCGTCGGCACGACTCCGCCAAGAGAAGTGGTATTGGGGCTCAGGTTCAGTGTCCGGACCGAGAAATATGCGGCCCTGAAAGTTGTCGGTCATTTCAGCCCCGGTCAGGCTGACCCAGGTCTTGGGCATATCAATAAAACTAACGATTCGGTCGATTGTGGATCCGGGCTCTTTACCCTTGGGGTAGAGGTGTTTCCATTTTTCCGGAATACGAACAATCAAGGGGCAGTGAATCCCGCTCGAGTAGAGGAAGCGTTTGCTGCGGGCAAGCACACCTCCGTGATCGGAGTTGTAGACGAGGATGGTGTCTTCATATAAATTGTCTTTCTTTAAATTTTCGATCGCTTGTCCGACTAGCTTATCCATTTTTGAAACTGCGCTCGCGTATTTTGCATAGGTGTTTCGCATCTCAGGCAGATCGGGATGATAAGGAGCGAGAATCATTTTATTGGGATCGATAGATTCGTCATTATGATCGCCAAATGCACGGGATTCGTGACTTTCTCCGATGTTATAAACCGTGAAGAAAGGCTGTCCATCTTTTCGTTTTTTCCATGTTCCTGCGTAATCTCCCCCCGAATAGTTCCAGAAATCCTTGGGGTTTCTTCCCTTGGGTCCTCTCAGGTTGTAATCTGTTTTCGAGCAGTTACTGGTGAAATAGCCGGCTTTTTGTAGTAGCTCATTGTAGAAACTGATGGACTCTGGGATTTCAAAACCACTTCTCATCGGTTGAGTCCCGTTGGAAATCGAATGCATTCCGGTGATCCATGAAGAACGGGTAGGGGCACAGACTGCCCCGTTGTCGAAGCAGTAGAGGTAACGGAATCCCTCCTTTGCGAGCTGGTCAATATGGGGAGTCTTGGCATTTTTACTCCCATAGCAACTGATCCATTCGATGCTGTTATCCTCGCTGGTAATCCAAAGGATATTGGGAGACGACGAAGCCAAAGCCGTATTAATTATAATCAGAGCGAGAATGAATAGTTTAGTTTTGATCATGAGTGTTATGCTTTTAAAATAAATACTTTTTTCCGATAATAATTTATTACTTTAGTTCTTAATTAGATCTCATCTTTTATATCCTCGATTGAATGATATTTAAATATTTGAAGACTTCGTGCTCCCTGATGACATTGCAGAAAGTTGGAAGTGGTACTGAGTTCGATTAAAATAGCACAGGGTGGCTTTGCCCCACTTTTTAGAAATTCCCAATTCATAACCCACTCCCAAGTCTTTTTTGTTACCACTGAAAATATTCCGTGGGCAGATTTGATTCTATACAAGAAATTTTCAAGCGATTATGGGGGTCACTACTTTTCCATGAACATCAGTGAGGCGAAAGTCGCGGCCCGCATATCGATAAGTCAATTCTTCATGATCAAAACCAAGAAGGTGAAGCATGGTCGCATGGAGATCGTGTACATGAACGGGGTCTTCTACTGCCTGGAAACCAAATGGATCAGTCGCTCCATGGACATAGCCCGGTTTAACCCCGCCGCCCGCCATCCAAACAGTAAAGCCATGATGGTTATGATCTCGTCCATTTACCTTACCTGCATTGGAACCCGGTTTGGGGAGTTCCACGGTAGGAGTTCGACCGAATTCGCCGCCCCAAAGAACAAGCGTCTCTTCAAGTAAGCCCCGATCCTTCAAGTCGCTGAGGAGTGCACCGATTGCCTGATCGCATTGCAGGGCAAGTCTTCGATGGTTTTTTTCAATTTCGTCATGGCTATCCCAGGGCTGGCCAGCACCGTGCCAAAGTTGGACGAAGCGAACGCCACGTTCAACCAGTCGTCGAGCCATCAGGCATTGCTTGGCGTGTACACCAGTCCCGTAATTTTCGAGCGTTTTGGCTGATTCCTGAGTGATATCGAATGCATCGCTCGCTTCCATCTGCATTCTGTAGGCCAGTTCGAAGGAACGGATGCGGGCATCAAGACGATCGTCGCCGGGTCGGTTGGCTCGATGGGCTTGATTCAGTTTTTCAAGCAAGCCGAGCTGGCGCGCTTGTCGATCAGCCGGACGAGCCGGTTTGAGGTTGGGGATTATTTCCTCTCCAGCTTTTCGAGCTGGGTTTACATAAGTGCCTTGATAGATTCCGGGGAGAAATGCGGAGCGCCAATTTTGGGTTTCAGTGATGGGGTAACCCCCGGGGCACAGGACGACGAAGCCGGGGAGGTTTTGGTTTTCTGTTCCCAGTCCGTAAGTGACCCATGAACCCATACTGGGACGAACTAATTGATTTTCCCCACAATTCATCAGCATGAGAGATGGTTCGTGGTTGGGTACATCTGCCTGCATCGAACGAATTACGCATAGATCGTCTGCATGCTTAGCGGTATGGGGGAAAAGTTCGCTCACCGGCAAACCCGATTGCCCGTATTGTTTAAATTTAAAAGGCGAGCCAAATGCGGCTCCTGTTTTTCTCTCAGTTTTTAAACGATTTTCATCAGGAAGAATTTTACCATGCCATTTACTCAGAGCGGGCTTGGGATCGAAAGTGTCTAGGTGGGAAGGGCCCCCGTTCATAAAGAGATGAATCACCCGCTTCGCTTTGGGCGCGAAATGGGGGCCTCGGGCAAGCATTGGATTGGATGATTTTCCTGAAAGCGATGAGGTTCCCAAAAGAGGTGCCAGGGCAGACATGCCCAGCCCCATTCCGCAATTGGCGAGAAAGGAGCGACGGGGTAGGGTAAATTCGTTGAGTATTGAGTGCATTAGTCGATGAAAAAGAATTCGTTGGAAACGAGTAAAGTTTGAGCGAGGTCTTCAATTTTGGGAAGAGGGGCTTGCGGGCCGAGAAAGGAAATAACCTCGCTAAACTCTTTCGCTTTCGGATCACGGGATAAGACCTGGCGATAAAGGAAACGAGCAATGAAATTAGGCTTGGGGAATTCGTTGTTGTCGGAGAATTTTTGGTTGGCGGACTGAGCCAAGTGCTTGGCTCGTTCAAGAACGAATGGGTCGTTTAAGGCAAATAATGCCTGTTGTGGTACGGTGGTTTCAAGTCTTTGAGGAGAATGGATGTTTGGGTTGGCAAAGTCGAAGGTGTTGAGAACAGGGGAGATGTTCTGGCGGTCGATATATCCGTAGACCGCTCTTCTTTTACTGAACGGTTTTTTGACTATCTGTTGGGACGGCCCTCCCATTAGAAGGTCGAGTTCACCACTGGCACCCAGCATTCCATCGCGCATGGTTTCAAAACTGAGCCTCTTTGGATTCATCGAGGAAAGAAGACGATTTTCAGGATCTTCTGGACTGAGGGTTTGACTTGCTCGTCTATAGGCGCGGGATCGGACAATTTCTCGTATGATCGACTTAACGCTCCAATTGAATGACTGGAAACGGGAGGCGAGGTAATCCAAGAGAAGTGGATGAGTGGGCTTTTCTCCCATTAAGCCAAAATCGCTTGGGGTTCGAACTAATCCATTTCCGATCAGGTACGACCAAATACGATTAACCATTACTCGGGAGGTCAGGGGATTGAGGGAGGATACAATTGAGTCAGCAAGTTCGAGCCGTCCGCTTCCTTTCGAATAATTATTTCGCTCTGAATTGCTGGGGCTCAATGCGGCTAAGAATCGTCGGGGCACTCGCTCACCCCGTGAACCCATGTTACCCCGCAGGAAGATTTGAGGTTCACGGATATTTGCAGTGTCCTTCAAGGACATGGCCCGAGGCGGCGAGCCTGGATGTTCCGCTTCGAGCTTGGCTACTTTGGCCCGCAGGTCATTTGTTTTATTATTTGCCTTGGTATCAAAATATTTTTCGATTTCTTCTTGGCTTAGATTAGCTGGGAACCCATTGGAAGAAACGGCAAAGACCAGCCCTTTTTTTTCTTTGTCTAGTTTTGCGTCGACCAACGCACGAGCGAGTGCCTCAGCGTACCAATCAAGAACCTGTTTCGAATTCTCAACTTTTTCATTTTTAAGTTTTGTTCGGAGAAAAGCGGGGAATTTAGAATGTGGTATCTTGTTCCATTTTTCCAAAAAGGTATCGGGGTTATCGGAAGTGCTCGCTGAAAGTAGGGGATGGATAAAACTTTCTTTTACCTTCTTCTTTTCGGTTAAATAAGCCTTCCACCGGTTGGCTAATCGAGGATACAATTTTTGTTTGGCGACGAGGGCCTCGAAATCATTTTGATTGAAATTCCATCCATCCAAGCAAACTTGAACATAGGCAACAATTCCTTCTTTGGATCCCACATAATCAAGATTAGAGAGCAGGTGTTTGGACACATTTGCTTCGAGTTCGCTAAGTTTTTTTGTGAATTCTTGATACTCTTTCGAATCAAGATCGGGTTGGCCAATAAGGGGAAGTTCCTTGGGTTGATTGGAAAGATCAAATATTCCATAGAGGGAATAATAGTCTTCCTGTGGAATGGGGTCGTGGAAATGATCGTGGCAACGGGCACAGGCAACGGTGAAGCCCATAAGTCCACGGGTAACCACATCGATCCGATCGTCGATGATCAATTGCCTACGATTAAGAAATCGTGGCCCCACCGTCAAAAAGCCCAATGCAGCCAAATCAGGGTGATTGGGTGAATCGACGAGGAAATCAGCTGCCAGTTGCTTACGAATGAATTCATGGTAGGGCATATCCTGGTTGAGGGCTTTTATCACCCAGTCTCGGTAAGTGTAGGCAAATGGATAGGCTCGGCTTTTCTTGCCGGCGAGGTAGCCCTTGGTGTCGGCATAGCGGGCAAGGTCGAGCCAATGGCGACCCCAGCGTTCGCCAAACCTTGGGGATGCAAGAAGTTCGTCGACGAGGATCGCGTACGCATTTGAGCGATCGTTTTCGAGGAAAGATTGAACCTGTTGGAAATTCGGTTTTAAACCAATCAGGTCATGGTAGAGCCTTCTGATTAAAGTTTCACGATTGGCAAGTGGTGCGGGTTCAACTCCTTCTTTTCCCATCTTTTGAAGGATAAAGGAGTCGATGGGTGCGAGGTTATTTTTACTAACAGGCGGGGTGGGGGATTTGATCGCTTGAAAGGCCCAATGATTCGTTCTGTCTTCTAATTCTTTCGCGTGTAGCAGGTAAACTTGGGAAAAAAATAATCCCCAAATAATCCCAATCTTGTAATACCCGCCGATCATAGAAAATACATAAAATTTAACATATTTCTATTAATAATCTTCTCCAAGGTCAATCGGGAGAAGGATTGAAGGGTAAGAAATTAATTTGAACCTGGCAGGGTTTTGAACCCCAATCAATGGAAAAGCCTTACTTGATTTCAAGCAATTCGCATTCGAAAATCAAAGTGTCGCCGGGTTTAATTTTGCCACCTGGGCGTGGGTTGTCTCCGTAACCAAGGTCGCTGGGGATGTAAATTCGTACTTTTCCGCCAACTTGGGTCTTCATCAATCCGCCAGAAAATCCTTTAATTACCCCTCCCATGGGGAAACTGGTAGGCTGGCCACGGTCGACAGAGCTATCAAAAACAGTTCCGTCTATCAAAGTACCATGGTAGTGCAAACGAACAGTGTTTTTCATGGTTGGGCTGGGTCCTTTTCCTTTTCGAATAATTTCGTAATAAAACCCCGAAGGATCTTTTAACACACCCTCCTGGGTGGCGAGTAAGTCTAGGTATTCTTTCGACTTGGCCTTATTCTCCGAGGCAATTCCTTTATTTCCCTCCTGATCTGCTTGTCGAGCAATTTTCATTTTCTGGGTCATTAATGCCTGAACTTTGGGCATGAGGGCTTCAAACTCAGGAGGCATTTTCTTAAGGCCGATCCCTTTTTTCATTCCCGCGAGGATGAGGTCAATCTGTTCATCCGTGAATTTCATTTTACCCAGTCCAGAACCTTCGGCAAACATCATTCCAATCGCTTCATAGACCTCAGGGTCTTCGGTTTTTCCCCCATCCTGTGCACAAGCAAAGCTCATGAGAAGAGTCGAAGTCGTTAAGATAAAACCAGTTTTCATAATTCTGGTCATGAGTGAGAGATTGGTGATTTCCATCTGTTGAATTTTACTTTCGTACACTTTTAGTCAATCGAATTTTCTCTTGTTTTACTAAAATTAATCAAACTTACTTTCTTTGAAGTGTGGAAAAAACTTTTGAAATAATCAACAAACACAGTTGTACTTTTCGCTCTGTAATCTTTGAAGTGATTGATGAATATATCCAATTCCCTGATTCTTATTTTTATTATTTCAATTCAATTTTTGACGGGCAAGGTAGTTCCCGATCCTCTGTTTTCCGATAACATGATACTCCAACGAAATTTAAAAGTCCCGGTTTGGGGTACGGCTGAGCCGAGTGAAAATGTGGTGGTCACTTTTCGGAATCAATCGAAAGAGGTGAAGGCGGGAAAGAATGGTCGCTGGCAGGTTAAGCTCGATCAGTTGGAACTGGGGGCACCCAGTGAATTAGTGGTGAAGGGGGAGAATACGATTACATTTAAGAATGTCCTTGTCGGGGAAGTATGGTTAGGTTCCGGGCAATCAAATATGGCGGGGAGTGCGGGTGGGTATGCAAAAAAAGATCCCTCTCTCCAATCGATTATTGAGAAAGGTCCCTATTCGAACTTACGAATTTATGTCTCAGGTAAATGGGAGATTGCAGATTCAAAAACCATGCCCCGTTTTTCTGCAATTCATTTGTCCTTTGGGTACGCCCTTCAACAAGAACTCAATATTCCAGTGGGTTTGTTCTACGGGGCAGTCGGGGGAACTCCTTCCGGCCGATGGCTTACTGCGGAGATGGCGGCTAGCGACAAGGAGTTGGATCGGCAGTTCAAAAAGGCGAACGGGTATTCTTTGGTCAACTATGAGGAGCAAAGGGAAGTCTTGGTGAAAAAATGGCAGGAGGAGGTCAAAAAGGCAAAGGCCGAGGGTAAACGGGGACCGCGCGGTCCGGTCAAGCTGGGGGATCTTTATCAAAGCAAGATCGAGCATTATGTCCCCTATGGGATGCAGGGTGTGCTTTGGGATCAGGGGGAGAGTAAAACCCAGATTCCCGGAGTTTCCGATCAATATGTGGTAATGAATGCCTTAATCAACGGATGGCGCAAGGCTTGGGGCCAGGGTGATTTCGCCTTTTTGCACATACAAAAGCCAAGCGGTGGGGTAAGTCCATGGAATCCTAAAAACCCGGTTAATCGGGGAGCGAAGAAATTTAATCCGCTTAAACCCAAAACTCATTACACCAACAGTTCCAACATGAGCTATCCATTAGAGCACATTAAAATGGGAACTCTTCCCAATGCCCCATTAGTTACTGCCCTAGACCTTGGAACGGGCGTTCATCCCGCAAATAAATCGGGTTACGGAAGGCGTGCATCCCAAGTTGCATTAGGAGTGGTCTATGGAAAAAAAGTGGCAGTTTGTGGACCGGTTTATAAATCCCATCAAGTCGAGGGGCAAAAAATCAGAATCCATTTTAACCACACCGGGAAAGGATTAGCATTTCGACATGCCGATACATTGGAAGGGTTTGAAATTTCGGGGGCAGATGGGCAATGGGAATGGGCAAATGCAGAAATTGATGGGAATACTATACTGGTTTCTCACCCCACCGTGTCCAAGCCTAAGTTTGTTCAATATGCTTTCAATAAGGATCCCTCCTATGCCAATCTTTACAACAAAAACGGCCTGCCTGCTTTGCCATTTACCTCCAGCAATACGAAGTAGACTGGCTTGCCTTCCTGTCCAAGCAGTGTAGCATTTTTTCTTGATTATGAAATTTTTCCACCTGTATTTTATTCTTACTTTATTCGGTTCTTTGAATGCCGCTCCCACTCGGGAAGGGTTTGCCCTTGAGGAGCGTCCCATTAATGGAATCCCCGTCGATTCCTTTGAACTGGCCGATGAAAACCTCAAGATCGAACTATGGGCCCGGTCCCCCATGATCTACTCCCCCGTGGCAATGGATTTTGATGCCAAAGGACGCCTTTGGACGACGGAGGGAATTGATTACCATCGGGGACTTCGGATCAATGAAGGCCGGTCGATTATTGTATTGGAAGACAAGGATTGGGACGGAAAGGCAGATTCTTCCCATATCTTTGTTACCGAAAAAGAGATTCGCCATGCAGCTTTAGGAATTGCGGTGTTTGATAATCGGATCGTCCTTTCCTCCACGCCCTCGATTATTGTATACACAGATGTAAACCGGAACGCGATTTTCGAACCGGAGGTGGATAAGCGTGAAGTCTTTTTGACAGGTTTTCGCGACACCAGTCACGATCATACTCTCCACGCAGTAGTCGGAGCCCCCAGTGGACAATGGCATTTTTCCTACGGGAATCGCGGAGCGGATATCAAGACTAAGGATGGAAGACATCATATTTCGGGTTGTTACTATGGCTACTCCGCCGCGATCGGGAAAAAAAGCTCAGACGGCGAAATTTATGTCGGGGGGATGACTATGCGAATTAATCCGGACGGCACCGGCTTGACTCCGACAGGAGAGAATATGCGAAACTCGCATGACATGTTTGTCAGTTCACACGGAGATGTTTTTCAAAGTGATAATGATGACCCCGCCCACAGCCGCTCGAGCTGGGTGATGGAACACGCCAACATGGGCTACGCGGACCTGCACGACGGGGGCCGGTCATGGGAAGAAGTCGCCAAGACTTGGGAGGAACCTGCGGGATGGAGTAAGAGCCTGCGCTTTTCTCGTTCCCATTGGCGCGAGAATTACCCAGGGGCCTTTCCTCCGGGCACTATTTACGGGGCTGGTTCACCCACCGGGAATGTGTTGATTGAGGATGATACCCTTGGCCTTGCCGGGACCTACCTCGTGGGTTGCATGGTACGAAAAGAAGTGATGGCCTGTACCCCCAAGTGGGTCGATGCCCAGATTGAAATGGGTAAACATCGTCCTTTTATCCGCCTGAAGAAGGATCGAAAGGGTGAGTTTTTTCTGCCCACCGATCTCGCTTTGGCCCCCGATGGCTCACTTTTCTTTTCCGACTTTTATAATGATACCAGCCGCGGAACCAATCAAGTGAGTGGGAGCATTTACCGGATTACCCGGAAGGACGGTCAAATGCCCGACTTGCCCAAGATTGATTTTTCTCAAGTAGATGGTCTGCTTGAGGCTTTGAAGAACCCGGCGGTCAATATTCGATCTCACGCGGCTGCTCAATTGGTCACTCAGGGAGAGAAAGCCTATCCGAGGGTCGATCGCTTTCTGTCCAAGCATGGTGATGACCCGATACTTCGTTCCCGGGCGATCTGGGTGTTGGCACAACTGGGCGAGAAGGGAAGAGCCCGGGTTCAACCTTACTTACAAAGCAAAGATGAAATTGAAGTGGTGGTGGCCTATCGTGCCCTTAGGCATAGTCAACCCGATCGGATACTCGAATACGCGAAGTCGTTGGCTCAATCCTCCTTCGCTTCAGTTCGGCGCGAGGTGGCGGTGAGTTTAAAAAGCATCCCCTATGCAGATACTCGCGATATTCTCGCTCACTTAATTGCAGGTTTTGACGGCCGAAATCGATTTTACTTGGAAGCCCTGGGAGTTGCATTTCATGGTAAGGAAAAACAGGTGTATGATGAATTAGTCGCCCCCCTTTTTCCTAATCCGGGTAAGTGGGGATCTAAAGCAAAGAACTTGGCCTGGCGCCTCTATACACCCGACGCGATTGGTGATTTAGATCGTTGCATACGTGCCCAAAAGCCTCCGGTGGATGAATTTCGCTTGCTTGCCATGGCATTTGCCAGTTTTCGAAGCGATGAAGAACGGTTGGACCGGGTAAATCGTTTACAAGCCTTCTCTCAACTACCCGAATTTGCCGCAGATTATTACCAGGTCACCATTGAGGAGATTATCGCGAAAGACCTCAACAATCTGGAGGGAGAAATGATGGAATCGAGTTATCTCATTCCCACCCAATTGGGAGTAATTACCCAAGTGTCCGAACCTGCTGAAATTGCCAAGCTCGAGGGGAATCAGGAAAAGGGAAAGGTGGTGGCCGCGAAGTGTTACCTCTGCCATAAAATTGAAGGAATCGGGGTCGGATTTGGGCCCAACCTTACCCACTGGGGCAAGGAACGAACCATGGAAGAGATTATCAAAGAGATTGTCTATCCCGATGAAAAGCTCGCCCATGGGTATGAAAAGCCAGTCCGTCTGACTACGAAGAAAAACAAAAATGTAGCGGAGGGATTTCTTTCCAATTATAGCTACCATGCTGGTTCCTTAAAACTTAAAGTGCTGGGTGGACAGACTCGGAAAATTCTTTTCCGTCAGGCAGGGGCAAAAATTGATTATTTAAAAGAGTCATGGATGCCCACCGCATCGGAGATGGGATTAACAGATCAAGACCTGGCGGACCTGGCGGTTTATATGCAAAGCACAGGCGAGGGGAATGATGATTCCACTTTGGCCAATAACGAGGAACCCGTTCCCCCCACAGGGAATGAACCGGGTTGGCAAGTGGTAACAGGAGAAGATTTTATCAATGTCAATTGCCACGACGATACTTGGCGCTGGGAAAATGGACATGCGTATTGCACCGGTAAACCGACTGGGGTTATTCGCTATCGTACCCCGTTGAAGAATTTTGAATTATCTCTTGAATGGATGCATAAGAAAAAAGGCGGTAATTCTGGGGTATTTGTCTGGGCGACTCCCAAAAGCATCGCCAAACTTGCCGCCGGGCATGGTCGTTTACCCCAAGGAATTGAAGTGCAAGTCCTGGACTTGGGCTATGCTGAAGTGTATACTCAACGGCATAAAAAACCAGCCGATTGGTTTACCAGTCACGGGGATGTTTTTCCTGTCGGACCGATTAAAATGCGTCCTTTTCCTCCCGTTGCCCCCAATGGTCGGCGCAGTTTTCCAAGCAAAGAAACGACATTGGGAATCAATCAATGGAATCGTTATTACGTCCGTGCGGTTGATGGAGAAGTCCGTCTCTGGGTAAATGGTGAGGAAGTATCGGGCGGGGACGGAATTGAACCTGCTTCCGGGTTTTTCTGCCTCGAATCTGAAGGAGCTCCGATCGAGTTTCGTAACATCCGCCTTCGCACACTGTCTGAAGTCGGTGATATGAAAATTCCGGTGCATGAGCCTGCAAACGCAATCACACTTAAAGGCCACCCAGCTCTGGGTACCTGGAAATACCTGAACGGATATACCCGGGAGGTTGCGGAGGATGGGCTGGTTACCTTACGACTTGGAAAGGATGTCGTTTGGAAACGCCGTTGTATTTCCAAGTCCGAAAATGAATTTGTGCTCGAGGGTAACTTGGTGCACAAACTGATCGGGGATACCCTTAATATTGAGGGTAAGTACAAGGCGGTTCTGGAATAATCGGAACTTAATAGGTGACACCGTCGTGGGGAAGGAGCACCCTATATTGTCATCGCAAGGGCTGAAAGCCCGTGGCGATCCACTGTGCTTCAGTAATCGAACCGCACCCTTATCTCCCTCCTCGCGATGCCAAATGTAAACATACTTGACTGGATGCCTTAAAGGCATACAGTAAAGATTTGAATGCAATTTGATTGGAATCCGAATAAGAATGAATGGCTGAAGAAAAATAGAAAGATCTCTTTCGAAGAAATCGCGTTGCTATTAGGGGAGGGCAGAGTGTGGAAAGTGGCAGACCATCCCAATCAGAAAAAATATCAAAATCAAAAAGTATTCCTGGTTCCAATTGATGATTATATATATTTCGTGCCTTTCGTTTTGGATGAGGAAATGATCTTCCTTAAGACTGCATTCCCTCACCGAAAGGCAACCAAGGACTATTTACAGGAAAGGAAAAAAGATGGATAAAGAAGAAAAGAAACTCGCAGATGCTTATGATCGTGGATTGTTAAAAACGGAGAATCCTCCCGATGATCTACTGGACATGCTAAAACAGGCCGGGGAAAAAACCTTTAAGAAGGACAAGCGCATTAATA
>CAWUUU010000136.1:0-6260 GCA_963924995.1 uncultured Opitutales bacterium
TTTGCCTGGAGGTACACCGGGTGCAATCGAAATGATCGCGTAGATTCCTTTTTCGAGAAGGGCTTTCCAAAAATAGTAAACTTTTTCTTTCTCCCCCAATACAATCGGAATCGCTGGAGTTTCACTCTCCCATGTGTCTAATCCTAAGTTTTCTAGAATACTTCTATACCTTGCTAGATTTTTAAACAATTTTTCTTGGTGTTCAGGTTCGTTTTGCATGATCTCAAGAGCAGCTTGTGCACAGGCACAGGAAGCTGGAGAGAGGGCCGCGGAAAAAATAGTTTGCTTAGAATGACTGCGCATATAATCAATTGCTTCCCTTGTTGAAGCAACAAACCCACCCGCTCCCGCAAGGGATTTTGAAAAACTCGCACAAAGAACATCGACTTGATCGGTCATTCCAAAATGATCCGCTGTACCTCTTCCGTTTTTTCCTAAAACACCAAATCCATGTGCATCGTCGAGAATAATAAACGCTTTATGTTTATGTGCGATTTCAACAAATTCGGGCAACTTTGCAATGTGTCCCTCCATTGAATACACACCCTCGAGCACAAAGATATTATTTTTTGATTCTCCGTACCCTAAAATTTCAGAGGCATGAGACGGATTGTTATGGGCAAATCGTTCGCAACGAGCCCCGCTTAATTGTATTCCACTCCAAAGCGAAGAGTGTAAGTTCTTGTCAGCTAAAATAAGATCCTTACGCTCGGCAAATCCGGTTATTGCTGAAGCACATGCCAAATATCCTGCAGAAAAGACATGGCATGCTTCTTTCCCCAAAAAATCGGCCAGTTTTTCCTCCAATTCTTGGTGGAAAATCCTGCCTCCGTTAGCAAGTCGCGCTCCTGTAGTGCTACTGCCCCATTTCTTTATTGCCTCGATACCGGCTTCTTTGATTTTAGGGTGGTTAGATAAGCCAAGGTAATCATTGCTTGAAAGCATGATGAATTCCTTACCATCCTTGAATACCCGAGTACCCTCCTGTTTATCAAAAATGTGATAATAGGTATCGTATTTTAGTCGTAGACGCGTGGAATCATCAGAACGAATTCTTTTCCATAAGGGAGAACTATGGGATTTTGAAAAAGGGAATGGCATTTAATCTTTCTTACAACCTAAACTATTTAGTTAAAAGAAAAATAACCTAAAGTTCTAAGAAAGAAAAACTTATTAGTAGATTTACTATTCAGTACGTTTGATGATATGAAATCCAAAACCTGTTTCCACAACCTCTGAAACGCTTCCCACTTCTAGAGCAAATGCAGCCTCAGAAAATTCCACAGCCATAAATTCAAATTTAAATTTTCCTAAGTCTCCACCTTTGGACTTACTTGGTCCATCAGAATGTGCCCTTGCCATTTCGGCGAAATCCTTCTTCTGATTAACTATAAGACCTCGAATCCGCTCCGCTTCTGCTTTTGCTTCGTTTTTAGATCGTGTAATATTTGCATCTGCTCGATCTGCTCCCTTGAAAGAGATTAAAACATGAGAAGCTTTAATTTCTTCGGGCATTTCAGAATTTTCATCTTTGGTTTTTACGAATTCATTTCTTTCTAGCCTAATCTTTTTAAACACATCGTTTGAAATAACATAATACCACTCGGCCAAGTTTTCATTGAGTTCATTAACTCGTTTTTGTGCTTTTGCGACTTTTTCATTAAATTCTCTTTGCTTGTTCGCATTGGAGGAATTAATTCGTGCAATTTCAGAATCACGTTCCGCTTTTTTCTTCGTGAACTCTGTAGGCTCTTTTACTTGGCTATTGGTGTTTTTCTCTGGAGTTACGGGTTTATCTTTAGCGACCACTGGGGGTAGGGGGGGGATAGTTGTTGGTGGGGCGGAAGAAGGTATGAAGTTAGGCGGTGGGCCAGGAGGTGTAATAGATGGCACCTTAGTCTTAGCTTCTGTGCCATTCTCTCCGGAGTCTCCTTTGGCTCCCTTATCCTCTGAGGAATTTTGATCTTTTAAGTTAGAGGAGCCGGGTTCAATTAATGGTTTGGGTACAGATTCCAGCGCGAGTGAATCTAGTAAACTTTGGTTCACTCGAGCAAAGGCGTAAATGTAACGACTATCTCCAGAAGAATTTTCATCCTCTTCTGGACCTCGGTAAATATCTCCGAATCGAAGTACATATTCTACCCCGTCTTTCATCCCTACTAGAACTTCGCCCTTATTGGATACGACTTTAGGAACTTGTTTACCTTGAGGGTTTTGAACTGCAACCGTGTAAAAACCTTTTTGTTGAAGTGATTGTACGACAGCCTGATTTTTTTGGTCTTTAAGATTATTAAAGAACTCGTTTCCTTGTTTTAAATTACTAACTAGAATTGCTGGTTTACTTTCCACATCGATAATTTTCAGGTCGTCAAGAGCATCTTTCAGTGCATCAAGTTTATCTTTATCAAGTTCTTCTTTTTCGGTGAGAGTAGATCCGCTCAATTTCCATTCTGAATTATCATAATCAAGTACAAGTGGCTTGTCTGTACGATTTAACTGACCTTGAGCGAGGTTCACTTCATAATTATCAAGAGTTATCTGTTTAATGTTCCATTTGTCTAAGTCGAGGAAATCCTTTTCAACCCAATCAACAAATTTGGTTGAGACATCGTTGGCATTTCTAACTTCTGCAGTGAAAACGGTGTTTTCTTCGGGTTTACGAACATATCGAGTACTTGATAGCCCTTCCACTTCATTACCAATTATAAGTTGAGCAAGATTTGATCCGGAGTTATTTTTTAAGGCAATACTTTTCCCTACCCCAGAGTCACCCGGATTTGCTCTGCTTGGATCGAGTACACCATATTTTGCGTGTTCACCCGAACCTTCGGAAGCCACATCGAGTATTCTGAGATCTAAGAGTATAGTGGAAACATCTTTTACTTGATTATCAGCATTAGCAGGGTAATCAGGTTTTTGCGGACGGCGAATCCACCAACCCTTATCGGTTTGGGCGATTTCAATCGATTTAGCCTCTAATTTTTCTGCGTCAATTTCTACAATCTCAATTCCTGTCGCAGATCGCGTATCAAAGGTTTCAAAAAGGGCTTGTCCCATTCGATTTCCCTTGCTGGTGGGATCAATTTTATTTGGGGTGGAGGTTATCGCAAGTGCTACAAAAGCAGCGGCTACACCAATAAAGGCAATGGATTTTGTAATTTCGTTCATAGGTCTAAATTTTATTTTGAATCAACTTCGGTGGATGAACTAAGATCTAACTCGGGAAGTAATTGCACCGTCAATCTCGGCTTTTCTTTTCCTCGAAAACACGATAAAGGCAATAATAAGAAGGGGTATGGGAGGCAAGAAAACCGACATAGTTTGAATGTATTCCTGCTTATCATTTATCTCGCGATCTCTTTGTCTCTCTGCCGCTTTCACTTTGGTGTTAGTATCTTGGCGAAGTTCTCTTTCCCGTTTAGCTAAGTTTTTTTGCAATTTAGCTGCTTCAGTTTGAAGCAACTGCATGAATTGGGCCTGTGTCATATTACTCTGACTATTTTGAACCTCGGCAAGTGCTTCATTTAATTTACGATTTTCCTCCTGTAAAATAGTTTGAATAGAACTTTCTGCATTTTGAATAGTGTTAGTAGCGATTTCTCGAGCCTCTTCTATGCTTTTCTCGAATTCCTGAAGAGTACGATGAAGTCGACGACGATTGCGAATTTCGAGCAAACGATCTTCTTTCGCCAAACTATCAATTAAGTTTAATGAAAGCGTTACATTATCAACATCAAGAGGAAAGTCAGACTCTGGTCCACGGCTTCTTATGTTGAAAAATGGATCTGCAAGGATGTCTATGTCTGCAACAAGAATTACATTGATATTGTTGGTTTGATTACCGTCCTGGATAGTGCCCCCGATAGAAGCTCCTATTGTTTCGGAACTGCTTGATCCGTTATAAAGAGTTCGATCAGGATTGAAACGACGAGGCGTTCCAAATACTCCTCCAGTCCAAAAATTGTCTAGACTAGTTGTCCCCGTCCGAGCACCTCCTCTTGTCTGAAGGAGAGGTTCAAAAGTGAGCGAGTCTTTCGGGTTTTCATAGAGCGATCCTGGGCAGGTAAATAAACAATATTGAAGCTCTGAGGTCACCGGGCCACCACGGAAAGAGTCTTCGGTTCCTCCCACATAGATAAATTCATCCGGGAAATTTTCAGAACGAGGAATTTTGGGTGTTGGGTTGTAAGGGTCTCGCAAAATGCGCTTTTCCAAGCCCTTTAATTTAGTATCAACAGGGTCGAGGAGTTTTTGCTCGATGAAATTGCGAATGGGGTGACCTGAGTCTAATCCGTTGATTGAGTCTCTTAGGCTAGTAAGTTGTAGGCTGTTCCAATCATTAGATGAGAGTGGCGCATTGGCATTCAATCTAGCTTCGTACTCTGAGGCCTTCTTGATTAAATCACTTAGTTTAATAAAGAAATTGCCAACTTCAGGAAATCGTCCTCTTGCAGGGGCCAAGCTTCTATTTGCACTAGTTTGAAGTTGAAGAAGTTCTTGCTTAATTGAATTTAATCGATCCTGCGGGTTTACATTGAAGTGGACACCCAAAAGATCCCATAATTTGGACAAATCGCCTTTTTCAGGGGCAGGAGGAGGAGGTTGCCCGGGACCACCTCCCTGTTGATTGTTCCTTCTTGGCTCATAAGTTCCAGTAACACTTCCTTGGATAAGGGGGAGGGGATCTTCGAAAATGGCTGTGGGGACACCTGCTTTGATTGCAGAGATAAGATCATCTAACTTTGCATCATCGAGTGTGGAAGGTTGGACAACCATAATGGCATCATAATCGCCTTTTTTGATATTTCCTCCAGTCACCTCTTGTACATCATATTGCTTGCGAAGTTCGTTAACAACTTCCCATGCAGGGGTGCCTCCTCCCATATTGAAACCCATAATTCCCATGCCAGCAGAGCCCATCATTGGTGCATCGGTGGCAAAAACACCAAGCTTTTTCTTCGCTTTTGAACCACTAACCGCACTAAGAGTTCGCATAATCTCATATTCTACGGGAAGGCCCTTGTAGACAAATGGAATGGTCTGCTGTCCACCGCTTCCCTTAAAAACTAGGCCAAGGTATAAGTCTTTCTGCCAAGGCATAAATCGACCGTCTTCCTGGACGAAAAGAGGGGGAGTTATTCCATTTTGATTTTCAATTCCGTATTTTTCAGCTGTTGTCGAAGCATTATCCTCGGCAGTGATTTCATGAATGTCGACAATTACCTGGCTCCCATGACGCTCTATTTCGCGTAAGGCGGTGAGCAGATTGATACGAGTTTGCACATATTGTTCGGGCATTGATCCGGCAGGTGAGATAAAAGCATCAATCTCTACTTGTCCTTCTATCTCCTTCAGCAAATCTTTTGAACCTTGAGACAAACTACTTAATTGTTCAGCTGTCGCATCAATTCTAAGAAAGTCATTGTTACGAAAGATAAAAGTGAGGGAATATGCAATTACGATTGAGGCTATAACCCGAGACGCATAATGAACGCTTTTAATCATACCAGTGGGGCTTCCAACCCAATGCCTGCGTCCAATTAAAATCGAGCAAAGATAGAGCATAGCCACTGCTAGACTAATGAAAAAAGCCATCCCTGAAATACTGATAGTTCCACGACTAAAGTCTAAAAAGCTAGCGGATAGCCCCCAGTTTGTGTCAGGGAGAAGTGCTAAAGGAGCATTAAAGGCAACCCCAAGGACAAAAGCGATGGTAAGGTTGGGCGTAAGGAAAGAAGCAACCATTCCAATCGCCAACATGCCTAAGCCGACAAAGAAATAACCAATATAAGTGGACAAAAGTAGTCCGAAGTCTGGATTCCCGAGTTGAGAAAGAACGAAATAATTGGCTATTAAAGAAAAGAAAAGTGATACGGCGAAAATCGCCACCGCTGCGAAATACTTTCCTAGAACCACATCAAAGTCACTCCCTGGCAAAGTTAGTAGTAGTTCGTCCGTCCCCTGCCTACGTTCGTCTGCCCAAATACTCATAGTAATGGCAGGAATAAATCCCAAAAGAATATGGGGAAGAAATTGATTCAACTGATCAAGGTTTGCCAAGTTTGAATCAAAAAATTCTTGTGGCCAAAAAGCAGCGATGCCACTGGCGAGTAGGAATGCACAAATAAAAACATATCCACTCGGACTTCCGAAGTAGGAGGCGAGATTACGTTTAAATACAGCGGAAATAGCTTTGTAATTCATATTGATAAATTAAATAAAAATTAGGCAGTTAGACGATTAAACCAAGAGTCTAAAGA
>CAWUUU010000137.1:0-14579 GCA_963924995.1 uncultured Opitutales bacterium
AGGGCAAAGCTTTCTAAGCGAGTAAAGTTGAGTAAAGGTTTTTTGAATGTCATTTAATCAGTAGTAAAATAATTCTAATCGAGAGATTTATTTTTTAGTTTGGTAGTTTTTGAGCTCGAATTTGCCGGGCTTCATTCTTTATTCTAAAATTATGAGTAAATTTTTATTTTTATTTTCAAACTTAAGCTTGGCTGTTCTTGTTTCTATGGGACAGGATTGGAATAATTGGCGAGGACCCAATTATAATGGTTCTTCAAATACCACGGAATCTTTGCCGGTGAAATTTGACTCAAGCACGAAAGTAAAATGGAAATATGACTTACCTGGACCCTCTGCAGGTACTCCGATTGTTAATGGTCAGTTTGTTTTTGTTTCATCAATAAAAGTAATTGACCAATCATCAGGCAAGGGAGACTTGTTAGCATTTTGCTTCAATCGTAAATCGGGAGAATTACTTTGGATGAAGAATGCTGGTTCTGGATATCGTCCTGGAGAAGACGATGGTTTTGATTATCAACTTGATTCTCGTTCCAATTATGCCACTCCATCACCGGTCACCGATGGGGAAAGAGTAATCTTTTTCTTTGGCAATGGGGATTTGATTTCATATTTAATGGACGGTTCTGAAGAATGGAGGAGAAATATTCAGAAAGACTACGGAGACTTTTGTTTTCAATGGACTTTTTCTTCTTCCCCAACATTATTCGGTGGAAAGCTATATCTTCCGGTTTTACAAAGAGATCAACAGGCTCATGGAAGGGGAGATGCTTCTGCACAGTCTTATTTACTTTGCATGAATCCAAAAAATGGTAAGACGGATTGGAAGCACAGCAGACCATCCATTGCAAAAATGGAATCACTTGAATCCTTTGGCACAGTTATTCCCTACAAAAATCAATTGCTGATCGCCGGGGGTGATGTCCTTACCGGGCATGACCCTAAAAGCGGAAAAGAGCTTTGGCGGTGGGGCACATGGAATCCAAACCATAAGGAACAATGGTGGAGACTTGTTCCTTCTCCAGTTGTGGGCAACGGGGTGATTTTAGTTTGTGCTCCCAAGAAAGCACCAATTTTTGCTGTAAAATTGGGTCTGAAAGGAAGTAACACAGGAAAAGAAGGTTTAAAATGGAGTACTGAAAACGATAATACTCTTACTTCTGATGTACCAACGCCTCTTTTTTATGAAAATAAGTTTTTTATTTTAAGTGATCTGAGAAAAATATTATCTCGAGTAAACCCAGAAACGGGAGGAATTGAATGGAATCTCGAACTTCCCGGTAAATATAAATGGCGTTCCTCACCAACTGCAGGAGATGGAAAAATATATATAATGAATCACAATGGAGAAGTACTCGTAGTTTCTTCAAGTACAGGTAAAATCTTACACCTAGCGAAGATGGGAGGGACTTATGATGACAATACTCGTTCTTCCGTTTCAATTGGCTCGAACGAATTATTCATTAGGACCAATAAAATTTTGTATTGCATCCAATAAAGAATTTATTCACATTAATAACTTTATTTCCCATCCACCACACCCGCGCCGGGCGGTTCCCGCCAATCTACCGCCCGGCGCTTTTTTTTTGATTGGATTTAGTTCTTCACTTTTTTGGATAAAAGATCAATCATGTCCTAAATTATTTGATTTTCATGATTAGACTATTGGTTCACATTAAAATTATTACTTTCCTTATTTGCCCTTCGATTGTTCTCTTGGGGCAGAACACTGGTTTGAGTATAAGCGAACGACTTGCTGAATTGAAGGCTCGATCCAATGCACATGAAAATCAAGTTGCACAATTGCTTGCCCAAACTCCACTAGAAAGAACTAGTTTTACTTTACCTACACCAGAACCCTCGGAACCAAGGTCTGCCCCGTTAGAACCCACATCACCAAGTCCTCCTTTTATACCTTCACCTCAGTATTCTGAACCTGAACCTGAACCTAAATATTATAATTCTGAAGAACAATTAAATCCCAGTCAGGAATACAATTCTGAGCAAAATCAGTCTATTGATAAAAATAAAGATTTAGATGAAGCGTACGCAAAACTTTATGAACCCGATATTCCAAGTCGACTTGAAGGATATTATTTTGGCCCGATTCTCGGTCTTGTCTTCCCTCAAGATGGCGCTGTTCGCACTCCTAGTGGTGGAAGCTATACTAGGGAAACTTATGAAGCTGATTCGGGCTACCTTTTAGGTGTTCAAGTGGGTAAAGATTTTGGCAAAGTTCGGGTTGAAGCTGAATATTCATACCACAGTTTTGAAGCATCTACTGCATCGACTTCATTATCTGCGAGCATCCATAATTTCTTTAGTCGCCTTATTTTAGAAAAAGAGTTGGGAGATCGATTCGATTTGCGTGCGGGACTTGGTATGGGGATTGGAATTGTTGGGTTGGAAGATAGTTTAGAATACAGTGGAACTGGATTTGCCTATGACTTTTTATTTGGTGCCGCTTATCGCTTAGCCGAAAATTGGAGTATCCAAGTTGATTATCATTATTACCTAACTGCTGCCCACGATCAGTATGACCATATTAAGAGTCACTTATGGACGGTTTCCGCAAGTTTGGATATTTGATGTTCAAGGATTGAGGGTTGTTAATTAAGAAGTTTCTCAAATGGCTTTGGGGTAGTGTTGGAATTGTCCAAATTCGGTTACACTTGGGTATTGATCACTAAGAATATTTAAAAGTAAACAAATTGATACCCTCTGAACTTTTTTTAAAGTCAAGTTCGTCTAACCAACATTTGATCTGCGGGTCTGCCGATCATTTTTTATTTTGCGGTTAAAATGAGAATTAATTCAGTATCGGAATAAAATTGAATTAATCGATATGTATTCGTTTTCTTGTATATAGTTCTCGATTGTTACATCGAACGACCAAGCAGTTAGCCTATTTTTTGAATAATTGAGTATCAGAAAACATTTCCTTTTACCCTTTAATAACTCATTACGAACTTATTAAAACTAGATTTGGCTGTTAGGATATCTTCAATTACAAAACCAATTTCCCCATTGATCTAGGGATTGGTGAATCGGCAAAGAAATTAATGGTTACACCATCCACCACCAACTTAAATTCTATTTCTCCTGCATGTAAGCAAAGACGGTCAACTTTGGTGGCACGAGCAATTTTTCTGTTAAAAGTAAAATCTCCGTAATTTTTATCTCCTACAATTGAAATTCCCCTCAACGCACACTGTACACGGAGTTGATGGGTTCGTCCAGTTTGTGGTTCTAAGCGAATAATCGCCAATCCGTTCATACCTCCTCTTTTCCTTTCAACAGAAACTTTGGTAAGGGCAAGTGAACCATTCCCCTTCCAAACTCTTATTTTTCCATCTTCTCGTCTTTCTTTTAAATAATCTTTCCATAATCCTTCTTTAATTCCTCCTTTGGGTCGGACTATAGCAAAGTATGTCTTTCGAATCTCTTTATTGAGAAATAACTCTTTAATCATATCGGCAATTCGTAGATTAGAACTGGCAAGGATAACTCCAGAAGTTGGCGAGTCTAAGCGATGAACCAGATATAATTTTTGCATAACCCCCTCTTCATTTTTCCACGCATAGCACTCTTCATCCTGAAGATAATCTGCGTTAAGAAGTGTCCTTGATCGCTTGCCTTTCCCTGCTTCTTTATTGGGATGAGTGAGTACTCCAGATGCTTTCTCCAGTGCCCAAATACCTGCACTTTCGTAATGAATAACGCTGCAGTGATGGTCTAGTGGAATAGGAGGGTGGTTCATATAGTTTATCGATATTGAAAGTTTAATGTGATTTCATCTGATTGACCAAAGTCCTTTATCATTTTGTCAGTCCATTCCCCAAAAGGCACTCTCGAAGCAATTGCTTGTCTGCAAAGTTCTGCGGCAAGCGAATATCCCTCATCATCTAATCGAGATAGATTCGAAATATTCCCCGTTGCTTCAAGTTTGAATCGTAGGGTGATCTGCCCTGGTAGAAGATCGCGTTGCAAGTAATTAATGGATCCAATTGCCAATTGATTCCATTGTTCCTCAATGGATTGAAGCATTTCTTGAATATAAACTCCATAGGGATGTAAACGACATTCGATTGCAATTGCTCCCATCCTTGGTGCACTTGTTATGCTTTTCATTATCGGACCATTTATCAAATTGGCAGAAAGTTTGGGTCTTACTTGTGGAATAGTTTCTGGTCGATTTACTTTGATAGAGGAAGAGGGTAGAGATGGGTTTTCTAACCTCGCGATGATGGTCTTCTCTTTATCTTGTCCCTCTGTAAGATTCTTTATGCTAAATATGCCCTTTTTACTTTTTTGTTTTTCAACTTTTGCTTTAGATAAAGTCGAAGTTTTAGGGACGACGGCGGAATCTTTATTTTGTCTATTTTGAATTGTCAGAGCAGGGGGAGGGAAGGTGTTTGTTTTAGTTAAATTTTTGTTTGTCTCAATTATTTTTGGATTATTATCAGTACCATTAATTTTGGGAACTTTTTGTTCATTTGTTCTTTCCTTAATCACCCTTTGTGCCGCTTGCTGGTCGCGAAAAGAAAATTGTTTTACCTCATCAGGAGGATTTTCAGGCACATTTGGATTTGCTTCAACATAGATTGGTTTTAATTGATTTTCTGGAAGGTGTTTAGTTTGCCATTGGATTTCGGTTTCACTTTTTGATTGATGATTCCGGGGCATAAAACTCGAGTGTCTTGCGATTGTACTCTTCTGTAAAATCGTGAAAGTTATTAAAACAGCGATCAATCCTAATAACATCGAAGGAAAATCACCAGATATGGGAGTCGGTGACAAATTAACTTTTCGTTTCTCTTTCAATGAATTCAAAAAAATTTATTTAATCGTCTAGGTAAAATACAAATTAATCAAACGCACAGTAACTTTTTGCGGTAATTATCATTATTTCAACTACGCCTTACATTAGCAAATTGAATTACGAGTAATCTGTTTGCAGTGGGGGAATTAAGAATCGTAATTAGATAACGCCAAAATTACTAAGTGTCTTACTTTAAGTAGGTTAAGAAAATAATTTTGCATAGACTTGGTACAAACCAATAATCGCAAACCCAATAAATGAAATCCATAAACAGGCATCCCAAATTTTTGTTGGAATTAAGCGTGGGTCACACTTTTTATATCTAAAATAAAGTACTGCAATTCCAATAAGTGGAAGCATGATCGCCTGCATAGTTCCAGAAACTAGAATTAAAATTACTGGCTTAGGAAAGAACACATAGCAGGTTACGCAAATAATGGGTAATATTACTCCAAGTATCTTTATTGAAAAGTTATTTTGTGCTTTGGTCAGATTGGCTAAACCTGATACTTTTATTAGATCAACGCAAAGTCTGCACTGGGCCGCAATCGCAATAAAGAAGGTAGAAAAAAGAACAGCGATTGCACCAGCAAGGAAGATTATTCGAGCAGAAGGACCAAATACAGGCTCGTACATGGTAGACAAGGTTTGAATCATTTCTGAGCCCTCTGGTACGAGTCCTGTACGCCCAAGGATTGCTGCACCCAATAGGTAAAAAGCAATTGTGCAAAATGTATAAATAATCATTGCACCCCAGGAATCCCAATGCATAACCTTCATCCATCCTTTGGCCCGATTGAGCCACGCGTCAGTATTTTCTTTAGGCCCCACATATTTTCCGTATCCTTTCTCTATGCACCAGTATGGGTAAGCGAGTAATTCTGCTGCTCCTACTCCAATAATGCCAAAAGTAGAGATTGCGGTAATCAGAGGATTATTTCCGTCTTTTACCTCAGGGAAACTGAATGATAGTCCACGCATGAATTCTTCTGGTTTAATTGCCCATGCTTCGTGACTTTGTAGTGCCACCAAATTTGCAATTGTAATAAGAGTAAAGCTAGCTACTAGAATTATGGAAAACTTTTCGATAAGAGAGAATTTTCCATTCGCTAAAAGAAAAATGGTGGCTCCAGTAATGATTAAAGCCCAGTAAATATGATCTTTAGCAACTGGCGGGTTACCTATTTCCAATAATCGTTGTTCTAAATTTTGGATTTTTTCTTTATTTCCCTCTTCTTGAGCAATCTCCAGTGAAATTTTAGTCGAAACATAGTGATTTCTTTGAGTTCCTTTTTCAGTTAGAGGAATGCTAATCGCAAGTGCTTGTCCGACCCCACCCACAATTCCACCTTGCTGAGCAAGAACTCCAAGAAACATGATTAGCCAAAAAAGTAAAAACCAATTCGCATCGAAAATTCTTTTACCTAGTTTGATTCTTAATCGAGGTCCAGGGATTTCATTGACGGCAGCAAGAGAAGTTTTTCCATTCGTTATCGCATGCCTTCCAAGTTCTATCTGGGCAAAAACTTTAACAACACAGCCCAGAATGATGAGCCAAAGAAAGTCAAAATGTGCTTCTGCACCAGTTCGAGTTGTGGCAATTAATTCTCCCGAACCAACGATTGAACCTGCAAGAATCATCCCTGGTCCAATATTACGCAAAATCCCTTTCCATGAAGTGGGCGGTTTTCGTGTATTATCTTTACTCATTTGTTTCTGATCCAGGTTAGGAATTTATTACTAAATATTTCAAAGGTTGCTTAATATTATCAACAACTAAGAAAACGATAAATATTTTGATTTGAATGTTGAGTGTTAGAATGTCTATCAATAACTATGAGAAAAATTTCCGGTAAGAATTAATAGTAGTTTTTGCCGCAGAGGTCGGGTCGGGCCAAGCAAAGGCCTCAGCTGAAATACAACCATCAAAGCCTATTTCTTTGAGTGTTTCAGCGATTGGAGCCATGTTAGTGTGCCCATTCCCGATGGGTTTACGGTTACTATCAGCAAAGTGAACATGCCCAAGGTGCCTTACGCCTTCTCTTAGGGATTCAGCGATATTATCTTCTTCAATATTCATATGGAAAAGATCAGCGAGAAGAGAAACCCCCCTAGTATCAAGCTGATCTAAGAATTCACAGGCTTCAAGGTACAAGTTAAACAAATTGGTCTCATAGCGGTTCAATGGTTCGTAAATTAAAGTTACCCCTTGATTGTGTGCATGTTCACCCAACTCCTCTAATGCAGCACTCAACCATTCTAAAGCTTGTTCCCTGATGACATTGCCCTGATATGAACCTTGCATTGAGCCAATAATTGCAGGTGCATTATATTTGGCACCAAAGTCGATCATTTCACGGATAAAAGAAACTGCCTTAGCCCTAATTTCATAGTTTGCATCCGTTAGAGTAAGTCCGTTTAGTACTTTTCCTGCACCGGTTCCTACTGCACCAAGAACTAATCCTGTTTCTTCAAGAAGGTGTTTGAGTTCATTGGTTTCTCCCGCTTGTGGTCCGTCAGTGAATAACTCTACTGCATCGAAGCCAAGACTTGATGCCTCATTAATCCCGGCAGTTAAATTATCCCACAATATCCAAGGTCCCCCTTTTAAAGAAGGAACAAGAGAAAGCGTAATACATGATTTCATAAATAACACCTTTGACTTTAATCATAGGGAAATAAAGAAAAATGATTTCTAAGTTCTAAATTAGTGTAGATAAATACGAGTTATTTAGATTTGAACGATAAAAGATGAAAGCAATTCTTTTAGTGGATTTCCATTAAAAAGCTATTCTAGGTGTCCGGTATCCGAAAAACTGTAATAGCCTTTCCCATGAGGGCAATTTTCAGGTTCTCCAAGAATAACATGATCATGCATCTCAATGTCAATCTGTTTGGAAGCTTCGGAAATTTTCTTGGTTACCCGAAGATCAGCGGAACTCGGAGTCGGGTCGCCACTCGGATGGTTGTGAGCAAGAATTATGGCAGTTGCTCCGCATCGAATGGCTGGACGGAAGACTTCGCGCGGATGAACTAAGCTTCCTGTGGCAGTTCCTGAGGTAACTGGCTCTGCTCGAATCAATTTATTTTTTCGGTCTAAGCAAAGTACCCAAACCTTTTCAACACTATCTGCCCGAACTTCCGGGTATAAATATTCCCAAACTTTGAGAGGGGTATCCATTCGGAAATCTGAGGTTCTTTCTCCACGCATCATCCGTTTGGCAATTTCCACCTGCGTGCTGAGTTGTAATGCTTTTACCCGACCAATGCCCTTAATTCTTTGAAAATCTGATGCATCCCATCTGAGCAATCCAGCCAATGACCCTGCGGATCTCATCAGTTCATCTGCAATCGCTAGAACATCATATTTTGATGTGCCAGAGCGAATGAGCATCGCGAGAAGTTCGCGATCTGTAAGAGGTGAGGGTCCTAGTCTTTCAAGCCTTTCCTGAGGCCGGTCCTCCAGAGGAAGATCTTTGAGAGTCGAACCAATTTTTAATTCCTCACTCATAATAAATAAAGTAGGAATTAAAGATGGTTGAATTTCTTATTGCGGAAGGGTTACTCTGACATACGCATCACGTTTTAACCGACTTAACCATTGTCGATGGCTTTGTGCTTCAATATCGGAGGCCAATGTTCGTTCAATTTGATTACGAACTTCATCAAGTGGCTTTCGCCCTGCTTTTGTTACCTTTAATGCTTTTAAAATGTAAACTGCTATTTTACCTGAGCCTCCAACTGTTCCATCAGGTTTTCTTTCGAGAATATTAACAATAAATGGCTTCGAAACCCCACCTTCTTTCAGTGAGAAAGCTACTTTTCTAATTTCCTCACTTCTAATTTCTTTTTCAGATATCATAACTCCCCAATCGCCTGATTTTTCACGAAAAGGACTTTGCCCGTTTTTTAAAGCGGCCTCTTCGAAAGTTTGCCCCGCTTTTATTTCATTAAGGACTTTATGAGCTTGTTGAAGCAAAACTGTTTCAGGTTCACCGGCAATTTGTGAGAAAGCAATTTCACCAAGTTGAACTTTCCTCAGAGTCTTGAACTTATCAGAGTTGGTTTCATAGTATGATTCGACTTTTTCGGGACTGATTTCCTCTTTTAGTCTTCTACGCGTGGAAAGCATATGACCATAAATTATTTCTTCTTCAATTTCTTTACGATATTCCAATTGTGATAGCCCTTTACTTCGGAGGGTATCTCGAAACAATTTTCTATCATTGTTAAAATCTTTGATCAGTCGCTTGTTATATTCCTGTTCAATATAGGAGTCAGGAATATTCATGCCTTTTTCTCGAAAGGCGGTAATAGATAGCAAACGATCAACTTTTCCGTCTACAAACTCGTTCGCCCGATCTTTTTTTTCCTGATCCGTGAAATTGAGCAAAGTCATTGCTTTTTCGATTTCGCCCCATGTGACGATTCTTTCATTCACTTTGGCAACCACACGATTCAATTCAATTAAATCAGAAGCATACGCTTGGTAGTGAATTTCTTGAAATCCCGCCAAAAATAGAAATGTTTTGAAAGTAAGTGTATTAATTATTTTTCCCATGAGTTACTAGTTTTAGGAAACGAATGATTTCATTCAACTTCAAAAGTGGTTCTTTTGATGAAAGTTTAGGAATTTGCCCTGCTTTTCGATAATAATGCTTGGTTCCATCTTTTCCTCTCTTGATTAATCGACAATAAATTTCATTTTTTCGAATTTCTAACATATCAAAACCGGCTTCTTCTGCTAAACATCTAATTTTAGTTTCCTGAGTAAGTGCAAATACTTCGTCGGGTGGCGAGCCAAAGCGATCTTTTAATTCTTCCAAAAACTCATCAATCTCATTTTCCCCTCTCATTAGTGCCAGCTTTCTATAAGCTTCAATTCTGAGCCTCGGTTCATATGTGTAATGATCCGGAAAGAATGAGCCGAGGAGAATAGATGAATTATCTTCTTCCTCCTCTTCGGTGGGAGCGCCTGAGGTTAGAAAATCAATACGAACCGTAGCCGATGGACGAAGGGAGATTTCTTCTCCTTTTAATCGAGAAACACTTTCCCTGAGAAGTCGACAATACAGCTCAAATCCAATTCCTGCGACATGACCACTCTGTTCACTCCCGAGGAGATTTCCTGCACCCCTAAGTTCGAGATCTCTTATCGCAATTCGAAAACCTGCACCAAAGTTGTTTATTTGTCGAATAGCAGACAGTCTTTTTCTTGCCTGGTCAGATACGGTAAGATGTCTGTTTAGAAGAAGATAGGCATAGGCTTGCCGATCAAACCTTCCCACTCTTCCTCGAAGCTGGTAGAGTTGTGAAAGACCAAATTTATCTGCGGCTTCGATAATAATAGTATTACAATTAGGAATATCTAATCCGGATTCTATTATCGTGGTGCATACCAGCATATCAAATCGATGGGCAACAAAATCGGTCATTACTTCTTCCAGTTCTCCCTCGCTCATTTGCCCATGACCAACTCCAATTCGTAACTTGGGGAATTGGGCTTCCAGTTTTCTTTTAATGGAGTGAATTGTTTTCACCCGATTATGGAGGTAGAAAATTTGTCCTCCTCGTCGAGTTTCAGTTTGAACAGCTTGCTGGATAACATCAGCTGAATTACTCACCACCTCTGTTTTGATTGGTCGCCGGTTCACGGGAGCAGTTTCAATCGCACTGAGTGCCCGGGCGCCCACCATTGCAAAGTACAGGGTTCTTGGGATTGGCGTTGCGCTTAATGTGAGAACATCCACATGGGCGCGAAGTTTTTTGATAGATTCTTTATGCTGAACTCCAAATCTTTGCTCCTCATCAATGACTAAAAGGCCTAGGTCCTTAAAGATAACATCTGGGCTAAACATACGATGAGTACCGATCAAAATATCGACTGATCCGGCCACAGTTGCCTGAATAATTTTCTTTTGTTGGGCAGGGGTACGAAATCGGCTTAACATTTCTATCGAAATTGGATAGTCAGCCATCCTTTGCCTGAACAGATTAAGGTGCTGTTGGCAAAGAATCGTGGTCGGAGCAAGAAATGCGACTTGTTTCCCATCCATTACCGCCTTAAACGCCGCACGTAGTGCAACCTCAGTCTTGCCAAAGCCCACATCTCCGCAGATTAATCGATCCATGGGTTGTTCTTTTTCCATATCTTCCTTCACTTGGTTGATCGCTTTAAGTTGATCGACCGTTTCAGTGAAGGGGAAAGCATCTTCAAATTCCTTCTGCCATTTTTCATCGGGAGCGAAGGCATGCCCTTTATTTGTATCGCGCGTGGCTTGTAATCGTAGTAAATCAGCAGCCAAATCAAGTGCAGCAATTTCTGCTGCTTGTTTGGTTTTAGCCCAGGATTTCCCTCCCAATTTAGCCAATTTTGGACGGGCTTTTTGTAAACCGACATACCGAGACAGGAGGTGAGACTCTTGGAGTGGTACATGGAGAAGCAATCCGTCAGCAAATTCGAGGGTAATTGCTTCTTCCTTTCTTTGCTGGTCTTGAATATGACCAAGTTTTTTGAATTGGCATATTCCATGTTGGTGGTGGACAAGATGATCACCCTCAACTAGTTCTGAGAAATCGAGTGCCTGATCAACTTCTTTTCTTCGAACTATTGCCTTTTTAGAACGGGAAGGCCTTCTACTTCGTTCCCTCCCTAAAATTTCTCGTGCGGTGGACACCACTAATCCGTTCGACTTATCCTGAATTAACCGATTGAAAAACCCATGATTTTCTTTTGGTGATACTGAAAAGCCTGCTTTCAGACCGATGGAAAGAAACCGTGGATTAAGCCTTTTGAGGGAGGTTTCCTCTTTTATGATTTCAACAATTCTTTTTTGTTCGGATTCTGCACCTGCTGCGATAATAATTTCGCTTCCCTCATCTTGTTTTTTTAAAAGTTCAAAAAGATAAGCGGTTCTATGTTTTTTCTCACTTTCAAATTGAGCACTTCCAATATCGATGAGTGGACTTTCGGTCTTAAGGAAATTAATCGAATTCACTGGGAGTTCAATTGCGTCAAAATGTTCAAAGATTCCGCTCCCAGCTTGTATTTCGCTAGTGCCTAGAAAATGATCTTCTTTTCTTTTTTCTTGGTTAAGGGCATAGGCAAAATTGGCCTGACTTGTTGATGGTTTGTCCGAAGTGTGAAAAACTAGAGGAAATTTTGAGATTAACTCTTCTGGCTCCCTGAGGATCCATGAAACTGGATCAGATAGGTATTGAAAGAATTCACCTTCAAATTCGATCTCTTGGTTCGATTGGGCGGATGAAATGATTAACTCACCAATTTCTTTATCTCCCCTTTGGGTGGTCGGATCAAAAGTACGAATCTCTTCAATTTCATTACCAAAAAAATCAATCCTAGCTGGGGCAGTTCCATTGATCGGATAAATGTCAATCAGACCACCTCGTACCGAAAATTGTCCTGGTTCTTCGCAAAGAATTTCAGAGGAATAATCAAACTTAGTGGCTAGGGTAGTACATAAATCGTCAAAATTATGCTCCTGACCTGGTTCAAGAATAAGTTCAGATTCCTTTTGATGCTGATACTTAGGACATGGACTAATGAGTGCTTCCGGGGTGGTTGCGATCAGTAGTAAATGGTCTTTTTGTCGGTTTGACCTTAGGAGTGTCGAGAGGATGGTGAGCCGATCGCAAATTTTCTCAAAGGCATCCGGGTGATTGCTTTCAGGGATGCAATCAAACAGATGAAATTCAATTTTTTGATCTGGATTAAAGCTTTCCAGAAAAGCGGCCACATCTTCACCCCATTCTTCGGCCTTAGGGATACTTTCTTCAATAAGAATGGCAATGGGGTTGCCTTGGTCTGCTAAAAAATTGGCAGCAAGTGCCGGGGTTGCTGCTTCCGGAAGAGAATGAATAAATGTTGCCGGTACCTTCTTGGGGATAAGTACTCGTTTCATTTTATATGGAAGTATTCTTAGATGTTACGTCGTTACTTAATTTAACAAGGGCTTTTTGTGCGGCTTCTTCTTCGGCTTCCTTTTTGGTTCTTCCTGTTCCTGTTCCCAGTGTTTTTTTCCCAATGATGAGATCAACCGCGAATTTTTTTTGATGGGCGGGACCTTCTTCTTTGATTATTCGATAATGGATTTTATCTGAAATCGCTTGATCTTGGATAAGTTCTTGAAGTTGCCCCTTGGGATTATATTTGGGTTGTTCGAGTTCTAGTTGCTTGGGTATATCCCCAAACCATTTAAGAACGCATTTTTTCGCACATTCCATCCCTCCATCCAAAAAAATAGCACCAATGATGGCTTCGAGTGCATCTTCAAGAGTTGAACTTCTTCGATTACCCTTATTATTAAATTCGGGCTTACTCATGATTAGGAAGTCATGAATTTTCAGATTAGAGGCAATCTTTGCTAAAAAACTCCCACGAATAAAAACTGCCCTTTTTCTACTGAGGGAACCTTCGTCCTCCAGGGGGAAGGTATTAAAAAGGGCTTCAGTTATAATGGCACTTAGAATTGAATCACCAAGGAATTCCATCCTTTGATTATCTTGTTTTGATTTATCGTGTTCATTATAAGAGGGATGAGTAAGTGCCTGAAGAAGTAAATCTCGGTTCTTAAATGCATAAGAAATATTTTTTTGCAATTCATCCGGGGCGAATTCCCCCTTGGTCTTTGGGATCATTTTATATTGATTTGAATTTCAAATTAAGTATTCCCATAAAAAAATTAGACGAAAAATCGTTTATTAACTTCTTTAGCTAAAGCCAAATATGCTTTAGCTCCTACTCCATTGGGATCATATTGGAAGATGGTTTTCCCAAAACTGGGTGCTTCGCTTAATCGTACAGTTCGAGGTATTGCAGTTCGGAAGATCTCATTGGGGTAATGTTTATTGACTTCCTGCCAAACCTCATAGGACAGGCGAGTTCGATTGTCATACATAGTCATTGCAATCCCTCCTAATTCCAGATTTGGATTAGCTCCGGATTCTTTGAGTTGTTTAATCACTCCGGTAATTTGGCTAAGACCTTCCAAGGCGAGGTATTCAGATTGCAGAGTGATAATCAGGAAGTCAGCTGCACATAATGAATTCATCGAAAGCAGCCCCAAGGTCGGTGGGCAGTCTATTAATATTGCCTGTAATCCATAATTATTAGACAAATTATTTAAAGATTCATGTAGTTTTACCAAATAGTTTTCTTGGCTACTTAGCTCAAGTTCCGCGGCCGCGAGATCAAGTTCGGATGGGATGAGCCAAAGGTTTTTTTCGTTTGTGGCTACAACACGGTCAGATAAATCGCTACCGGTGAGCAAAGGTTCGTAAATACCTGCGCCTGGCTTCTTTTCAATACCTAGCGAACTCGTGGCATTGGCTTGCGGATCCATGTCCACTAAAAGAGTAGGGATACCAAAAGAAGCTAATGCAGCCCCCAAGTTGACGGTCGTAGTCGTTTTTCCAACTCCTCCTTTTTGGTTTGCGATGGCAAAGATTTTTGCAGACATGATTACTTTTTACTAAGAGCGTTTTTTTTTCTGTCGAGTCGTAAAGTTACTTATCTAATATTAATTTCTAGATTTTGCTTACTCAAATGAAGACCCTTTTTTATTATTGGATATTCTGGGATTTGATTTGAATGACCAAAAAATTCGAGAAGGGACCAATTAATTGATTCCAATCCAGCCGCAAGTGACAAGGGGCTGGCTCCACCTAAACGAGGATTGATCTCAACTAAATGAAGGCAGTCATTTTCATCTACGATGACTTGTGCAAGAATATGTCCTTT
>CAWUUU010000138.1:0-2884 GCA_963924995.1 uncultured Opitutales bacterium
AGGATCGTACTCTTGTCAAATGGCAAGCTTGGTCAAAAGCGGCCAATTTAGTTATGGTATTCATGGACAAGCTGGTGGACGTTCAGCGCAATCAAAACTTTTTTGTTTGGATTTAACAAACGGCAAAGAAAAATGGAATGAACAAGGTTTCGGACTTGGCTCAGTCCTTCTGGTTCGTGACACATTGATTATTTTAAGTGATCGCGGAGAATTATGTTTAGCTCAAGCGAGTCCCAATCACTTTATCGAACTTGCCCGATTTCAGGTCTTATCAGGGAAAAATAATTGGACCCCGCCCACTTATGTTAATGGAAGAATGCATTGCCGAAACTCCAAGGGAAATTGGGTGTGTTTGAAAATGGGGGAATAATCCATTACTTAAAAAAGCGCTTTGCGTTGGTCATTAATTGTTTTTGACAATTGATTAAGCAAAGTAAGAAAATGAGTTTTTTCTTGAGTGGAGAAACAAGATAAAGCCTCACTTTCTAACTGTTCGGCTATTTTTTTACCTTTTTTAAATTGTACACTTCCATGAGAGGTTTGAAAAATATGTTTCTTTCTTAAATCCGAGGAATTAGTCTTTCTAACAATCAACTTCAAGCCCTCCATTCTTTTCATCAAGCCTGCAATGTTATTTGAATCTGTAAACATCAACTCAGCCAATTTCACCTGAGAAATTTCACCTTCTGGAAATTCATGAATCCAACGAAGTGCGATGTATTGATCAGGGGTAAGTCCGACCCGTTTCACCCTGTGCATAAAAGTACTATTCAACTTATTCCAGCATTCCCTAAGTAGGGGGGGGAAGCTTTCAGGATTGTGCTTACTTGGGTCACCCTGAATTATAAAATTGGTTTTCTTCACTTCGGCATTTGACAATATAGTACATACAAGTACTAATTTTTTAAATAATCCACATAAAACTGAAACAACCAATGATTTACCAAATAATTTCTGCTTTCTTAATTGTTGCTTTTCTTTCCAATTGTACATCGAGTAACAGTAACAAAAATAGCCCTGGTCAAGACGAATCAAAATCGGTTTCTATAGACAAAGATTGGCTCTTTTGGCGTGGACCGGATGGAACTGGAGTTTCAAAACAAACTAATTTACCTGATCTGCTAAGCTTGGAAAAGGAATCCCTTTTGTGGAGTCACGAAATCCAAGGGGGTGGAGTGCCAGTTATTGCTGGTGGAAGGGCCTATCAATTTGGTTATTACGGGGTAGACGATGATTTACAAGAAGTACTGGTGTGTTTTGATGCGGCATCAGGAAAAATTCTTTGGGAGCGGAGGCATAGTGATTTTATTAGTGATATTGTTTACAATCGTTATGGGGTAGGGGCTGCTTGCGTCGATTCGGCCACCGGTAATGTTTATTTTCAAACTAGCCCCGGTCTTCTGGTTGGTTATGACTCCGACGGCAATAAATTATGGGAGCGTTCATTAATGGAAGAATTCGCCCGCTTAACTTTTCCGAACGGTCGAACAGGTGGACCCTGTGTGGATGGAGATTTGGTCATTACACACGCGATCACTGCAAATTGGGGCAAGCAAGGACCGGCTCGTGATCGATTCTACGCATTTGATAAAAACACTGGGGATCTAGTTTGGTCTTCCACTCCCGGCATCACTCCCAATGACAGTTCGTTTTCACCCTTAACATTTGAAGATTTACCAGGCGGACGAAGAGTTTTTTACAGCGGCACTGGTTGCGGTCATGTGGTTTGTATCGATGCCCGTACAGGTCAGCCTTTATGGCGCTTTCAAATGTCTTATGGAGGAGTGAATTCAGGTGTGGTTATTCACGAAAATACGATTATAGCGATTCACGGAAAAGAGAACATTGATTCCTCCACGATTGGTCGAATGGTCGCGATTCAAAAACCAAAGAAATTACCTTCTGTAAACGAAGAAATTTTTACCCTAGGTAAAGAAGCAGAAATATGGAGAAATGATTCCATGGAGGCTTTCACGAGTACTCCAGTCTATCGTGAGAATCGGGTATATTCTACGATTAAAAGAGGAGAATTAATTTGTTTAGATGCCAACACGGGTGAAGAAATATGGACTTTGAAATTAGCTCCTGATCAAGTTCATGCTTCTCCTACTTGGGCGGATGGAAAGCTTTTTGTTCCAATGTTTGATGGGCAGGTGTCCGTGGTCAAAGACAATGGAGAAGAGGGAGTGATTCTGAGTCAGGTACAACTTGATGGCTCTTGCCTTGCCGCACCTGCAGTTGCCCACGAACGGGTTTTTGTTCAATCGAAGAAGCGACTTTATTGTTTCGGTTCAAATAAGGTTGCGCCCGCATTTATTTCCCAACAATTAGATAATATATCATCAAGTAAAAAAGCTGTATCCTTACAGATTATTCCTGCTGAGTTTGCCCTTAAATCTGGAAGTTCGCTTGCGTTTAAAGTTTATTCTTTAGATGAGAATGGGCGAAGGATAGAAGAAATAAAGGATGGGTTAAAGTGGGAAAAATGGATTCCACCAACGGCGAAGGTTCAATCAAAAGTAGATGCGGAAATTATGTCGAACGGTATTTTAGTTGCTGAAAAAGACGCACAGCTTTCCGCTGGTGCCTTGCGGGTAAGTAATGGTGAATTGTTTGGAGTTACCCGGGGTCGAGTCTTACAAGATCTACCTTATGAGGAAAATTTTGAAGAAGGTTTTTCCTTAACTCAGCAAAGTTCTGATGAAATACCATTCTCCTATGCACCTCTTGCTTGGCTTGGGGCAAGAATGCGTTGGCAGGTTCAAGATTTCGGGGGGAATTTAGTCGCGGGTAATACTCTAGATCGAGTGTTGTTCCAGAGAGCAATTAATTTTGTGGGGCATAAAGATATGAGTAATTATACTGCACAAGCAGATATTATGAC
>CAWUUU010000139.1:0-4122 GCA_963924995.1 uncultured Opitutales bacterium
TGCACATTTCCCTCCTCATCAGCAAAAACTGGTATCAGTTCTTTGCGTAATTTTCCAACTACTATGAGAAGAGAACAAAGAATTAATAATAAAATAATGGCATACCAATAAATTGGTTCTTCGATCGCGTCAGAAAAACTCCAAGATAGGAAAGAATGCCAATCGAATTCGAACATAGATCAGGATTAGTTAACTTGTTGACTCACTTGCCCATTGGTCATCAAGTCCATCTTTTTCAGGTGAATCCATTTTAATATCATCAATAATTACATCAATTGATCGTGCATGGTTCCCTGTCATAGAAAGAATTTGGTCTCGAATTGTTTCTTGGATAGAAATACCAGTCTTTGCTAGGTCAACGCCAAACTCAAGTACGACTCTAACTTCAATCTCATAACCTCCGTCATTGGTCTCTGTTACTTTAACTCCACGCTCTGATTCTTTTTTTGAAAAGAAATCAGTTAAACCTTCTACTACTCCGGCAGATCCGACATTAACAACTCCTTCAACTGATTGAGTTGCTAAGCGAACAATTCCGGCGATAACACTATGATTGATTCTAATCGTCCCCAATTCACTGGACTCATCTGAGAGAGTAGGGATGGACGTTTCCACAATTTCAACTTTTGATTTCTTGGTCATTTCTTGTATTCTTTGTCAGGTTTTTCAAATAAATCCTTAGGTGCTCGAGACAGGAACTCTTCAATGTATGATGTGGTCGCTTCACCTTGACGGAAAGCGGGATCAAGTATGACAGCTTTGAGAAAATCTATGTTCGTATCAATGCCTCTTATTATATATTCGCTTAGGGCTCGATACATCCTGTCCAATGCAATTTTGCGAGTCCTTCCATAAGAAATTAATTTACAGATCATACTATCGTAATGCGGTGAAACCACATAACCACCATATACATGTGAGTCTACTCGCACTCCATGACCGCCCGGTGCATAGTATAAATCAATTGTACCAGGAGAAGGAATAAATCCTTTGGATGGATTTTCGGCACAGATTCTACATTCAATTGCATGTTTATCCAAAGAAATATCTTTCTGCGAAAAAGAAAGTCTTTTTCCCGAGGCAATTTGGATTTGTTCCTTAATTAAATCAATACCCGTAGCTTCTTCGGTAACGGCATGTTCCACCTGAATACGGGTATTCATTTCTATGAAATAAAAGTTCCCTTTCGCATCGACAAGAAACTCTATAGTGCCTGCGTTAACATAGTTTGCAGCAACGGCCGCCTTGATTGCAGCCTTTCCCATTCTTGTTCTTAGGCTTTTATCCAAGAAAGGAGAAGGTGCCTCTTCGATAACCTTTTGGTGCCTTCTTTGAACGGAGCAATCGCGCTCACCTAAATGAACCATGTTTCCATGTTTATCTGCAAGTATTTGAAATTCTATGTGCCGAGGGTTCTCCAAATATTTTTCAACATATAGCGAACCATCACCGAAAGCTTTTTCAGCTTCCATTTTTGCAGAAAGAAATTCTTTTGCGAAGGAAACTGCGTTATGGGCGATTCGCATTCCCCGTCCACCACCACCTGAAACAGCTTTAATTATTACAGGAAACCCGATTTTCTGAGCCACTTTGGTGGCTTCAATCTCGTTCGCTAATGGCCCATCACTACCAGGAATTATGGGAACACCAGCTTTAGCAACTGTTTCCCTTGCCATTGATTTGTTACCCATTTTTTTAATGGTTTCAGATCGTGGTCCGATGAATTCAATATTACATGACTCACATTGCTCTGCAAACTCAGCATTCTCAGATAAAAAACCATAACCAGGATGAATTGCATCAATATCCCCAATTTCAGCTGCACTTAGAATCCTATCAGCTCTTAAGTAACTCTCAGTACTACTAGCAGGTCCAATACAAATTGCCTCATCTGCCAGTTGGACATGTAATGACTGTTCATCTGCTTCTGAGTAAACTGCTAGTGTATGGATTCCGAGTTCTCTACACGCACGAACAATTCTTAGTGCTATTTCACCTCGGTTTGCAATGAGGATCTTTTTGATCATATAAAATTATTTACGAATTTTAAAGAGCGGTTGCCCGTATTCGACACTGATACTATCTTCAACCAAAATTTCGACTATTACACCCGCGTTATCGGATTGAATTTCATTCATAACTTTCATTGCTTCAATAATACAAAGTACATGACCTTTACTAATTGTTTGTCCGACCGAAACGAATGATGGGTCGTCAGGTGAAGGCTTACGATAAAATGTTCCGACCATCGGAGATTTAAATATAAATACCCCATCTTCATTATCAGGTACCACTGGAGGTGAGATAACTGAGGGTTGTAAAGGAAGGGACTGGATTGGTTGAGATTGGTGCGCAATCCCGCTAGTTGGACCACCGGGTCGTGACAACCGAAGTTTCAGGTCCTGAGTTTCTATTTCTAAATCTGTTAAGTCAGATTTTTGCATAAGGGATATGATTCCTTTTAATTCGCTTAAGTCCAAAATGATTTCCTCTTTTAAATGATTATAATAAAGCTTATTCAAAATCTATTTCAGCAATCATGCAACGATAGATTTAAAGGATTTTAAAATATAGACTGAAATTTATTTCAAAGGATTTAGTGAAATTTCCCAATTTGGATTTGTCCAATGACCTGTTATTTTAAGTTCAGGTATAATTGATATTGGATCGGCTAGTTTTGTTATTTGACTTAAAATAGGTATAGGAAAGTTACCAATAAGATGTATCTTTGTGAGAATGTCCAAATTACCACTTTGTAAATCTAAACTGCCCTTGCTTGCGACCTTGGATAAATGTCCTTTTAATACCAAATTATCAAAAGTTACTTTTCCATTATTTAATTCAAATAAACCTTCCAAAGTATTAAATTTAAGAGTTCCAGAAGGAAAGGGCAAAGGTAGTTTGGATAATCCGTCTGAAATAAATCCTAGTAAGTTAATTTGATTCAATTTTTTATCTTTAATTCTTATTAATCCAGAACCCTTAAAACTCATTAAATTATTGGAAACCCCATGTGCATTAAGGGAAAATTCTATAATGCCATTTTTAGTAAAGGAAGTGGCATTATCTTCTGAAAATAAAATATTTCCAGTTAGATTTTGATAAGAAATAATTGATTTATACAACTTCAGTATTTCGGTATTTTTAAGAGATAATTTTAAGTAATTCTCTTTACTAGTTAAATTAGAATCTAAAGTTAACGATAATAGGCCATCAGCTAATTTGATAGTAGGGAAGTTTAGGATTAACCTGTTGGAATCCGATTTAATTGTTCCATTTATACTACTAAAATTTATTCCGTTCCACGTTCCATTTTGATCTGTAGAAACTTGGATGATATAATTATCCTGTAGATCAACAGAGGAGTGTTTTTTATTGTGAACTTCGTGGAGCAAACCAGTTGAATTTATAGTTAAAAAAGATAGATTGAAATCATTGAGATAATCTTCAATTATGGGCCCGAAGGTTTTTTTACCTGAATTTATTGGATAAATTCCAGACAAAGAATATTTTATTGGTAACAATGACTTATTTTTCTTATGAGGGATTGAAATTTCACCATCGATTGAACCAAATGAGTGTTCAATGTTTTTACTAGCAATATAAGTTTTATTATTATCAACAATTAAGTTGATAGTGGAATTCTTTATTGGTGTGCCTTTGTAAGAAAAGTTTTGGCTTTTAATAACTCCATTTGTGTAAGAATTTGATGATTCCATCCAATTTCCTGTAATTTGGAATTTCCCATATGGTACATCGTGGTTATTAAATTTAAAATCTAACCATAAATTATCCCACCATTGTCCTAACCAATTATTAATATCAGTTGGTAAGCAATTGCCTTCAAGTATAAAGTTGAAGATCATTGGTCTCCATTCTTGAGAGAATGAACCATTTAGAACACTATGACCAAGTTTACCACTAACTTTAGTTAAAAATAAAGAAATATCATCTTTAATTATACCAGATGCATTATATTCTCCAAATGCAGAATTTAGAACGGAAAAAGCCTTAGCGGTAATCCAAATGTTATTACGAGAGTCATTTAAAGATAAGGGGGAAGGATTGGAGAAACTTAAATTAAGTAAGTCTCCCTTGATAATTCTAGAATAAGAGTCTTCA
>CAWUUU010000140.1:0-4578 GCA_963924995.1 uncultured Opitutales bacterium
TTCAGGCAAATCGATTTCGTCTGGGTCTAAAACCTGAAGGCATAAACACTCATAGCGTGAAGAAAGAGAAAATCTCAACTTTTCAGCTATTGTGTCTTCTGCTTCAAGAAAATCAGATAAAAAAACCACCATTGCACGCCCCGGCAAACCATTCGCCATTCGATCCCAGGCAAAATCATGAGCGTTTGTCCCTTCTGCCTTCAATCCTTGCAGAGTTGTAAAGACTCGGTTCAACTGACTGGTACCCGAATTCGGGCGTATCCATTCACGAACCTCATCGGAATAAGCAAATAAGCCAAGCCGGTCTCCTTGCCGATTGGCGAGATAAGCAAAACAAGCCGCTAACATGCTCGCGTAGCGAAGTTTTGAGCATTTTGCCCGTTTTCCTTCATAGCCCATAGATGCGCTCACATCGAGTACCAGACAGACGGTAAAATTAGTATCTTCCTGAAAAGTTTTGGCCACCAATTCGTCTCTTTTTGCAAACACTTTCCAATCGATTAACTTTAAATCTTCCCCCCGGGCATAGGGTCGATATTGAAAAAATTCGCTTCCCCTACCCTGGCGTAAACTACGATGAACTCCTGGCATTGCACCATCCACAACTACTCGGGCAAGAAGTGAGTAATCTTCAATACTATGAAGATGAGCAGGATCGAGTAAATTATTATCTACCATTAAAGCTGCGCTCTTTTAGGAAAGGAAAGAAAAGAAGTAATTGGCTTAGATCACTGAGCAACTTTTTCAAGAAGATGCTCGACAATATCATCTGAGTCCAAACCTTCGGATTCCGCGTAGAAGCTAGGAAGCACTCGGTGGCGTAACGCAGATTTGGCCATAAATTTAACATCTTCACAAGATACATTAGGTCTACCCGCCAAAAGAGCACGGGCTTTACCCGCTAAGATTAAGGCCTGTGCACCACGGGAACCAGCTCCCCACTTCACTCGCTTACTTGTCCAATCATCGCATTTATCGGATTGCGGACGGGACGCAGAGGCAAGTCCAACTGCATAAGTGACAACATTTTCAGCTGCAGGTACCTGTCTGGTTAAATTTTGTAAGGCAATAATATCCTCAGCTCCAAGCACAGGTTGGGGTTCTTCCCGATCGACTCCAGTCGTTTCTCCCACCATTTTAATCTCATCCTCAATCGGTAAATATTGAATGACTGGATTAAGCAGAAAACGATCAAGTTGTGCTTCAGGAAGTGGATAAGTACCTTCCAATTCAATTGGGTTCTGAGTAGCAAGTACGAGGAACGGAGCATCTAGACCACGGGTTTCTCCTGAAACAGTAACCTGCCTCTCTTCCATCGCTTCCAAAAGTGCCGCCTGTGTCTTGGGTGGAGTTCGATTAATTTCATCGGCCAATACAATATTGGTAAAAATAGGCCCAGGGGAGAATCGGAAACTTCTTTTCCCCGTGGCAGGGTCTTCATCCACAACTTCAGTACCTACCACATCTGCGGGCATTAAATCAGGGGTAAATTGTATACGCTTGAACCCAAGACTTAAACATTTTGATAATGTTTTCACCAATAAGGTTTTCCCCAATCCAGGAATTCCAGTGAGTAAGCAATGCCCCCTTGCCAGTAAGGTCACGAGCAATTGTTCAATGACATCGTCTTGTCCAATAATTCCTTTACGAATTTCTTTAAGTAGACGATCGCGAGTATCTGGTAAACGCTCCAAGGTTGCTTCCGCACTTTCCGGTTTTGTCATATAATTAATTTATTTATGTTTAAATGTTAGAAGGGCAAACATCTGTTGCGCCATAATTTGAATAATCCGACAAATCAAAAATTGAGGTATTTAATAGCTTTTACTTTTGACCAGTAATGGTGAGTAGTCGATCCCACTCCTCGATAAATTTTTTTAAATGATCACGCCCTGCTTCAATTTCATCATTGAGTAATGTTCGAACAAGTTGTTGTTCGACTTCATATTGCTCGGAGGTTAACAATCCAGAAAAATGAGCCACTCTTGCCCAAAGTAAGTGAGTCGTAAAGGCATCGAATTCATTATAAGCCACGATTTCTTCCAATTTCCCATCGGCCCACATCTCAGCAACTGAACCTCCGCTCACATCAATCTTTCCGGGGATTCCGCTCAAAGTTGCTGCTTGATGCAGCGATGGACGGTCACGATATTGACCAAGTGCATCAGCCAGATCGACATTATAATCGGAATTTCGAGCGTCAAAATAATCAACTCCAAGCCAAGGCTTATCAGGTCGGTCAGAAAATCCAAATCCAGGCAAGCCATTCACAATCGCTCGTTGTACAATAATTGGAACATCCGCCTGTGCAGAATTATACCCTACAAGTTGAGGTTTTTTTCGACCCACAGATTTTAAAAATGTAACTAAAATAGATTTCTCTTCGCACTTGGCAGGTTCATTAGGGTCAATCGGCAAAGAAATGAGCTTTAATTCTGCCCCACCCGGAACTTTTTCACGAAGGATTCCCGCAAGGGAGACAATTCTACAAAGTATCGTTTTTAAATAGGGTTGATAATCTTCGGGGTCTCCCTCTTTTCGAGCAGCACTCCATAATGCTTCAAAAGAAGCCTTTGCTTGTGGACCTGCTTCGTTGACAGGTTCCATTTGATGGAGAATTTCTCCAGATTTCGGATCAGGTATCCATTCGACATCGAATGAAAAGACGGCATCAGCAAGTAGTTTTAGCATATTAAAAAATTGGGTTAAATTTATTCTGGTAGAACGGCGGCAAAGAATTTTTCTGCTTTATCATAGCCATCTGGTATGGTCAAAATCTCAGCTTTTTCATCATCCACCAAGATGGTATGCTCAAAGTGGGCGGAGGGTAATCCATCTACTGCCAACGCAGTCCATCCGTCCTGAGCCATGCGAATCTGTGGACTTACCATATTGACCATGGGTTCGATACAAATCGCCATTCCCTTTCGAAACTTCATCCCTGTACCAGCCTTTCCAAAGTTGGGGATTTGAGGATCTTCATGAAGAGATCGACCAACCCCGTGACCAACAAAATTAGTAATCACTGCAAACCCCGCTTTCTCCACGTGACCTTGCACGGCTTGGGAAACATCGCCTACACGATTTTTATCAACTGCCTTCTCGATACCACGAAAAAGTGATTCTTCAGTAACCCTCAATAACTTTTCAATTTCTGGGGAAACTTTTCCAACCGGCACAGTTCGGCAGTTATCTCCGATGAATCCATCTTCTCTAATGCATATATCTACGGAAATAATATCCCCCTCCTTTAAAATTCTTTCCTTTATCCCAATGCCGTGAACCACTTCGTCGTTTACTGACAAACATGTATAAGACGGGAAAAGTCGATGCCCCGAACGATATCCCTTACAGGCACTTTTAATTTTCAGGGTATCCATTAACTCTCCTCCCGCCTCATCAAGCTCAAGGGTACTCATTCCTGGTTTTACCATGCTGCAAAGTCGATCGAGAACAGTGGCCGCGGAACGGCTTGCTCTACGCATTTTTTCTTTTTCTTTAAAATTTTTACAAATCACATGATTTTTTTCGTATGAATTCCGCTCGCATTCAACCACAAAAGAGTAAATTTTGTTAACATGTTCTTGTTATCCACTCTTTTAACCGAGATATTAGACAAGCTCCCGCCAAAAGTTGAAGGAAATGATATAATATTAATGGACAAACAATTCGGGATCCCAAATCAGATTCACCCACTATTAAAACACCCGCTAAAGGTAATCCCATCGCCAAGGATTTTTGACTCATACAATAGAATTTAGCCACTTGGATACTTCGGTTGCTTGAGAAGATCAAAGTACCGAGCCAACTAACAAGTAAATGAAAAACAAGAAAAACCAACAGGTAAGGGAGTAAAAAAATAAGGGAATTGAAAAAATTAACTTCACCCGATCTTAAAATACTTTTTGACAGGGCAAGGTATGCCAAAAAAAGAATACACAAAAAGGTACTTTTCTTTAAATAGTGATCAAATTTATTCTCCCCGCTTTTAGAAAAAACTTTTCGAGCAATCCAACCCACAAAGCAGGGAAAGAGAACGAGAAGAAAAATTTGTGGAAAAACTTGTCTCCCTGTAGATACCCATTGATCTTGAATCCTAACCTCTGAATCAATCCCAAAGGTCAACCAAACAAAGGGCACCCAGATAACGGCGAGTAGATTGGAGAGTGTTGCATGGCCAAGGGCGAAATCTGAGTCGCCCCCCGCAATTGAAGTATAGACCACACAACTCGAAATCGTGGTCGGTAAAATGGCGAGGAATATAAATCCATCTATCCACTGGGCCGGAAGAAAATTAATTTCTTCAAGAAATAATACAAAAAATAATGGAACCCAAAAAATAAACCCTTGAATGACTAACAAGTTAGGGTAATCCTTCCAAATTAAAGAAATTCGCTTGGCCCGTAAATTCCATCCTTGAATGAGAAAGATTACTACAACCGCAATATCGGAAACAGAAAATAAAGATTCAGCCAATAAAGCACCATTAGGCCAAACCCAAGCAGCAGCAAAGGTGAGGAACAAACCCAATAATAATCCCGACCCATTTGGAAAAACTCGCATGATACTTTGTTTTAA
>CAWUUU010000141.1:0-3788 GCA_963924995.1 uncultured Opitutales bacterium
CGCTCGATTAAGGTTATCCTTTGGATCTCCCCCCATCCGACAATTTACCCGAATTGCATCACAACCGAGTTGAGCTGCGCAATCAATCCATCCCTTATGTAAGTCCACAGATTTATCGCGTTCCGATTTCTTCTCATGATCCAGTTCGTGTTTTTCATCCACCAGAATTAACACATTGCTAATACCCTCCCCTTTCGTTCGGCTATTCAATTCACCGACGAATTTCTTATCGGTATGCTTCCCCTCAAAAGGCCGGCTCCAATATTCAACATGTTCAATCCCGAGTTCTTTTTTAACCATTGCTGGATAATCAAGGTGTTTGAGTTTTCCGCTTCGGAGTAATCGATTGAAGGTATATTCCTGAATTCCTATCTGAAAGCGGTTCGAATCATTTTTTTCCTTAGCCAAAAGATCGAATCCGAAAGGAATTCCGATAGAACCAATTGCGAGACTGTGTAAAAAAAGACGCCTATTTTGAATTTTCATGTATACCATATTGTGACTTACCCAAAAAAAAGAAAGCTCGAATCTGAAAAAATATTTTGCTTAAGATGATAAGATTATTAATTTGGTGACATACATAAGTATAATTCATGAACATCCCTTCTTTTATCTTTTCCATCTTTCTGTTTTTACCGTTACTCGTTTCGGCAAAGATCGACTTTGTTCACCAGGTTATGCCAATTCTCAAAAAGAATTGTGCGGAATGCCACACGGACGGAAAAAAGAAGGGTGGATTGTCCATGAATACACGGGCTGAATTTCTCGCCGGTGGGGAAAATGGAGAAATGGCTGTTCCAGGAAATATTGAAGAAAGCTGGTTCCTTGAGCTCGTAGAATCAGATGACTTGGATGAAAGAATGCCCCCCAAGGGCCCGGGTGTATCTCCGGAACAATTCAAAATTCTGCACCAGTGGGTAAAAGAAGGTATGGTGTGGGAAGATGAAATCTCACTCGGTTCATCCAACTGGGAGCCCAAGTTAAAACCACGAGTGGTCAGTCTTCCCAAAGCACTCAATAATCGAACACATCCAATTGATCGTATTCTTGATCAATATCATCAAAACAAGAAAATTTCTTCTCCCTCCCCTACTTCAGACCGGATTTTTGCCAGACGGGCATTTCTTGATTTGGTCGGGATTTTACCCACACCCGAAGAATTAAATGAATTCCTGAATGACCAGTCAGAAAATAACAAACAAAATCTGATCAACAATTTATTATCCAGGGATATTGCCTATGCGGATCACTGGCTTACCTTCTGGAATGATTTATTGCGGAATGATTACACCGGTACTGGATTCATCACCAAAGGAAGAACCCAAATCACTACCTGGCTTTACTCATCCCTTAGGACGAATAAACCTTACGATCAAATGACCCGGGAATTAATTGACACAGAGAAAGAAGCGGCTGGCTTCATTAATGGTATAAAGTGGCGGGGTTCTGTAAATGCCAGTCAGACCCGGAATATGCAGTTCGCTCAAAATGTTTCTCAAGTCTTTCTCGGAATCAATATGAAATGTGCAAGTTGCCACGATAGTTTTATTGATCGTTGGACCCTTCAGGAATCTTATGATTTGGCCGCTGTCTTTGCAGAGGAACCGCTTGAGTTGGAACGGTGCGATGTGCCAACCGGAAAAATGGCCACCCCCCGCTGGATGTTTCCCGAACTTGGACAGATCGATCCAAAGGCGAAAAAGAACGAGCGTCTTAAACAATTGGCCAAGTTAATGACTCACCCGGAAAATGGTCGTTTTACCCGAACTATCGTAAACCGGGTATGGGCACAATTAATGGGACGCGGTATCGTTCATCCTGTTGATGCGATGCATACCAAACCATGGAATGAAGACTTGCTTGATTACCTAGCGGACCGATTTGCAAAAGATGGATACGATCTCAAAAAATTTCTTCATTTTGTGATGACTTCGGAAGCTTATGGAGCTACCAGTGACCGATTAAAAGAAGAACCAGGTGGAAATTATGTCTTTAAAGGCCCCGTTCCTAAACGGATGACTGCCGAACAATTAATGGATTCAATCTGGCAGGTCACCGGTACCAATCCAGCAAAAGCAGAGGCAAAAGTGGATCGCTCCCCTTCCTTCAGCAGCAATAGTCCAACACCTTTAACAGCCCTCGGTAAAATCAATGCCATCAATGCTCACTGGATTTGGGGGCCGAACGCTCAAACCCGAAAAGTAAAACTTCGCACCTCGATCGATTTGGAAAGTGCCCCCACAATCACTTCCTTTCTTGCCACCTGTGATAACGCATTTTCCCTAAAAGTGAATGGAGAATATGTCAGCTCATCCAAGGAATGGACCCAACCACTCTATCACGAAATTTCCAATTTCTTCAAAGCCGGTAAAAACTTGATTGAAGTGGATGCGGAAATGTTTGGTGGAAGTGCCGGATTTATTGCTCAATTTGTTTTTGGAAAAGGTGATCAAAAAATTATATTGGAAACTAATAAAAACTGGGAATTTCTGGAAAGTAAAAAATGGATAGCGGCGAGCGAAGTACACCCATATGGGTCAGGACCATGGAAACGCCCTTTAGAAAATGCAAAACAAACTATGCCTGGACTCAAACAGGATGGACCATCCATTCGGGCATCTCTGGTAAAGAATGATTTCCTCATGCACTCGCTCGGTCGTCCCCACCGGGATCAGGTGGTCACTTCACGCCCCGCCGAACTTACCACCTTGCAGGCAATCGACTTGGCCAATGGGGAAATCCTTTCCCAATACCTTGCCCAAGGTGCCAAAAACTTGGTAAAACAATTGGCGGGGAAACCAAATTTTGTCTCTTGGCTCTATGAATATTCACTCGGTCGGAAGCCCAGTGCGGGGGAGAAAAAATTACTCCAAACCATTGCCAATGACTCCGAAAACCCACAGCAAGTGGAAGACCTGCTTTGGCTTGTTTTTATGCAACCCGATTTTCAAATCATTCGATAACGGATAAAATAAATCTTATATGAATATTCCAGAACAGATTCAAAGGCGCGATTTCATTAAACAACTTGGACTGGCCTCCACCGCCGCTCTGGCCACAAATGGAACGCAAGCATGGGGAAATGATTTGGTAATCCATCCAAAAGCCAAAGCAGACTCCTGTATCCTGATTTGGATGGCCGGAGGAATGGCGGCCCCCGACACTTTTGACCCCAAACGATACCTCCCTTTTGAAAAGGGACTGGAAGTCAATAAGATCCTCAGTACTTTTCCTGCAATCGACACGAATGTGGACGGTATAAAAATTTCTCAAGGCCTTGAAAATATCGCCCAGGTAATGGATCGGGGTACTTTAATTCGCTCCGCTGTTCAACCCGACCTCGGTTCGATTCTGCATTCCCGTCATCAATACCATTGGCATACCGGATATGTCCCTCCCATCACCGTGGCCGCCCCCCATCTCGGTGCATGGATGGCCAAAGTATTGGGTCCCAAAAACGAGGTAATTCCACCGTTTATCAATATCGGACAAAGATTGGAAGGGGTGGGAGAGAAAGAGGAATTAAAGGCCTTCACCACGGCCGGTTTCTTTGGTTCAGAATATGGTCCAATGAATCTACCCTACCCCGAACAGGCGGTGCAGTCAGTACAACCCCCAAAGGGAATGGAACCGGGTCGATTTTCCAACCGCTATAAACACTTTAAGAAACTCCTCGATCAAAATCCTAATCGTGATCAATTGAGTGATTTCCAAAGGGAATCCATGCTCCGCTCAATGGAATCCGCCCATCGCCTGCTTCAATCAAAAGAAAAGGAAGCATTTGATCT
>CAWUUU010000142.1:0-4774 GCA_963924995.1 uncultured Opitutales bacterium
TTATCAAAAATATTTTTTGTGAGGAGATGGAAAGTTGGTTTAACATGAGTTGACTCTGGAACAATACAGGATGTAACAGTCAAAAGTGAGCAAAGTAAAAATAAATTAAATCGTATTGATTCTATCATTCTGAACTCTCCCCTTTCCCTCGAATAAAAGCTTGTGGGTTTCTTTCCAATAAATCAGCAAGTGATTTTAATGATTTAGACATTGCTGAAATATCTCGCATCGTACTTGAAAATCCAAACCTAAAATCAGAAGACGGATCAAGTATTTCTTTTAAAGTCTTGCTAATTGAAATAATTTCTCCAATGGAAATCTTTGCCTCATCCACGGTAGAAGATAATTTTGGGCCTAACGGTGAATAAGCCTCTGCAAATGTCTTTATAAAAAACTGTACATCCTTATTTGTGTTAGAAAAATCAATACCTAATCCAGCTAAATCAAGGTCATTGAGCTTCCTAGTAGCAGTAACCATCAAGTCGCTGATCTGCTTGCTCAGCTTTTCAAGGTTGATACTTTCACTTAACTCAGCGAAAATTGAAGCAGTGGTTGGAATTTCCCTATATCCAAAAAGTCCTCTCGCCTCGTTTACATCGTGCCCCGCGGTAAGATTGATATATAGAATTCCAGTAACAAAGCTTTCCTGAATCAATTTGGCTTGCAAGCGTGATACAACTTCTGTCTTTAAAAAACCTTCGGTATCAAAGAGTTCGTTTTCTCCCTCCACCATGTGCCGTCGAACTAACTTCCGGTTAATTTCGACTAAAACAGGCACGGGCCCCTCCTCGGTTGCATCACCAAGAAAAAAACGTTCTACCCTCCCGATTCTAACCCCATTCAGTGTGACTTTTCCTCCTTCATGTAAACCGTAAACATTTTCATTAAAGACCATTACAAATCTCTCATTCTCGCCTCGAAATGATGAAAATCCACCTGTGAAAATAATAAAGCCGATGATCAATACAACGGCACCAAAGCAGAAGATTCCTACTAGCGCATTATTTCCTCTTGTTTTCAATTCTTACAATCTAAGAAGTTTTTATACTCTACGGCAATCTTAGTTTTTAATTATTGGGGTTCCTCGTCTAAGAAATGAACGAACCCGCTCATACTCAGAGTTTTCTCTTAAATGATTAGGCTGTCCCTGATCAAGTAAAGTTTTTGTCTGCCCATCAAGAAAAATTGAATCGTCGGCGATGTCGAAAATACTAGGTAATTCATGAGTAACCACAATAAATGTAATTCCTAGGCTCTCTTTTAATTCATTAATCAAATTGTCTAGACGATGTGAATTTATTGGGTCAAGTCCTGCCGAGGGTTCATCTAGAAATAAAATATCTGGATCGAGTGCCATTGCTCTAGCCAACCCTGCCCTTTTTTTCATTCCGCCACTTAACTGGGCAGGATAAAAGTCACTGTACCCAGATAATCCAACAAGATTTAATTTGTATCTGGCTAAATCATTAATCTCTGACTGACTCAAGTCAGTGTAAGTTTGTAATGGTAAAGAAACATTTTCCAACAAATTCATAGCTCCCCATAAAGCCCCTCCTTGAAATAGAACTCCATATTTTTTCAAGATAGAGGTTTTTCCCTCATGGTTTACAGTCCATAGGTCAATTGAATCGACCAGAATTCTTCCATCTTGAGGAGACAACAAACCCACCATTGATTTGAGAAGAGTACTTTTACCACAACCACTACCCCCCATCACAACCAGGCACTCGCCCTTCTTTGCAGAAAATGAAACTTTTTCGAGAACTTGGTAATCTCCATAAGCCAAATTAAGATTCTCTACTTTCAAGATTGAATCATTTTTTATTGGATTTTGTTTCATCGTAAATTTAAATAACTAAAGGATACTTCAAACATCGCATCGATAATGACGATTAATGTAATTGCCACCACCACGGATGCGGTAACCGCACGCCCTAAAGAAGAGGAATCATTCCCACTATGTAATCCTTTATAGCATCCAACCAATCCAATAATTAACCCAAAAACAACACTTTTTAATAAACCGGAATAAATTTCCCACATACTGTGCAAAGCTACTTGAGTCTGCTCGAAGTAATGAATTACAGAGAAATCCATAACAACAGTTCCAACAACTAATCCACCTAAAATACCGACGACATCAGCGTAAATGGTCAAAAGCGGAATCATAAAGAGTAAGGACAAGGTACGAGGCACAATCAAAAACTCCATTGGAGATATTCCGAATGTTCGAAGAGAATCAATCTCTTCATTTAACTTCATACTTCCAATTTCTGCGGCAAAAGCAGCCCCCGTCCGACCTGCCATTACAATTGCCACCATCAATGCACCCATTTCTCTCACCATCGCAAGGCAAACCAAATCGGCCACATAAATTTTAGCATTAAATTTTTCTAATTGAACACTGCCAACAAAGGCCATGGTCAGCCCTGTCAAAAAACTGATGAGCGTCACAATAGGCAAAGCAGACGCACCACAAGAACGACAAGACAGTGCGAAATCTTGAAAACGAGTTTTTGATCGACCTGTAAATAGATGCAAAATAGCTAATACCCATTCACCCAAAAATGAAAATATAGATAATGTTACATTTCTGAAATAATTAATTGTGTCATCAATGAGTTCCAAGGATAAGGAAAATTCGTTTTGCTTTTTTTCCAATAAAGTCGGTTCGCTTAGTTCTAATAACTGAGAGAGGCCTGAGGGTAGTTCATCAAACTTAATCGATTTATTAACAACCTTTAGATCATTCCTACATTTATGAAGAAACGAAACTAAAGTTGAATCCCATTTTATTTGAGTATCAAGCTGGAATTTAAAAACCTGAATGGCAGGATTTTTATTTAAAAAAATCTCCCACTCCTTGCGTACCTCAGAACCAGAATTATTCTCAATCGACCAAACTCCTTTTAATGTACAAACAACAAAATTTGTTTCCTTACGAAATTGAATATAAGAAAATTGGGATTCTTCTTGCTTGGCTTGTATGCTTATATCTCCTACATGATTCATTCTCTATTTAAAATATCTCCTTTCACCACATCAGAATAAACTATGGCAATACGAGCAATCTTATTTGATCTTGACGGTACATTGATCGATCAATTTCAAGCAATCTACAAAGCATTTAGCCAAGTCATCGCTCAGATGGGACTTCCAGTGCCAGACTTTGAAACTGTAAAAAAATCTGTAGGTGGTGCATCTGAAGCAACAATGTCCAAATTGATTGGAGAAGAAAATGCAAAAGAAGCCGTTGAACGTCTAAGACCCATTTTTGAAAAAGAAATGCTCGATGGCTTAATTGCACTTCCTGGATCATCTGAAATTTTAGCGCTTTGTGAAAAAAATAATATTAAAACCGCCGTACTTACCAACAAACATGGACCACATGCGAGAGCTGCTTGCGAATACCTAAACTTTATACCACCACTTGAATTTGCCCTTGGGGTCAATGACACCGAGTGGAAAAAACCCGATATTGAATTTTCGCAACTGGCACTCAGTAAGATTGGATATAACAAAGATGAAACAGTCTACATCGGAGATTCCCCTTACGATTATCAAACCGCAAAGAATGCAGGTATGCGCTGCTTTCTTGTCTCCACTGGGACGCATAGCCAATCTGAATTAGCTCAAGAATGTGCTGCATCCGTAGACCCCGACCTTTTCACTATTTTTGAGAAAAGAATTAAGCCTTTTCTTAATTAAGCCTTCTTGAATAATCAAAGGCGTTCGCCGTTTCATAGTTAACCAATCAAATAACATGATTGACTAAATTAGATCGATATAATTTATTTCATATACCCTATTATGAAAAACCCCCTATCCCTTAATCTCGGTTCTCATAACCGCTCTATCGTGGGCGAAGTGAATTGGGAGCAAATCGAAGAAAACATCTCGAGCAATTCATTTTTGTTTGAGAGAGAAATTGTATTCTTTTCTCACTCCGAAGAAGTAATGAATGAATGCTCAATAGAATTCAATTCATCGAACATAACTTTTAAAACTTACACCGACTTTAACAATGCACTTAGACGAGGTATACCCGTTACGGCTGACATAGTTGTTCTCGTGGATAGTTTTGCTTCTGCAAGTCGAGCAAACTTTGCGAAACTTTTACAAAAAAGAACCACTAGAAATTTACAGGTAATTATTTCAGATAATTATAGCGTAGATGAACTCGTCGGTGCGATTCAAGAACGATTAGAAAAATTGAACCAACTTGAAACTCGAGGAGTGGTGGTTGAAAATATTATTCAATCAAGAATCGAACCAATACCCAATGAGCAAAAAGAACAGTCAGGTTCAGCCAGAATCATGGCAGAAAAAGATTTTCGAGATCTTTTGAATCGTGAATTATCAGGCACTGAGAATTCCGCACCCGAGACGATTTTGGCCAAAGCAATCGAAGTGATTAAAGAAATCAATTAAACTAAAATTGGACTCCCTTTCACTTGATAAATTCAAAAAAAGCTCCTCGGCTTTACTCAAAGGCTTTTTAAATATCAGGAAGTTTGAATACTTGAGTTTTCGAACCAAGTTTTTTCTCTCAAGTTTTCTTGTCACCGTGTTAATGCCTGTAATTGCTGGATGGGCAATATACAACCAAGATATAAAAAGTACCAAAGAACTAATTCGGTCTAATATAACTAATCAAATCGACAATTTATCTCTCCTTATTTACCCATCACTTGTCTTCGATGATGAAGACTCAGCCTTTGATCTACTCAAAGGATTTTCGACAAACCCTATGGTAGAGAATGCGGCGATATGG
>CAWUUU010000143.1:0-7890 GCA_963924995.1 uncultured Opitutales bacterium
AGTACTAACCCACAGAATGCCGTAGTATAAACATCGGCATCGCCCCCCACCCCGGGTTTCCATCGGCCATTTTTTTCCTGCACTTTTACGAGATGCTGGGCAATTGATTCAAGGTAAGTATTCCGCTTTTCGCAAGCAAGAGGACGGGATAGAGAAAAAGCAAGACTTGGGGGTAACTCCACTGATCGCATTACTTGCTCGGATTCCCTTCTTATTTGAAGAGAAAGTAGAGGTTTGGAAGAAGCCGATTTACGATCTAAACTTAATCCTAAAAGAGTCTGAGGGCCCTCCAATCCCGCATCCGTCTTCATGGAAAAGGCCGAAGGGCTCTTTCCCTCAATTCTCATAATTCGGTCACCTGCCTGGAGACCGGCAAGATCGGCTGCTCCTCCCTTTCCAATATCCATGATAAGAATTTCTTTATCTCCATCCTTAAGTCGACCGGTTGCTTCGAGCACGCCCATGGGGAAATCATGATGTTCTCCATTCTTGCAATTAACCAGTTTGGGTTGATAAACCCTCTTAGCAGTAAGATCGGATATGACAAACAGGGAAAAGAAACAATTCCAAAATACAAGGTTCATCCGACAGCTTTTTAAATCCACTACCATCTCGGCAAGCGAATTCGACTAGTGATACGAACTTTTTAAACTCAACCAAGTTTGGATAACACTGCGGATAAAGTATCCTTGGCATCTCCAAAAAGCATGCTGGTATTTTCTTTGAAATAAAGTGGGTTTTCGACTCCCGAATACCCTGCCGCCATGCTTCGCTTTAATGCGACCACCGACTTAGCATTCCACGCCTCAATTACAGGCATCCCTGCAATCGGACTACTTGAATCTTCTAAGGCGGATGGGTTCACAATGTCATTCGCACCGACGACTAAAAGAAGGTCTACCTTAGGCAGGTCATCATTAATTTCGTCCATTTCAAAAACAATATCGTAAGGCACATTGGCTTCCGCCAATAAAACATTCATGTGTCCGGGCAAGCGGCCTGCCACTGGATGGATAGCAAAGCGAACATTGATGTCTCGGGCTCGTAAGTTCTCCATGATGTCTTTGACCACATGTTGAGCCTGAGCCACCGCCATCCCATATCCAGGTACGATCATTACTTCCTTCGCTTCTTTTAATTCCCCCGCCACTTCATCAGCAGTAATCTCTGTAATTGATCCCTCAATCTCAGAAGAACTGACTGAACTTCCCCCTCCTGTTCCGAATCCACCAAAAATCACATTGGCCAGGCTTCGATTCATTGCCTTGCACATGATATAGCTCAGAATCGCACCACTGCTTCCCACTAGAGCTCCCGTAATAATAAGCAGGTCGTTTTTCAACATGAAACCGGCTGCGGCTGCTGCCCAACCTGAATAACTATTGAGCATGGAAACTACTACGGGCATATCCGCCCCCCCAATTGCTAAAATTAAATGGATGCCCAAGATGAAGGAAATTCCCATTACAATAAGCAGGCTGATCCAAGCCTGGTCATGCCCCTGCTCAAGAAACTGAGATCCCAGCCAAATGGATAAACCAAGCATCCCTAAGTTTATCAAGTGCCGAGCGGGTAAAAGAAGGGGTTTCCCACTTAGTGAACCGCGCAATTTACCAAAAGCAACCACTGAGCCGGTAAAAGTGACTCCCCCAATGAACACACCAAGAAGTATCTCGATTTCATGAATCAGTTTATTCGTACCCTCAAGCGATGCCTGCTCTGGATCTAAAAAGCTGGCCAAGGCTACTAGTACTGCTGCCGCTCCCACAAAGCTGTGTAAGATCGCAACTAATTCGGGCATCGAAGTCATCTCGACCCGTTTCGCCAAAATCGCCCCAATTACCCCACCACCAAGCATAAGAGGAATGAGCAGCTTAAAATTATCCACCTCCCCGCTTAGAAAAGTGGCAAGAATCGCCAATCCCATTCCTAGGATTCCATAGAAATTTCCCTTGCGTGCGGTTTCCTGTTTGGACAGACCGCTCAAGCTTAGGACGAAAAATACTCCCGAAACCAGATAGGCCATAGTGACAAGTCCCTCTGTCATTACTTACGAAACATTTTGAGCATACGATGAGTAACTAAAAATCCACCCGAGACATTAATAGTGGCCAAAAAGATAGCCACTCCTGCAATCCACGGATTCGATCCGGAAATGAAAAGCATCCCCCCGATTACAATGATCCCACTAATCGCATTGGTGACGCTCATTAATGGGGTATGTAAAGACGGAGTCACATTCCAAACCACCATGTATCCGATAAAGCAGGAAAGTACGAATACAGTTAATTGATCAAGAAACTCGTTTTCACCTTTCCAACCCAAAGCTAAAAGTAAAACGGTTAAAGCTCCGAGCATTATTCCCGGGGAAAAAAGAGAAAATCCTGGGGAATCGGATGTCACGGAAATAGGTCTTGTTTCAACCTTAGACTTCTTGGGCTGCTGACTTATTTCGACTTTGGGCGGTGGCCAGGAAATCTTTCCTTGATCCAATACCAAAGCTCCACGAAGAATCTCGTCTTCCTGATTGATGGAAAAGTCCTCAGAATTTCCTAACAAATTTACAAGCTTGACCAAATTATTACCATAAAGACGGCTCGACTGAGTAGCTAATCGTGAAGGAAGATCAGAATATCCCAGAATGGTGACCCCGTGAGCCACTTTTGATTCGCCAGGAGAGGTGAGTTCACAGTTACCTCCGCCCTCGGCGGCCAAATCCACAATCACCGACCCCTGTTTCATGCTCTTGACCATATCCTCAGTAATCAAAACAGGAGATTTTTTCCCAGGGATCATAGCGGTGGTAATAATAATATCAACCTCCTCCGCCTGCTCGGCAAAAAGTTTCATTTCCGCCTCGATAAACTCCTTGCTCATCACCTTGGCATAACCACCACTACCAGCACCTTCTTCCTCAAAATTGAGCATTAAGAAATCTCCGCCCATACTCTTGACCTCCTCTTTCACCGCCGGACGGGTATCAAAAGCACGAACAATAGCACCCATATTACGGGCCGCTCCAATTGCAGCCAATCCGGCGACTCCGGCTCCGATCACTAAAACCTTTGCCGGTGGAACTTTCCCTGCCGCTGTAATTTGCCCAGTAAAGAATCGACCAAATACATGAGCAGCCTCAACCACTGCACGATAACCTGCTACATTGGCCATCGAACTTAACGCGTCCATTGATTGAGCTCGGGAAATCCGAGGCACACAATCCATCGCTAACCAATTAATTTTCTGCGGCCCCATCGTTTTAAGAAGGTCTTCGTTCCGGGCGGGGTAAGCAAAACTGATCAGCGTCGCACCTTCCTTCAGTAAAGAAACTTCTTCATCAGTGGGCGGATTAATTTTGAGTACAAGATCAGCTTGGCTCCATGCAGTAGAATGGTCGTCCGATATAATACCGCCCAGCTCTTCATAAAGAGAGTCCGTAAAATTAGCTAAAACTCCGGCTCCCGACTCAATCCGAACCTCATAGCCAAGCTTGTGAAATGCGGTCACATTCCCAGGGCTGATAGCTACCCGTTTTTCGGAGGGCAAGGATTCTTTGGGCACGAACAGTATCATATGGGCAAGAGACAATTAATTGAGTGGCTGAAAATCATGAATCTGTAAAGGAAAAGTTGGAGTGATTAAATTTCTCTCGTTGATTGTGTTTTACCTTAGTTTCGTAATCCCAATCGACAAACAATAAACATCTAGCCTATTTTTTATTTAATATTCAATTATGCTTCCTTATTTCGAATAAGGTATCGCGTTCATTAAATTTCTTAGTTTTTTTAATTCTAAACTTCACATTCTCGTTCTTGAGCTTAATGACACAAGCCCTTGAGTTGCTCAGCTTAGTGGACGCTCCCCTGCAACCGATCCAAATATTGATGACCTCTCAATCACTGAAAATTCTGCCTGAATCAAAAGGAGAGCGATTACTGAACGGGATTTTACTTCTCGTCTTCTGGTAATGTATGTGTATTATATCTTTTTTAGTCAGTGCTAGGACAGAGTTTCAAAAGAGAACAACTCGGGAATAATGTGAGTGAACAATCGTTCGAATACTGGTAACCAACATAATAATCGAACGAAAGAATCTCCTATGAGTGAAGAAGAAAATAATAATGAACCTGCGGACACTCGTGTACGCTTTGAAGACCTAAACCTGTCACCGCCCATTTTAAAGGCTGTGCAAAAAGCGGGCTATGAAACTCCCTCGCCTATTCAGGAACTAGCCATACCACCTCTGCTCGAAGGATCAGATTTTATTGGCGTGGCGCAGACTGGAACTGGAAAAACTGCCGCTTTCACACTTCCTCTACTCTCCCGTTTGGATGAATCTGTAAAGGGAGCCCAAATTCTTGTCTTGGCGCCCACCCGCGAACTTGCACTACAGGTCGCAGAAGCAATGGAAGGATTTGCCGACAACTTACCTCAATTGCGCGTCGTTGCAGTTTACGGAGGCACGGGATATGGTGAACAAATCCGAGAATTTAAGCGTGGCACACAAGTGGTAGTGGGAACACCTGGCCGGGTGATGGATCACATTGAAAAAGGCTATCTCAAATTAGACAGCCTCCAAGCCGTAGTTTTAGACGAAGCGGACGAAATGTTAAGCATGGGCTTTATTGATGATATCGACTGGATCCTTGAACATACTCCAGACGATCGACAAACCGCTCTTTTTTCTGCCACTATGCCCAAGCAGATTCGAAAGTTGGCCGAGAAACATTTAACCAATCCGGTTGAAGTTACTATTAAAGTAAAGGCAGAGAATTCACCCAACATTCGTCAACAATATATCAAGGTAAGACAGCACGAAAAAAGAACGATGCTCCTACGCCTACTTGAAATTGAACGATTTGAAGCGATGCTCATTTTCTCCAGAACTAAAAATGCGACCATGGAGATTGCGGAAATGCTTCAAGGAAAAGGTTACCTTGCTGAACCCCTCAACGGAGATATGCCGCAAAATCTACGCGAAAAGACCGTTGACCGTCTCAAGCGCGGGAAAATCAATGTTCTGGTTGCCACAGATGTGGCCGCACGCGGCCTCGATGTGGACCGAATTAGTCATGTGCTCAATTATGACGCTCCCTTTGACCTCGAATCCTACACCCACCGTATCGGCCGTACCGGACGAGCTGGGCGCGAAGGAGATGCAATTATTTTTGTTACTAATAAGGAAACGAGAATGCTCAATGCCATCGAGCGAACTCTCAAAGTACCTTGTCAGGAATACTCATTCCCCTCTAAGGAAGAAATGAACGAGCGAAAACTCGAGGAATTCTTTAGTAAGTTGGAAGAAGGGCTCAAAGCCGATTTAGGTGACTACCGTACCGCTATCGAGCGCTATATTGAGCAGTCTGGTAAAGATGCGATTGATGTAGCCGCAGCGCTCGCCCATCTTGAAGCAGGTAAACAGGGTCTTTATTATGTAGAAATGCCACAACCTGCGCCAAAGAGCTCCCGTGAAAATCGAGGAGGTCGGGACCGGGATAGCCGCGGTGGTAGAGATAGCCGTGGCGGAAGGGATGATCGTGGGGGCAGAGATAGCCGTCGTGGAAGCAGGGATGATCGGGGAAGTCGCAACGAAAGAGATGATAGTGAAGGTTCTCGAAATGACTCTAATCTTACAAGTTATCGTTTAGAAGTGGGCGAATTCCACGGAGTTCAAAAAGGTGACATTGTCGGTGCCATTGCAAATGAAGTGGGTCTAGATCCAAGAAACATGGGTAAAATTAGAATGTTTAAAGATCATACTTTTATGGATTTGCCCTCTGATATGCCCAACGAAATTATGACCAAATTAAAAACGGTTTGGGTACAGGGTCATCAATTAAATATTACTAAGGATAAAGGTAGACCCCGTCCAGATAACAGGTCCGGAAAATCTTTTGACCGAAAAGGGAAGTTTGGAAAAGGGAATCAGTTTAATAAAAAAGGTCACAGTAGCGGACGCTTCAAAAGCTAAACTTTTAAAAATGCTTCCCAGATCAGGGAAGCATTTCCATAAGTTTACCGCAGTGGAAGAACCTATTTTTTACCATTAACCCATCGGACGGCATTTCCAAGCATATCCAAATACTCTTTACTGGACATGGTTGAATTGTGATGCCCAAGGGTGGTTGAAAATATTCTACCCTTTCCATGAGTGTTTACCCAAACACAGGCTTGGGCTTCTTTGGCTTTTCCATTCTCACCATGTGCCAGTACAGTCGTACCTTCATACACTTCCTGTACATTGTAAAGTTCACCTTCTGGGGTCAACCAACCATCGGGCATATCTTTCAAAATTGGGTGTTTTGCATTTTCCTTCACCTTCTTCACCGTGATTGCTGCTTTTGGACCATGCCCCTTGGAACTCGCACCTAGCATTTCAGGCCAAGCCTTTTTCTTTCCGTCCTCAGCTTTAACGCTCCAATGGTAGGAATGCATCGCACAGTGAAGGGCGATTGCAGGTTTACCCGCCTTATGAATATCGGTAATCGACTGGATAAATTGAGCATCTTTTTCATGGGCAAAACAGTGGTTATAAACGATAAAGTCGTACTGATCAGCCCATCCCTTTTTGCTTAATCGAGCCTTACTTTTTTTCTCATCCATCTCAAAAAAGATATCCCACTTGGTTGGAACACGCTCACTGATCCCTTCGCTGATTATATTCTTCTGTTGCTTATAATCGTGGCAACAACCACCGGTAATCATAAAAGCCTTCAATGGTTTTTTCTCCCCATGATGTTTTCCGAAAGCTGAAAATGAACTTATAATAAAAACGAGAGCGAGAATTTTTTTCATATTTTGTCAGTGTTTGTTAAAAAAGAATTTTTATAATCGAAGACAAAGGTCTCTATTTTGACAAGCCCTGAATTGGGTTAAAAGAAAATTTCTATCTGTCAGGTCGATGGGAAATTCGATTAACTAATCCATTGTACATTAAGTTAAGACTTATTAATTTAATTTATGAAAATCTCTTCTTCGAGGTTGTAAACCCCCTACCTTGTTCATGAAAATATTTCCCTACTTATGAAAAAACTTTGCTTTCTTTTCGGATTTTGTACTTTGGTTTTGTTAAACTCCAATGCTCAGCAAGATGCTCTTAGGGTGGGAACTGCCTGTATCGATGTATCCCCCACCGTTTTCCCCATCCAATTACGGTCCGGTAAATCGGACTATGTACATGATCCTCTCCATGTTCGTGCGGTCGCTTTCCAAAATGGTAAAGGCAGGGCGGTTATCTGTTTGATTGACGCCATTGGTATTGGTCGGGAAATGTCCGATTTAGTGAAAGCACGAGCTGCCATTAAAACTGGATGGAAAACTCAGGAAATACTTATCTGTGCAACCCATACTCATTCGGCTCCCAAAGGAGGAGAAGGAATGTCCGGTCGAGAAGCCTATGTAAAGCTCAAATATGTAAAGTTGGAGGAAGCCATCGTCACCGCCATCGAGTCTCTGGAACCTGCAAAGGTTGGCTTTTCTTCCGATGAGGAACCCAGCGAGGTTCGCAACCGCCGATGGTTTCTCAAACCCGGAACTATGCCACCCAACCCTTTGGGCAAGCAAGATCAGGTTAAAACCAACGCCAACCGGAATCATATAGTCAAACCCGCCGGTCCCATCGATCCCGAACTTTGCGTAATCGATGTCCGTACCACTCGAAACAAACCCCTTGCCCTTATTGCCAACTACGCACTTCATTATGTCGGGGGCGTCCCCAAAAAGATCGACAATGATGGCCGGGAAGTGGGGATGGCATCCGCCGACTACTTTGGAGAATTCTCCCGAATCATGCCCTATCGGATCGGTGGATTAAACCCGCCTGAAAATTTTGTTTCCCTAATGACCAATGGGGCCAGTGGAGACATTAATAACCTCGTCTTCACCGGCTCCCGG
>CAWUUU010000144.1:0-3584 GCA_963924995.1 uncultured Opitutales bacterium
TTTTTCAAGTGATCCTTTTTTTGGAAACCTCCACTTTAATGAAAGTTTCGAGACATTATCGATTGAAAGAGATCGTTCATGAGGATTGTGCCTCCAGCCTTCCACCGAAAAATTATAGGTCGACCAATCTTGGCCAAGGGAAATATTCCCAAGAAGAAGCAGGGTTGCTAACAAGCTAATTCTATTTTTAATTTTTTTCACCGTGGTTGATTGATTAAAGAAATTTTAATTAAATTTAATAACCATTCATTATTTCGACGATCAATGAAAAAAGAGCCCCAAAGAGAAGAAACTCAAGAGGAGTTCCCGTTTTATTTTTTGGACATGGCAATAGGTTACAAATTTTATGGATTGAGAATATTCGCAAAATCATGAATTACACCCATTGATCTACGATCACCTACCCTAAAATAACCCATGGATTCACCCTCTAATTGTGCAACCATCCAAACTGCACCCAATCTAGTCGACTGTGCCTTGAACCCACCAGGTTCAATCGTGGCGTAGAGCTTTCGACCACCCTCTCGATCCATCCAAAAGAGTTGAACCTTTTTCTTGCCTTGGTTCAAGAAAGTCACATCGAAAGAATTTCCATTAGGCTTGGAAGGAGGTGCCTTTATGCCTTTTGGGAGTGGTTGCCATTTCAAACGAGGAAGTGAATCAATTTTTGGCTTAGCTAATTTTGCAAATTTTTCAGGGGCTTTTTTTTGTAACCTCCTCAGGGTTTTAAGATTCTTCTTATCTCCTGCTAAATTATTCCATTCAAAGGGATCTTTCCTAATGTCATAGAGTTCTTCCTCACCATTAGCGTAACGAATGTAACGCCAACCTTCGTCGCTCAATCCGAAACTACCTGGTTGCTGAAGGTGAGTCAGTGAGACATGACTCCAATCGGCCTCTGGATTTTTAAGCAAAGGAACAAGGCTGGGGCCGTCGTGCAAAGCGGAGGGAGATATCCCAGAAAGTTCGAGGAGAGTTGGCGCTAAACTGAGAAGGTTAACTGGTCTAGTACATCTGCTCGGCTTAGTTCCCTCAGGTAAACCGGAGACTGCTTTCGGTACGCGTATAACCAAGGGAACCCGCGAGCAGACACGCCAAGCGGTAAACTTTTGCCAATGTTCTTTCTCCCCAAGATGCCAACCATGATCGGACCACAGGACCACGATCGTATCGTCCGCATGCGGACCTTTTTCTAAGGCGTCAAGTACGCGACCAAGCATCGCATCGGCAAAATAAATCGAGGCAAGGTAGCCTTGAATCCCTTGCTTCCATTGTTTGTGGGCTCGGATGTGAGGGAAGTATCGGTTACGAGCCATGCCCTTACCTGCGTTTGGTAAATCATCAAGGTCATCTTTACGATAACCGGGTGGCAATTGAATTTTTTCCAACGGGAAAGCATCAAAATATTTCCTTGGGACGAACCAGGGCTCGTGCGGACGATAAATTCCACAAGCCAGAAAAAATGGCTTTTTTCTCTTCTCGGATAGACGTGCACCTACCCATTCAGCAACCGAGTAATCACCCCCATACTCCTCGTCACTAGACTCGATCGCTCCCCAATCCGTTTCATAGTATTGCCAAGGTCCTCCCCTCGGCAAGTTGACGGGACGCTTCGGAGGCCCCAAGGTCTTGGGGAAAGGGTTTTCCGTTTCCTTGGCGGGGAAATACTCGTCCCAGGAAGGGGCGTCGATAAAGTAATGAAGCATTTTTCCCGAACCGCCTGACCAATAGCCCGCCTTGGAAAATGTCTTCGGTAAAAGCTCAGCATCTGGCAATATATCCCTCATCGTTTGCTCGTTTCGGTAGAGTCCCGATATGTGGGGAGAAATTCCTGTAAAAACCGCGGTGCGTGAAGGATTGCAAGCGGGTGCCGCACAATGTGCGTTTTCGAACAAAACCCCGGAATTCGCAAACCGGTCGAGGTTTGGTGTCTTGGCCTGCGGATGGCCACCGAGGCAACCGACCCAATCGTTAAGATCATCCATCGCGATAAAGAGGATATTGGGCCCGTCTTCTCCATTCAGAATTCTAATGATTAAGCAAAATAGGAAACCTATCCGGCTTACTTTTTTCAATTCAGCCATGCTCCATCTTTCTTGCTTTGCATCTTGGGGTCGGGTGGTCCACCAAGCGAAATTGAATTCTCTTCGATTTCATTAAGTAATTCTTTTGCAAGCTCCTTCATTTTTTTCACTTTCTCAGGGTATTCAGAAGCCAAATTACTTTCTTCCCTGCAATCCTGGGACAGATCGATGAGCACAGGAGCCTTATTCGACCCAGCAATCTCCTTTACCTTGTCAAAGTAGAGCTTCCAGTTCTCCACCCTGATCGCTTGTGGCGTTGCCCATCCGTGCCAGTAAAGAAGGTTAATCCGAGGATGTGTCTTGGCCTTTCCTTGCAAACTCTCCCAAAGATTCAAGCCATCAATCTTTGGCACTATTCCCTCTCCCTCCTTCAACTCAACCCCGCAGGCACTGGCGAGAGTGGGCAAAAGATCAATCGCCGAGATCAGTTTATCTGAGACTTTACCTGCTGGGATAACGCGAGGAAAGCGAATGATGCAAGGGACACGCGTACCACCTTCCAGAGCACTCCACTTAAGTCCACGGAATGGCTCTCCGCTTCCCCATTGCTTCTGTCCCGGCTCAGTCCCGTTGTCTGAAATGAATACCACGATGGTGTTCGATTCAAGTTTTTCGGCCTTGAGTGTGTTTAGAATATCGCCAATTCGTCCGTCTAGTTCCTCCACCACATCCCCATAAGCCCCATTGGCCGATTTCCCTTCCCATTCGGGGTGGGATTGAGCGGGAAAATGAGGAGCACTGAAAGGCAGGTACAAAAAGAAGGGATTGCTCTTGTTTGATCGGATGAACCTAATCGCCTCGTTTACGAAATTTTCTGTCAGGCGACGGTTATTGAAAGGATCAGCTTCCAGTTCTCTTCCCCGCCAGAGCTTTTTTGTCTGGTTATTACTCTTGTCAATAAAATAGGTCAGATCGAACCCTTGTCCTGCGGGATGCAATTCAGGCGTATCCCCTAAGTGCCATTTTCCGATCAGGGCTGTATTGTAACCGGCTTTCTTGAATACCTCACCCATGGTCCGGGCTTGGGGAGCTAAACCGTTATGGGTCTTAAGTCCATGACCGACCACTCCACCATTCCAGCCCAAACGAGGAGGATAGGCTCCCGTGAGCAAGGCCATCCGCGAGGGCGTGCATACCGTGGCCCCCGCATAGAAACTAGTCAGGCGAATGCCTTCACTAGCCAACTGGTCGAGAACAGGAGTCTTTTGTCGCTCACTCCCGTAGCACGACAAATCATTGTATCCCAAGTCATCGGCCATCATGAGAATGACATTTGTCTTCGCCTCATTCCCACTTGCTTTCAACTCAAGGAAAGCAAGGAGCATCATAAACCCCAAACAGAACTTATTTAAGTTGTTCCTGCTCACATAAGGAACAAGCTAATGACAAAAAATTTTAGCCTAACTAAAATCAATAAACTCTAGCTTTGATCAATAATCCATACATTACGATAACGCACATCCTGACCATGTTCCTGCAGTTTTAATCCACCGGGAGCGG
>CAWUUU010000145.1:0-17369 GCA_963924995.1 uncultured Opitutales bacterium
TCCTTTGCCCATTCCACTGCATCTAAATGGGTAATTTTTCTACCCCCGTGGGTATAAACACTCCAACCTTCTTTATCGGTATTTTTTTTGGCATCAATCGCTATTACAATACATTGATTGCCGAAAGTTTTGGACGCTTCATTAACAAGGGAAGGATTCAAAATAGCAGCCGTATTAAGGCTAACTTTATCAGCCCCAGCCAAAAGCATATCTCGAATGTTGGTTACATTTCGAATACCTCCCCCCACAGTTAAGGGCATGAAGCAAGAGGCTGCTGTTTTTTCAACCACGTCACGCATGGTATTTCGTTCATCACTCGAAGCTGTTATATCTAAGAAAACAAGTTCATCAGCTCCTTGTTCTTCATAAGCTTGGGCAACTAGAACAGGGTCACCCGCATCTCGTAATTCCTTAAATCTTACACCTTTAACTACGCGACCGTTGTCAACATCAAGGCATGGGATAACTCGAGCAGATAACATAAAGTGATAGTAAAGAAATAATTAAATCGCTCAAGGGGCGATTCCAAACAAATAGAAATTATTCGTCGGCGAATGCGATATCAGGTTGGTACGAAAGTACCAATTTATATTGTTGGCCAGGACGCATTACTAGTGGATGGTCGCGTACCAAGTATTGAACATAATGAACATTGCCCGCATATCCCCTATAATCTGGGTCATCGGAAAGTGTTTCAAAAGAACCCCAAGTTGCCTGAAAATCATCCACTTCAACATTAGCTCGAAGGCCTTCCGCTCCTTGTCTTAAGGTGGTCCCAAGACGGTAAGTGGAGTGGGGAGAACCAATCACGAGGGCAAGCCTCATTTTATCCATGGTAACTTGGTTCTTAACTTTAAATGAAAATTCTGATTGTACCCGACCTTCACTAAAAGACCATTGGACTTGGCAACTTCCTATTCCGTATGCAAAAGATCCATCGGTTTTAATAAGATCAGGTTGATCAAACCGAAGATAGAAAGATTTTTTTAGTCCAATCCCGGTGACACAATTTTTACCATAATAAGAGGGAACCACAACCGCATCGCCAAAAGTGAGTTCTGGCATCATTACGGGTAAGTATTTATTAACTGGCCAATCAAAGATTCCAGGACAATGAGGGAAAGCTAAGTTGTCACTAGTCACATTGTCGCCAGGCCCGATCAAGGGGAGCTGGTATTGAAGACCATTATTTTCATCCCTGAAAAGAAAGACTCCATGCTCTTTCTTATGACCTTTGTCAAAAATGACATATCGACCAGCAGTTTTTGAGCGATTAGATGGTGGCACTGCGAGTGACCCGCCAATCACTTTTGCCAAGCGAGACCACTGACAAAGATTCCGAGCGGCATCAAAATTTGCCATACGTGTGGTGTGATTAGGCACGGTGTTTCTTTCAGCATCGCGGATCACAAGGTCTCCTTTTTCTTGGTCTAGGTATGTGACAAAGAAATATTGAAAAAGCCTGCGCAGGGTATCTAAATACAAGGGCATTTTTTCAGAGCTTATCCACTGATCCCTCATTGATTGAAGAATCATACTTATACAGTGAATCTGCCCATAAGCGCCAACTGAACGACCGTAGTTCCAACCTAGTCCGTCTTGTCGGACCATATCAGGGAGCATTTTGAGGTATTTCTCTGCAAATGTCCTAAGCTTGGGAAGCTTTCGATCTTTTAAATGAACATTAGCGTGTAATTGAAGTGCCTGACGAATGAAGATAAAAGATAAGAGTCCGTATACGTCAAAGACGCCACCGGTTCCTTTAGTATTATCATCAAAAAACCCGTTTGAACTGCTTGCTTCAATTCGCTCTACAAAACGATCAATTACTTTCCCCGTATCATCTTTTTTGGTAAGTCCAAAACTAAAGCGAGCTACGGACTTGGCCACATTAAATGCTTGATAATGATCTTCGTGATCAGATCGTGCCAATAGGCATTGATCTAGTTGCTCTCTCGTTGGATCGAGTAGGCGCTCCCATACTGCGTTTCGTTCCTTGGATGCTCCAAAGGAGAGAAGGCCAAGCGAGGCATATGCCATGCCATTTTCGTTGGCGTCTTCATTGAAAGCCTGTTGAGTAATACAACGAGCAGCTAAGTCATGAAGATCGAATTCCCCGAGTTCCACTTCGCCGGTAGCTCGGAAGAATTCTCCAATCGCAAGTGCGGCATGCCCAGGTTCGTCTACCCGAGAGTTTTCGCCGGCTGCTGGAGTGACAGTGCCGTCTTCGTTGATGTGCTGAAGGTTATTGCCCAAAAGAGAACGGGCTAAATCCAAGCATTGATCAGAAAAATTGTGCATAAGGGGGCTTGAAAGAGAAAATTATGAAAGGTAACAAAGTGTCGATAAGACAGGGCTTTGTCAACGAGTTAAGGGGTTTGGATTAGGTCTAAAAATTCTTTATTCGATTTGGTGGTAGTCATTCTGTCCAATAAACTCTCAGCTGCGTCAATAATCTTCATGGGTGACATTGCACGACGAAGAAATGATGTTTTTTCTAAAACCTTAGGTTCTACCAAGTCTTCTTCCTTTCGTGTGCCTGAAGAAGCAAGGTTAATTGCAGGCCACAGACGGAGTTCTGCTACTTTTCGGTCGAGTATAATTTCACAATTTCCAGTGCCTTTAAATTCCTGAAATATAAGTTCATCCATTTTAGATCCTGTTTCAACTAAAGCGGTGGCAACAATGGTAAGTGATCCTGCTTCTTCAGAGTTCCTTGCGGCTGAGAAAATTTGACGAGGTTTCTCCAAAGCTCGAACATCCAGGCCTCCCGTCATAGTACGACCACTTTTACCTGATGCTGCATTGTAGGCTCGCGAAAGGCGAGTAATTGAATCTAATAGAAGTACAACATCCTTATTACTTTCAACCAATCTCTTCGCCCGTTCGATTGCAAGTTCTGCAATTCGTAGGTGATTGGTAACTTCTTCATCATTGGAAGAGGCATAAATTTCGGCCGGAACTGAACGGGAGAAGTCAGTAACTTCCTCGGGCCTTTCATCTATTAAAAGAACCATCAAGTGACATTCTGGGTGATTTTCTTTTATCCCTTTTGCGATATCGTGAAGTATAGTGGTTTTTCCAGCTCGGGGCGGAGCCACGATCAGACTGCGTTGTCCTTTACCAATCGGGCAGAAAAGATCAATAACTCGAGTGGTCATTTGCCCGTCCTTCGTTTCCAAATTGAGCTTTTCCTTGGGTTGAATGGTAGTGAGTTGATCGAAGCGAAATTGTTGCTTTCGATCATTGAGACTCATCCCGTCAACTTTATGAATAAAACGAACTTTGGGATTTGGGCGATTTTTATCAGGGATCGAATCCGCCGTAATGATGGATCCTTTTTTTAACTTAAAACGACGGATTAATTCTTTCGGCACGAAAGGATCAACTGGAGTAGTTTTCCCTCCCCTTTTAGGATCAAGAAGTACGCCCGTTTTATTTTCGTTTAGTTCAAGAATACCTTCAACTTCAAGGAGGTTCTGACTAGTCTGTTCATTTTCACTCATCAAAAAGATAAAATTTTTGGCAAAGTTTGCCGTAAGAATTCCGAAAAAATCGGAAGGGATTAAAAGTCAAAAAATAAAAATTCTATTGCTGGGGATTAACAATCAAAGAAATTTAAAATTTTCATAATTACATGATTTACTATTGTGGAAGTCAACCATGTAAAAAATCAAAATACAAAAGGGTTTGTCCTAATCACTTTATCGTTTAATAAACTATAATCACATGAATAAACCCTTTTATTTAACAACGGCGATTGATTATGCGAATGGATCGCCTCACCTCGGGCATGCATACGAAAAGATTTTGGCGGATGTGATTGTAAGAACGAAAAGATTAAATGGAGCTTCGACTCATTTTGTTACTGGGCTTGATGAACATGGGCAAAAAGTTCAACAGGGTGCTGATAGGGAAGGAGTTTCTCCCCAGGAAAGGTGTGATCGAATCGCCCTTGAGTTCAAAAATTTACTGACTCAATTAAATATTTCTCATGACGATTACATTCGGACCACCGAGTCACGTCACAAAAAAGTAGTCTCATCTTTACTACAGGATCTATTCGACCGTGGAGAAATTTATCAAGCTGAATACCAAGGTTTTTATTCAACTCGGGCAGAACAATTTCTTCAGGAAAAAGATAAAGTGGATGGAAAATGGCCCGAAATTTATGGAGAGGTTTCAGAAATTACCGAGAGTAATTATTTTTTCAAATTGAGTAAATATCAGGACTGGTTGATCGAATATTTGCATAATGAACCGAATTTCATTATGCCAAATTTCAGGCGTAATCAAGTGCAGGAATTTTTAAAAGAACCTTTAAATGATCTTTGTATTTCTAGACCAAAAGAAAGGTTATCATGGGGGATCCCATTACCTTTTGATGAAAATTATGTAACCTATGTTTGGTTTGATGCTTTGGTTAATTATGTTACAGCAGCGGGTTACGGGGAGGAAGAGTTTACGAATTTATGGCCAGCTGATTTACATGTGATAGGTAAAGATATTTTAGCACCTCCACATGCGGTTTATTGGCCCATCATGCTCAAGGCATTGAAACTACCTTTGCCTAAACAAATTCTTGCCCATGGTTGGTGGATGAGTTCGGGAGAAAAGATGTCAAAGAGTACGGGGGAGGTAGTAGACCCGTTAAGCTTAGTTGAAAAACGTGGAGTGGATGCATTTCGTTATTTTGTAATGAGGGAAATGACAGTGGGCCAAGATGCAGATTTTTCGCTGGAACGTTTTGAGTCCCGTTACAAAACGGATTTGGGAAATGACTTAGGCAATTTGCTTAGTCGATTATTTCATATGACTACAACCTATGAAAATGGAGTGGTTCCAAGGGTTGAATTAAACGAAGAGTTTGAGCAAAAATTAAAAGCCAATTTCGAAGCGGCCAAAGTTAAATCAATGGAGCATTTTGATACTTTTCAGTTTAGTCTAGGATTGGATCAAATTTTTATATTTATTCGTTCGATTAATAAATACGCGGATGAAAGAGCTCCATGGAAGCTAGCTAAATCAGAGTTAAAAGACGACCAAGAGAAACTCAAAACTTGTCTCGGAGTAATGGTTGAATCACTGCGCTTAGCGATTCAAATGCTTGCACCTATTATGCCTGGAGTTCACAAAAAAGTGAATGAATTATTAGGTTTACCAGTGTGTGAAAATTGGGAAACGGATCTACAATGGGACTTCAGATTGGAAGGATGCTCGTTGGGAGAAAAAACTATTTTGTTCCCAAGAGATTAAGCTAAATATTTTTTTCTTGTTGTGAAGAAAGTAGCGTAACTTCAGCAAGGAGGACCCGAGTATCATCTGCCTCCAGAATTTTAATATGCCAATTATTAAGGGTTAAAATTTCGCCGACCTCAGGAATTCTTCCGAGTTCCTTTGTGATGAGTCCCCCAAAACTTGTGAGTTCCTCCTCTTCATCAACTGCTAATTCTTTGGGTAATTCATGAACTGGACTTAAGCCAGACACTTTCCATTTTCCAATACCAGATGGTTGTACGGTGTTCTCCTCAGCATCAAATTCATCTTGAATTTCTCCTACAACTTCCTCGAGAATATCTTCCAGGGTAATCACGCCATCAATCCCGCCAAATTCATCACGAGCCAAGGCCATGTGAACTTTCCAGCGCATCATTTTTCGTAATGCAACAGGCAGTGGGTCTTCAGTAGAAAGTATTGCGGGGGCTTTGCTTAAAGATCGCAGATCGATTGGTTTTCCTTGGCTCAAGAGACGAAACGCGTATTTAACATGAATGATGCCAATGCATTGATCTAAATCACCTTCGCAGATTGGTAGCCTTGTATGCCCGCAATTTCTAGCAATTTGTAGATTTTCTTCGATTGAATCTTGGCAATCTAATACCTGAACTTGATGTCGGGGAACGAGCACGTCACGAACATGCAAGTGGCCCATCTCGAGGGTATTCCCAACAATCTCAAAAATTTCGGGATCGAGGGTAGAGCTTTCCCTACTTAAGGTTCGAATATGGTCAGCTAATTCGTTTTTATCATCTTCAACTCCAATTTGAGGGTTCGACCATGACTTCATTAGTCTTTCAATTTGTTTAAGTACAAAGCTGAGGGGCAAACAAATGAGTTGGATGATAATCATGAAGGGCTTCCCAAATTTTAAATGCAGCGGCAAGAAGGAACTCGCTGCAATTGAATGAGAAGCAATACCAGTCCAGGTTCTTTCCCAAATAAATGAAAGCCCAACTGAAACCAAAAAGTAAAATGCCTGGTTGATCGAAACAGAATCTTCTTCGTACCTTAGAAAAGAATAAAATGCGATCGTTCCTAAGAGTACTTGAATCGTGGAGAGTAGGGCTGCTTCAACATGAAAGGGTCTTTTATGATTGGGAGCAGCTAAAAGTGAGCGCAAGAGCTTGCCTGAATCTTTATTTTCGGGGACGGAGGAAACTCCCGCACGGACTCGATCGATGAGTGCTCGATAGGTATTAACATTAAGTCCCCATAAACTTACAAGGAACCAAGCCAAGAGAATAAGATATCGATACTCGTAAAGAAAAAGAACTTCGTTCATTATGTTGCCTTAACCTAAGAAAGCACTTGCTTTAAGGCAGTGAGGGCTTGGAAATTTTCTTCCTCTGTTCCAATGGAAATTCGTATGAATTCTTTTAAGCTTTGAGGCATGGGTCTTGTGATGATACCTAGAGTTTGTAGTGAATGAAAGATTGCCTGTCCATCTCCAACCTTGATCATTAAAAAGTTCGCTTTACTGCGAATGTATTCTAAATTTAAATTTTCCAATCCAGAAGCCATTTGCTTGAGGCCATCCAAGTTCCGTTTTCGGCATTGAGCGACCCAATCTTTATCTTCGAGAGCAGCAATTGCCGATGCTTGAGCGATTGAATTTACATTAAAGGGTTGCCTCGCTTTTTGGAGTAGTTCGATTAATTCTTCATTCCCGTACCCATAACCAATTCGAAGGCCTGCTAACCCATGAATTTTCGAAAAAGTTCTCATCGCCAAAACTTTTTTACCTTGCTTGATGAAGGGCCTAATATCGGGAGGGTCTTGTAAATATTCGGCGTACGCTTCGTCTAAGCAAAAAATTACATGGTCGGGTAGGGACTCAACAAATTGAATAATTTCTGCAGCTGAATTAGCAGTACCCGTAGGGTTGTTAGGACTCGGAAGAAATATTAATTTTGTTTTATCGGTAATGGCATTGTACATTTCGTTGAGATCGTGCACAAGGTTGGGCATTGGGACGACAACAGGGGTTGCACCCATAAGTAATGCCATTAATTTGTAGACAACAAACGCGTGTTCTCCAACAATGACCTCGTCACCTTCTTCTAAAAAAACATGACCGAGTAACTCGATAACTTCATTTGAACCATTTCCTAAAATAATCTGCGAAGGTTCCAATTGTAGGTTCTTACCTAAGGCGTTCCTCAACTCTTGACCACTTCCCTCTGGGTAAAGGTGTACATGCTTCAGTGCCTCACTTCCTGCGGCAATTGCAAGCGGTGATGCACCCCAAGGGTTTTCATTAGAGGCAAGCTTGCAAACATCCTTGGGATTTAGCTTATGCTCACGAGCCACTTGCCCAATTGGTTTACCTGGTTGGTAAACTGGTTGATCCAGAATGCGAGGATTCGCAAGTTGGGAAAAATTCATATAAAATAAATTCTATTCCATGGAATAAATAGATTCAAGGAAAAGTAACTCGAAACCTGTGGTTGTTTTAAGGGGATTTTTTTAATAACCTAATCTTGTGAAAATTGCTGTGTTTGGGGCTTCCGGTTTACTCGGGTCTGCGGTTTGCAGGTCAGTCATTCATCGTGGATACTCTCTTTTAGCCTATTCAAATAAAGAAACTGTTACCTTTTCGGAGAAATATAAAACGAAGCGATTGCCCTTTTCTGATGATACTCAACTGACCCGGGAATTGTTTGATCAATGGCCAGACGCGGTGATTAACTGTGCGGCAATTTCTTCACCCGATACCGTTAATAAATCACCAGAATCTGCTCGTTTAATTAATGTCGAAGGCGCTTCAAGATTAGCCCGTATTTCTGCTCATATAGGAGCTCGCTTTATTCATATTTCAACAGATATGGTATTTGATGGTACAAAGCCACCTTATCGTTCAACTGATATCCCGAACCCTCTGAGCGAATATGGTAGACAAAAATTGGAAGTAGAAAAAAAGATCTTATCGGTAACGGATGAAAAATTAGTGGTATTACGAGTCACCTTGCTTAATGGAAATAGTCCATTGGGCCAAAGGAGCCAGCATGAGAAAATTCTTCGCACACTTGCCTCTGGCTCAGCATTAACTCTTTTCGAGGATGAAATTCGACAACCCTGTTCCGCTGAAAATCTTTCTGATGTAATTGTGGAACTTACTGAAAGACCTAATTTAAACGGCCTTTTTCATTGGGCAGGAAGCGAAGAAGTTTCTCGCTATGAATTGGGGGTTCGAATTCTTAAACGATTTGGAATAAATCCCGATAATATTTTGCCAGGAAGTATAAAGAATCATGAAGCCACAGGTCAGCGACCTCAACATGTGTCATTTATTTTGGAACCTTTGGCTTCGAAAGTTCGTACTCAACCTTTATCTATTGATGAACAACTAGCAGAACTTCAGATTCCTCCGGACCTTTACTCTTGGTACCGAGAGTTTGCCGATAATCCGAACTGCTATATTCCTCGCTTTTGAATTTTTTATGTCACTTTTTATTTATCCTTACTTAGAAGAATCAGGGCCCGAAAATATGGCTACCGATTTTTCTTTATTTCAGGAAATCAATTCGACTGACCCAATTTTCAGGCATTATGGGTGGAATAATGAAGAGATAACCTTTGGCTATGGCCAAAACTGGACTTGGGTGAGTAAGCAGGAAATAATTAAATCTAGGAATCTTACACGACGACCCACAGGAGGAGGAATCGTTAAGCATGGTCAAGATTGGACCTATATGCTCATCCTACCCAATGGTCATTCTTCTTGTTCAATACCCGCCCTTGATCTGTACGAAAAAATTCATCTGGCTATTGGTAAAGCATTAGGTGGGTTAGGACATGAGACTACTTTAAAACCCTGTCCACAAAAAGGGGAAATAAAAGCTGGGATTCCGGGGAATTGTTTTTTAGAGCCAGTGGGACGAGATTTGATGTCGAGTAATGGAACCACAAAACTTGCTGGAGCAGCGATGAAGAGAACGAAAAAAGGAATTTTGGTTCAAGGAACGATCGAGCTTTCTGGATTTTTCAATCTAGATTTAGATCAATTTAAAACTTTGCTTATTTTCGAAATTGAAAAATTAGTCGACGAAAAAGCCAAGGAGATGCAATGGACGAAAGAGCTTGTTGAAAGGCGTTCTTGCTATGTGGAGCAATTCTCCTCTAGTTCTTGGCGTGAAAACCGAAAATTTCCTTAGCGGATAAAGGTAACAATATTTTCCACATGCCTAGTTTGTGGAAAGAGGTCGAAGGGTTGAACTTCAGTAATTTTGTACCCACCATCTACTAGAATTTTAGCATCTCGAGCCTGTGTTGCTGGATCGCAGGACACATAAATTATTTTATTGGGCTTAAAGGCCAGCGCTTGTTCTAAAAAATCTTGATCGCAGCCTCGCCGAGGAGGATCAATAACTAAGGAAAAGTCTTCATCTTGGCTTTCTAATTCATCAAAGATAGATGACGCATTACCAAGAAAAAACTCGGCATTTTCAATTCGATTAATTGAGGCGTTTGCTCGAGCCCACTCAAATCCCTCTCGGCTAATTTCAATACCGACAACTTTTTTAAAATGTTTTGCCGCGGATAAACTAAATAAGCCACCCCCGCAGTAAGCATCCACTAATAAACTCGATGTACCAGTCTTTGCTTGTTCAACAACATAATCAACGAGTAATGGAAGAATAAAAGGATTATTTTGAAAAAACTCTCCGGCCTTGAATTGAAAAATTAACTCACCCACTTTTTCCGATACGACTTTTTTTGGATCGGTCACTACACCTTCAAGTGTATGTCGAAGTAAAAGAGTCCCTCCCTTTTTTTTCTTTAATGTCTGGTGCAGTTCTTCACGGGCTGCTGGTAGCTTTTCGTTAATCTCATCGGTAGCAATCGGGCAACTGGGTACATCAATGACGACCTTGCGAGAACCGTACTTTAAGAAGCCGATTTTTCTCGGGTCTGATGATCTTGCTTTTTCATAATGTGGAGTAAGCTTAGATCGATAGCCATATTGTTTGGGTGAAGGGACAACAGGAAGGACATCAACTTGTAATCCACTAATTCTTTCAAAATTATCAACTACCTGATTCCTCTTCCATTTAAGTTGAGTTGCATATTCTACTGATTGATATTGGCAACCTCCACAGGTTCCGAAAAGTGAACACTGTGGATCAACTCGATCCGTTGATTTTTCAATTACTTCAATGCAATCAGCTTCTGAGTAATTTTTATGATTTCTAAAAATCCGAACTTTCACCCGTTCACCCGGTAAAACAAATGCAATTTGAATAACCCAGCCATTATCTCTCGCAATGCCAAAGCCTAAGTTTGTGACATTTTCTACATCAAGGATTAATTCATGATGATAAGGGTAGGGGTGTTCGTTAAAACCTTTTGGTGGTAAATTCATTGAAGAAGTTTCGTAACGGGCTCGCCCTCATCATGCAAAACCCTTTTTTTAAAAATATGTCAGATATAATTTTCAGTTTAAGCAATTCAAAGGTTAAGGAATTGGTGAAATTACGCGATTCAGCCAAGCGTAGAAGAGAGTTGAGCCATTTTGTGATCGAGGGATATCCAGATTTAAAAAGTATTTATGAATCAGGTCGAAAGGTGGAGGAAATATTTTTTTGTTGGGAATTAATTAAAAAAGCGGGGTTAGAAAAAGAATTTGAAGAATTAGAAAATTTAGATTTTTTACTTACTGAATTAAGCAAGGAAGCATTTAGTAAAGCATCTTACCGAAAAGGATCAGATGGATTTCTTTCAATTGCACATTCTTGGCCATTATTATTAAAAAATACTATTCAGGAAAATACACAAATTTGTATCGTACTCGATGAAATTGAAAAACCGGGAAATTTAGGAGCAATTATACGAACTGCAGAAGCCTTTGGAGTTAACTCAATATTATTATCAGATTCATCTGTTGACTGTTTTAACCCTAATGTAGTTCGGTCCTCTAGGGGATTAATGGCAGGAATCAATATCGGAATGGGAACAAAGGAAGAGGTTCACGCTTTTTTAGTGGAAAAAAAGTTTATGTTGGTTGGAACTAGTGGTCGTTGCAATAATTCTTATTGGGAGCAGGAATTTAATAAAAAAATCGCCTTTATATTTGGAAGTGAAAAGGAGGGATTAGGAAATTTTTGGCGAGAGCACCTTGCTTGTCAGGTTGAAATTCCAATGAAAGGGAATGCGGATTCACTTAATCTTCATGCCAGCGCGGCTTGCATATTGGCCGAATATAATCGCAGGAATTTGATTTAGAGGGATTTAAGCCATGGTATAGATTCATCCAGAGCATCCTTCATATTTTTGATGGGACGATACCCCAAATCATTTTCCGCGGATTGAATCGAGAACCAATGGTCGTGTGCTAATTGGCAGGCAACAAAGCGAGTCATTGGAGGTTCTTTCTTTATTCTCAAAAACTTCCAAATATTTTCCAGAGTCGAGCCGAGGAGAAAAGCATTTTGAAAACTAAGTTTTTGTTTAATAGGAGGGAGGCCGATTAATTGGAAAACCTCATTGAGCCATTCCCATAAAATAATTGGTTCACCCTGACCGATAAAATAAGGATTTCCTCCGAGGTTTTTATTTTTCATCATGGCATTCATCGCACATACATGAGCATGGGTCACATTATCAATATGGGTCAGGTCGACTTTGTTTTTACCAGAACCGATGATCCGTAATTTCCCTTTTTTATGACGTTTTATGACTCGGGGAAGTAAATGCGGATCATTTTCGCCCCAGACTAGATGTGGTCGAAGGGCGAGAGTTTGAAATTGTCCAATCTCATTGGCTTTAAGTACCTTTTGTTCGGCGATTGATTTAGTTTCTGCGTAAGGGGAGAAACCAGTTTTTCCATAAGAAAGCGATTCATCTCCCTGATTGATCGATTGAGCAGAAAATACAACGCTGGGAGTACTTGTATAAATAAAGCGAGGAATATTAGCAGATTGGCAAGATGCCAGTATGTTTTCAGTTGCTAGCACATTCGAATCATAAAATTCAGAATATTTCCCCCAGACTCCAGCTTTTGCGGCAACATGAAAAAAGATATCAGTTCCCCTGAGCAGAGAATGGGGTAAAGTGTCTTTAGTTAGATCGAAGGTATGGTGAGAATCCTCAGTTTGAATGCTAGGGGGAATTAATGGTCGCCTTCCAATGGTGTGAACTTCATGACCCGCCTCCAATAAACTTTTTGTGAGTGAAGATCCGAGAAATCCAGTTCCACCAGTTATGATAATTTTCATAAGGTGAAATACTTGGAAGGATTTTTTAAGAACAATTTAGTCCATTTTTTAGAAAGGGATAGGCGGTGTATTTTTACATTGTGCCTAGAGTCGACTGGAAGAGATTTTTCAAAGACAACATATTTAAAAGAAAATGCTGGAAGGTGCGTTTTCAATGTCTCTAAAACCTTTTCTTTTATTGTGGGAAAATCCCTTTGTTTAATATGCGAAAAAAGTTCAACCACAATGCATGGGAGTTTTGGCGAATTATGACCAATGCCAATGAGGGCAGATTTAGAAACTTCTATCATTCCATTAATTAATGGTTCGCATCGTTCAGTTTCAAGTGGCCCATTCTTGGTTAGGACTCTTTCAGCTTTTCGTCCGAGAAATCGCAGAAAGCCATCTGCGTCAAAATACCCCAAGTCCCCCATACGATGAAAATTAAGTTGTCCGTCATTAAATTTAGAATCTAGCGTGGCACCCGGCATACGGAAATATTCCTTGCTTACTACAGATCCAGAAACACAAATTTCGCCTACTTCCCCTTTGCGGAGTTCTTTGGGGCAATTTATCCCGGATTCAAAGGGAGAAAACGTATTGGGATATATGCGAATTGAATTTCCTGTAAGTGGACGACCAAGACAGGAACCATTTCCAAGAGCAATATCTTTGGCTAGGTTGTTTACATCAATATGATCTGCAATCGAAACGGGCAGGGCTTCTGTTGCTCCGTAGGGAAGAAAAACTTTTCCATTAGGAATTATTTTAGCTAGGTCTTTTACTAAAGAGGGATGTGCGGGTGCACCGGCAAGAAAAAATCTTTTAATATGTGAAAGTGAAATCTTTTGAGAATTACAAGACGCCGCAATTTTTTTACCAATAATAGGGGAGGTGAAGGCGGTGGTAATTTCAAACTCCTGAATGGCCTGAGTGAGTTTTTGTGGATCCGCAGAACTGGGCTTTCTTGGGTCCATATCGGGAATGACTGAAGTAACCCCAAGTGCTGGATTAAAAAGAGCAAAGATGGGTAGGGTGGCTAAATCTTTTTCTCCCCTTTGAATACCGAAATCATTCTTTAAGTGGTTAATTTGGGCAGCAAAGACTTCATGAGTATAGCTAACCCCTTTGGGAGTACCAGTTGATCCTGAGGTAAATACAATTGCGGCGAGATCTTCAGGATGAGTGCACTCATGTTTTGGTGAGGTGGCTCGTTCCTTCTTGTTGATTTCATTCAAAAAACAGTTCGACTGAATAAGAACTTTTTTTTCCACTGATCGAAAAGGCGCGGGGAGAAACTTACTGAGTATATGTATTAGTGAAATCCCAATTAACGCAGATGGTTTGGTGTTTTTTATACACTGAAGAAACGCCCTTAAGCCCATTCCAGGATCGATAATAATGGGAACTGCTCCTAAATAGAAAAGAGAGAAGGCAATAAGAATTAACTGATAGCCAGGCTTTACTGCTAAGAGCACATGATCCCCCTTGGAAATCCGCTTAGATCTCAAATAAGCAGCACAGTTTTGAACTTCTAGATTGAGTTCTTTAAATGAGCGGGGTTCAAATAAACCCTCTTTTGCGGAAACTATTGCGAGTTGATCAGGAGAAAAGGCAGCCGCATTGACCAAATGACTGGCAATATTTTCATCTTTTCCATGTCCATCCACAAGACAAATTATTTATGTTCTGCAAGCCATCGTTCCACATCAATTGCCGCCTGACAACCCATTCCGGCAGCCGTAATTGCCTGCCTGTACACATGATCCGCACAATCTCCAGCAACATAGACACCGGGTATGGATGTTTGGACTTGGCTTCCTTTTTCAGGGACTAAGTACCCATTTGAATCTAGAGGTAAAATATCTTTAAAAGGTTGAGTATTGGGAACATGACCAATGGCTATAAAAACTCCCTTACATGAAATTTCGGAAATTTCTTTTGTTTTAAGATTTTCCAAGGATACTGCCCTGGTTTTTCCTGCATCATCAGGAAGAATTTCTTTGATTGCAGAATCCCAAACAATTTCAATTTTTTCATGGGCCTGAGTTCTCTCGGCCATTATCTGAGAAGCTCTGAGTTCATTTCTTCTGTGGACAAGCGTTACTTTTGAGCAAAACCGGGTTAGAAAAAGAGCTTCTTCGCAAGCAGAATCCCCCCCTCCCGCAACAATAACATCCATTTCTCTGTAAAAAGCTCCATCACAGGTTGCGCAGGTTGTTACTCCTTTGCCACCATACATTTCTTTTTCACCTGGTACACCCAAGAGCCTCGGTGCAGCACCGGTTGCAATAATAATTGCCTTGGCTTCAAATTTTTTTTCACCCGAGAAGAGAATTTTTGTATCTCCGCTAAAATCGACTTTATCGATAAACGCATTTTCAACTCTCGCACCAAAGCGCGTCGCTTGTTTGCGTAGCTGATCCATCAAAGAATATCCGTCCACGCCTTGCGGGAAACCGGGAAAGTTTTCCACTTCTGAGGTCGTGGTAAGTTGGCCACCGGGTTGCTTACCTTCAAGGATAAGGGGATTTAAATTTGCTCGTGCAGTGTATATTCCTGCAGTGAATCCTGCACAGCCGGTTCCGAGAATAATTATGTTTTCCATATAATGTAATTAAATAGTAGATATTTGGTCGTATCGAAGAAGAAAGAATTTATAATTGTCAAGATGGTAAGAATTTCGTTGGGTCCGGATAGATGAATTGGTTTGATAGTCATTGTCACCTTAAAGGGTATTTTAACAAGGGCATTCTTGAAGAAATTCTTTTTCGAGCGGATGAAAATGGAGTTTCTCGTATGACTGCGATTGGAACATCTTCTAATGATTGGGAAACTTATAAGAATTTATCAGAGCAATATCGAGCCAAAATCTTTTACTCTGTTGGATTGCACCCGTGTTATGTCAACGAAGGCTTTGAGGATGAAATTGAAAAAATCGAACCCTTTCTAAAGTCAGTAAACCCACCAGTTGCACTTGGAGAAATTGGCTTGGATTACTTCCATCTACCCAAGAGCCAAAGTGAAGCGGAAGGGAATATTAAAATCCAAAAAATTGCTTTTCTTGAACAGCTCAAATTAGCAGCCACTTACAATTTACCAACGGTTATCCATTCCAGAAATGCATTTGGGGATTGTATTGAAATCATAGAACAATCTGGATTGCCATGGGGTAAAGTTTTATTCCATTGTTTCTCGGAAGGTGTAAAAGAAATAAAGGAATTAAATGAAAGAGGAGGATTAGCTTCATTTACCGGAATTATAACATTTAAAAAAAACGAATTCTTACGGGATGCTTTGAAATCTCAAGGTATTGAGAAATTAATTTTAGAAACAGATAGCCCCTACTTAGCCCCTGAGCCTAAAAGAGGAAAAGAAAATGAACCAAGCAATCTTTCTTTAATCGGAGAGTACCTTGGAAACTATCTTGGGCGACCCAAAGAAGAAATTGCCAACCGAAGTTTTTGTAATGCCAACCAGTTTTATGATATTGAAAATTAGGCTCTATTTGTTGAAAAGAAAAAAGAATTGATCTCAGATTCACTCATAATCACCTTTGGGAAAAAGTGGAATCGACAAAGCCTATTTAGGGTCTTTTCCTATTTGCTCTGCGTAAATAGTAACTTTTGCTTCTTCTCCAGAAGTAAGATATTTCGCTCGTTTAATCGCTTTGGCCGTGGATAATGTAGGATTGCTCACAGTGTGAGGAAATATATTTTTTCGATTCATTCGTGAAAGAACGCCCGCATTACTAAGGATTCTTAATGCATCTCGCCTCACTTCGCAAAGGAGTACGTGGCAATTCTTTTCCTTTAAGTAATCAAGTAATTCTTCTAATGCCATGACAGAAGTAGCGTCCAAATGGTGGGCATTAAGAAGTTTTAAAACGAGAACTCTCAAATTTGGATCCTCACCCACACGCCTAATTTGTTCATAAAATAAATCTGCGGCTGCAAAAAAGAGTTCGCCTTCCACATGAACAATTGAAACTTCGGGTTCAGGCCGACGAGTTTTGGAAGACAATGCTGCGAGTTCACCATCTTCATTATATCCATATTCTACCATTTCGGGCTCGGCCACTTTACGAAGAAATAAAAGTATTGAAGTCACGACTCCAGCAAAAATTGCCATTTGTAATGAAAAGAGAAGACCCACAGCCAAGGTAACTGTGAAAGTAACTGCATCTGACCGCGTAGCTCGTGAAACCGCTTGAATTTGCCTGCCCTTAATTAAAGTGGCTCCAATAAAAATGACTAATGTGGCAAGTGCGGGAACCGGTATGTAGGATACAAGAGATCCAAGTGAAAAGTACCCCGAGACCACAAAAATTCCGGCAAACAAATTGGAGGCACTTGTCTTTGCGCCCGATTGAATATTTAAAGTTGAGCGAGTGAGAGAACCTGATGCAGGCATGCCTGAAAGAAGGGAGCACCCAACATTACCCATACCAATGGCAAAAGTTTCCCGATTAGTCTGTATTCGTTCGCCTGCCCTTGCCGCTAGCGATTTTCCGATAGAAAGACCTTCGAGAAGGCATAGTAAGGCAATTGCGACAGAAGCCCAAAGTATGGTTCCACCAAAGCGAGCGAGTGAGTCAAAATGAATCGAAGAGACGATACCAAGCGATGAATCAAAACTAGCCAAGGTATTTACCGAACCGATAGAATCTTGAAGAAGAAAATGAGCAAAAGATGCGAGAATTAGGGTAATCGCAACATTGGGAAGAGCTTTTAATTTGTACTGTAAGAGGATATAAGAAAGAGCAGTAAGCCCACTTATTAAAAGAGCAGAGATAGAAAAACCATTTAATGCCTTAATGGAGGCGTAGACGATTTGCCAGAAAGTGGCAATGGAATCACTGGAGTCTAATTCTAGGCCTAAAACATGTTTGGCCTG
>CAWUUU010000146.1:0-9736 GCA_963924995.1 uncultured Opitutales bacterium
TTTTCATTGAAAGCCTGAACAACCCAGTCTCGATACAACCACATACTACGCTCGTTGTCCAAATGGAGTCCATGAGTATCTGCATATCGAGCCAGATCTAACCAAAAGCGAGCCATATGCTCTCCGTAACTCGATCGGTTCATCAGATCGTCAATTACTTTGCTCCATGCATTAGGGGACTGGTCGGTCAGAAATGAGTCTAATTCTTTTAAGGTCGGGGGCAATCCGGTGAGGTCCAGATAAACGCGTCGAAGCAGGGTTTCGCGATCCGTAATTTCAGAAGGCTTAAGACCTTCTTTTCTCAGTCGGTCTTGAATAAAAGCATCGATTGGATTATTTATCCCATTAACTTTAGGTACTTCAGGTTTTTGAGGTGCTGTAAATGACCAGTGACCTTCATACTGTGCACCAGATTCAATCCATTTCCGAATAATAGATTTTTCTTCTCCGGTTAGAGATTTGTGGGAATCGGGCGGTGGCATGATATCATCCTCATCATTGGAAATGATGCGGGCCCAGCTTTCGCTGTTTTCTAAATCACCGGGGGCGATGGCTTGGATGCCGTCCCGATCGGCGATGGCAGTCTCCCTTGTGTCTAGCCTGAGCTTTGCTTTACGATGTTTCGCGTCAAGGCCATGGCATGCAAAGCAATTAGCGGAAAGAATCGGGCGAATGTCTTGATTAAAGCTAAGTTCTTTTTCCTCACCCCGCATGAAATGACATAGTGTGACGAGAGGAAGAAGGAAAATAAATGCTTTCATTTAATTGATAACGACGAACTTGGAATAAATAAGTGAGCTGAGTTAAATTTATTTTGAATCGGGCTTGTGAGCAAATTAATTTAGTTTTAAAGGTCTCAGTTTATTCTTTCGATAAAGATTAATGAGTGGGTGGGGTAGGATCATACCTCGTGGTTGAGGAGATCGCGTTTTATGGCAGTTTATGAATTATTTTCCCGCCTGACCTCCGCGAATTTTTCCACTGTAAAGGCAAGATCTTTCTTGGTGTGAACTGCGGAGACTTGTATTCGAATGCGTGCCTCTCCTTGGGGGACCACAGGATAAGAGAAGGGGATAACATAGATTCCTTTTTTAAGCAGAAGATCAGCGAACTGGGAAGCTTTCGCGGCTTCCCCAAACATGACGGGGATAATTGGATGTTCACCGGGCAGGATCTCGAATCCTTCGTGTTCCATGGCTTTGCGAAAGAAGTGAGTGTTTTCCTCAAGGCGGTCGCGCAGTTCGGTTGTGGACTCGAGCAGATCAAGGGCCTTGAGAGAACCAGCGGCGATAACGGGTGCCAAGGTGTTGGAGAATAGGTAGGGTCGAGAACGCTGGCGAAGAAACTCGATGACCTCCTTTCGTCCGCTGATGTAACCACCACTCGCTCCGCCTAACGCCTTGCCTAGGGTTCCAGTGATTAGATCGACTTGGTCAATGACCCCGTGGTATTCGTGGGTACCGCGACCATTTTTCCCCATGAAACCGACGGCATGGGAATCGTCCACCATGAGCAGGGCCTGGTGTTCCTCGGCCAACTCGCAAAGGGAAGGAAGGTCGGCAAGATAACCGTCCATAGAGAATACGCCATCCGTTACGATCAGCTTGCGCCTAGCACCACTGGAATCTACCAATTGGTTGCGTAGTTCCTCCATATTGTTGTTCCCGTAGCGAAATCGCTTTGCCTTGCAAAGCCGGACTCCGTCAATGATTGAGGCATGGTTGAGGGCGTCCGAAAAGATCGCATCCTCTTTGCTCAGTATGGTCTCGAATAGCCCCGTATTTGCATCGAAACAGGAGGAGTAAAGAATGGTTTCCTCTGTTCCGAGAAAGATGGAGAGCCTGGCTTCCAGTTCCTTGTGTAGGGATTGGGTTCCGCAGATAAAGCGAACGCTGGCCATTCCATAACCCCACTTGTCGAGGGCTTTATGGGCGGCTTCGAGCACTTCTGGGTGATTGGCCAGACCGAGGTAATTATTGGCACACAAGTTGAGGACAGGAGAACCCTCTCCAACTTGAACCCGTGCAGACTGTGGAGTCTCGATGACACGTTCTGGTTTATAGAGACCGGATGAACGAATTTCTTCTAGTTCTTCCTTTAGTTCATGTTTGATTTTGCCGTACATCCTACCACTCCAAAATAACTTTACCGCTGTTCCCCTTGAGTGCGGTTTGAAATCCTTCCTCGAAGTCGGGAAAGCCAAAGCGGTGGGTAACAATAGGCTTGAGGTCGAGTCCGCTCTCCAGCATCACTGTCATCTTGTACCAAGTATCGTACATTTCCCTCCCATAAATACCCTTGATGGTAAGCATATTGAAGACGACGACATTCCAGTCGATAGGCATCTCTTTTTCGGGGATACCAAGCATGGCGATCTTTCCACCGTGGCACATATTAGCCAGCATGTCGTTGAAGGCATGAGGGGAACCGCTCATTTCCAGACCGATATCGAAGCCCTCCTCCATACCGAGTTCCTTTTGAACTTCCTTTAGGCTTTCCTTGGATATATCAACCACACGGGTCGCTCCCATTTTCTTCGCCAATTCGAGACGGTAAGGGTTGAAATCGGTCACAATCACATGGCGGGCCCCGGCATGACGGGCAATGGCCGCGGACATGGAACCGATGGGACCGGCTCCTGTGATCAGAACATCCTCACCAAGTATGTCGAAACTAAGAGTGGAATGGGCGGCGTTACCAAAAGGATCGAAGATGGCTGCGATGTCGAGATCGATTCCGGGTTTGTGGACCCAGACATTAGTTTGGGGTAGTGCGATGTACTCAGCGAAGGCACCCGGCCGGGTGACCCCGATGCCCGCGGTATCGGCACAGAGATGGCGGCGGCCCGCCATGCAGTTTCGACAGCGTCCGCAGACAACATGTCCTTCCCCGCTTACTAGCTCGCCTAATTTGAAGTCGGTGACCTCGGACCCGACCTCTACGATTTTCCCCACGAACTCATGTCCAACGACAAGAGGGACGGGAATAGTCTTTTTCGCCCAGTCATTCCATTTATAAATATGTAAATCAGTTCCGCATATTCCAGCCCGGTCTACCTTGACTAGGACATGATGAGGGAGTACCACGGGGTCAGGTAGTTCCTCCATCCAAAGACCTTCCTTCGCCTTGTTCTTAACAAGTGCTTTCATAAGTAGGTAGAAGTTATCCTATCTTTACTCGCGGGTTGCATTTATACAATAGGAATTCTTTTCTATATTTGAGCAAGGAAAAGAAATACTACGTAATGGATTTGATCTGGGTTTATTTTGTAAACTAATCAATATCAATAGTCATGACCAGACCAGCTTCTGAGAACAGAGCGTTGCCAGTCTCCTAGTGCCGATTTCATTTTAGCTACGCGTTCAGGCTCGTTCGATTTCAAGTTAGTCATTTCCATCGGATCCTTACTTAAATCGTAAAGCTCATAGATAACATTGTCCTTTTTTTCAATACGGTGAAGTTTCCAGGGCCATCTGTTCCAAGCGGCGTGTCCTTCGAGGTCAGTCATATCCAATGTCGGAAAAACTTGCACATTTTTGAGGATTCGCTCGGGAAAAGGATTGGGTTTGCCTGCTTGTTTTGCATCGAGTAAGGCTTTGATTATCCGGTCATTCCAAGTGCCCTGACCGTTTCGATACCCATGCCAAAAACCCATCGGAGGCCTGTTTTCTTTTTGCCCTTCAAGAATTGGAAGCAAGTTAATGCCATCCAATTTCGGTTGGCCTTTTGGTAGCTTGATAGAGGCGATCGCGAGTAGAGTGGGGTACAAGTCTGAGGTAAAGGCGGGTGTATCGATTTCCTTTATGGAAAAGTGTCCGGGCCATTCGAGTAGAGCGGGTACCCGCAGTCCGCCCTCGTAGATACTTCCCTTTTTGCCTCGACCACCGGACGACTCGGTGACCAATCCGCCGTTGTCACCGCAGTAGAAAAGGAGGGTATCTTTTTCGATGTCGAGTGCTCTTAGGTGCTTGCGTAACCTACCCACCTGCTGGTCGAGTAGAGTGATTTCTCTAAAGTAACCTGGCAGTTTCGTTTTCTGATTGTTGTAGAGGTTAGCCCCGTTCTTCGTCCCCTTTGATATTTCGAGATGAGGGTTGTGCGGAGAGGGAAACCAGGTGACGGTAAACATCGGCTTGTTCCCATTCTTGTGATTGCTTAGGAAATTTAGGGTCGCGTCCATCGAGATCACGGTGCCCGTTCCCTTTATTTGTTGATATTTTCCGTTGTGGCTTAGGAATGGATTATTGTCGAAAAAATTCAGACCGCTGAGCCACTCATCAAAGCCGGCACCTCCAGGGGAAGTGGGGCTATTTGGCTGAACAGAGCCGATGTGCCACTTTCCAAAGTGCCCCGTGACATAGCCCGAGTTTCGCAATTGCTCGGGAATAGTTGATTCGTCTGGTCGCATATAATGGCCATGGTTCGGAACATTGGTCCGAATGGGATGCCTGCCGGTCATCACGCTGGCTCTTGTCGGTGAGCAAACTGGAGCACTTGCGTAGAATCGGTTGAAGACAATTCCTGTTTTGGCCATCTTGTCGAGGTTCGGTGTCTGGACGAATGGGTGACCAGTGAAGCCGCAATCGCCATAGCCGTGATCGTCTGCCATGACGAGGACGATATGGGGTCGTTTTTTGCCTTGGGTGCTTAGGGAAAGAATCGAAAAAATTGCTATTGCCGATAGTAGGTGCCTATTCATGTTCTTTAATTAGATGCCTAGAAAATACTCATTGGCAAAAGAATAGTGCGGGAAGCTGAAAGATCGAACATTAGATTCTCGACCACTTGCCCGGTACCGTGGATAGTCAGAATTCGAGTCCAGGTGGTCTGCTGGTCAGATGAATTTAGAGCTGTTTAAGCAATCAGTTTTTTAACCGCATGGTGAGGTTCCACACCAGTGAGGCGGAAGTCAAGTCCTTGGGATCGGAAAGATAAACGGGTATGGTCTATTCCCATCAGTTGTAAAATAGTGGCCTGTAAATCGTGAACATGAACGGGGTCTTCTACTACATTAAAGCCAAGTTCATCGGTTTTACCAACGGTAATACCGGGTTTTACCCCACCGCCTGCCATCCACATGGTAAAGGCTTGTGGGTGGTGGTCGCGTCCACCGCTTCGTTTAAGTGCGGCACTTGCTTCGACCATGGGAGTGCGTCCAAATTCTCCACCCCAGACGACAAGAGTATCTTCGAGCATACCTCTTTGTTTGAGATCCTGCACGAGAGCGGCGCTGGCTTGGTCGATGGTTTTTGCGTTATTGGTAACATTACCTTTAACGTTTGAATGGGCGTCCCAGCCCGAGTGATAGAGTTGGACAAACCGGGAACCTCTTTCCACCAGTCGGCGGGCAAGTAGGCAGTTACTGGCAAAGTCAGATTTACCTTCTTTGACACCATAAAGCTCAAGGGTCTTTTTACTTTCCTTGGAAAAATCCATCAATTCAGGCGCCCGAGCCTGCATGCGGTAGGCCATTTCATAAGCTTCGATCCGAGCGTTTATCTCAGGGTCACCCATCTTCTTGAAATTTCCTTTATTAAGTTTATGGAGAAGATCAAGGGTTTGACGCTGGGCAGTGCGATCAATTCCCTTGGGGTTTGTGACATGTAAAATTGGATCGGAACCTTCGCGAAAGGGTACGCCCTGGTGTTCGGAGGGAAGGAATCCTGAACCCCACATCGCAGATCCACCACTGAGGTTTCCACCGCTTCTCATCACCACAAATCCGGGCAGATCATCCGCTTCGCTTCCGATGCCATAACTTAGCCAGGAGCCCATGCTGGCCCGGCCAGGAATTCCGTTCCCTGTGGTCATGAACAATTGAGCAGGTGCATGATTAAAGTGATCGGTGTGCATCGACTTGATAAAAGTCAGGTCGTCGGCCACTTTGCTCAAATAGGGAAGTCGGTCAGATAGTTCAGCACCAGATTGGCCATGTTTCGCAAAGGGAAAACATGGACCCAATACGGCGGCATCGGGTTGAATAAAAGCATAACGTTGACCTTTAATTACCGATGGTGGAATAGGTTGGCCTTCGATCTCCTTTAATTTGGGCTTGTGATCAAATAGCTCGAGTTGGCTCGGTGCTCCGGCCATAAATAGATAGATTACCCGCTTAGCTTTTACGGGAAATTGCATGAAGTCGGGCTTAGCCACTGAACCAAAACTTTCCTTGGCGAGGAGGGATGCGAGGGCAATTTTACCGACTCCGATTCCACAATCTTGAAAAAAGTGTCTTCGGGTACGTTGGAGGAGTGGATTAGTAATCATGGCTTGGTAATAGATTCGTCGAGGTTCATGATAGCACGGGCAAGTAGAACTTTACCCGCCCATTGAGGATTGGCATTTTTCTCCGAAGTAATTTCAGCGGCTTTAAGTTCGCCTTTATTTAACCGGTCAATTTGTTGGTTCAAGTATTTTTGGAGAGTATCTTTTTCCTCATTACTGGGCGGACGGGTGAGGAATCGTCTAAAAAGTTTGTGTACCGCATCCCCTTTTTGCTGGTGTACTTCTTTCCCGGCAACTCGAGCCAGTTCGAGAAACATTTCATCGTTAAGCAGGGTTAGTGCCTGGAGAGGTGTATTACTACGATCACGCCTCGCCATACAGTTCTCGCCAGAACTTCCATCAAAGGTCATGTGTCCTGCAAACGGAGCAGTTCGTTTAATAAAAGTGTAAATAGAACGGCGGTACCGATCTTCTCCTTTTGACACATTCCAACTCTTACTACCAAAGGCATGGGATAGCACACTTTTGGGCTGTGGAGGGTAAACGCCCGGGCCAAACATTTTAGAAGACAGTTTTCCACTGGCGAAAAGCATGTGGTCGCGAATCAATTCTCCAGTCAGCCGGAAGCGTGGGCCACGGGCGAGAAGACGATTTTGAGGATCCAGCTTGAATAACTGATCGGAGGTCTCCGATCTTTGGCGGTAAGTCGAGCTGTTCACAATCAAGCGGTGGAGTTTCTTTAAGGACATCCCAGATTTACGAAATTCGACTGCCAACCAATCAAGTAATTCAGGATGGTCAGGGGCGGCAGATTGGGTACCAAAGTCACCGTTGGTACGGATTAACCCGGCTCCAAAAAGGGAGCGCCAGGCACGATTTACGACCACGCGGTCTCCGATTGGATTATTTTCGCTTACTAACCAACGAGCAAACTCAAGTCGATTGGTTGGCTCCTGGTCAATCGGAAGGCCGAAAATTTCGGGTATGCCCGCGGGAACTTCATGCTTTGGGTTGGTGTATTCTCCGCGGTGACGAAGATAAGTAGGGCGAGGGTTGTCAACAGGTCGTTCTTGCATGACTAATGACTTACGGCTTTGCGGAATTTTTCGTTTCAACTCGGCCAGTTCTGATTTACCAGAGAGAGGTATTGAAATACTTTTCCAGGGAGCATCTCCGGGTTTACCGATGATGTTGGGTTTGCGTCCATCGGTAAGCCCTTTTGTCTTCCACTTCTCATCGACTGGTTTTTGCCTGGTAAAGAGCCAGCTGTCATCACTTGGAATGCTTTGTTTTTTCCCTTTTGGCATAACCAAGTTTAGTTGAGCAATAAGAGCACCCGGGCCACCATTGTTCGTGGCTTTAACCGCAATCGTATTCGTTCCCTTCACGAAGTTTTTATTGAGATTTATGGAGACTGGTTCGTTCCATAATGTATTACTGGCAACCTTTTTCCCGTTGATGAAAAACTCAGATTCATCGTCGCAGGTAAAAGCAAGCCTGCCTGATTTGGGTACTTCAGGAAGCTCAAAAGTTTTACTGAAATATAAAGTCTGAGCGGTCTGACTATTTTTTTCGTCCCAAATCCAACGTGATGAAGTACCAAACAATTGATTATTTTCTTTCTGATTGAGAAAGACTTTTTCGAGGTATACCTGCTTGAGGAAGTCAGTTTCTTGTGATGGCCTGTTGTCTTTGGCGATCAAGTCTTCGACCTTAGATCCTAAACGCATCGGTTTAATTGGCTTGGTGGATGAAGATGCGGATATCCGGAACCGACCAAATGAGGCTACAAAATGCCTTTCAAAAAGCATTGATAATGAGAATGGTTGCTTGGCAGGGATTGGTTTCTTCAAGGGAAGAACTAAGTGGTGTTCGGTGCCGTTACCTCCTGAGTTCCAGCCCGATGATCCATCTCCGTCTATAGTATTTTCACCCCCATTACCTCCATGGCTCGATGGTTTAAGAAATTGGATTGCTGAGCCTTTGGTCGATGCGGTTACTTCACTGAGAAAAAATGTACCATTGCGTCCTTCATAGAATGCCCGACCCGGCCCTTTCCCCGGTAACCGATCGTCTGGCAAGGCTTCAATGCGAAAAGCAGTAATTTCTGAATCTGAGGTGAAGTTTAAATCATAAACATCACGCTTGGTAAAATCTCCGGATGCAAAAATCGAACCATCCTCCATTTTTTCAAGTTTTGGAAGGTTGGTTTTCCATCCCGTCGGTATCAAGACTTCCCATTTGGTTGTACTTGCCTCCGTGCTGGTTTGCCATGCAGAGAAGGATTGTTCGAAGTTAGAATGTCGTGCGATGAGATCTTTGACTTTTCGGGAAACCTGACTTTCAATTTCCTGGGTAAGTTTCTTTTGCTGTTCAGTAATAAGGAAGAGATCTGGTTCTTCCACATTATCGAGTAGAGCCATTATTCCGAAGTATTCATCGTGGGTTATTGGGTCGTACTTATGGGTGTGGCACTGAGCACATCCCGTGGTTAATCCCATCCATACAGTCCCGGTCGTGGCCACGCGGTCAACTGCTGCATGGAAGCGGAATTCAAGAGGGTCAATGCCACCTTCCTCATTAAGCTGGGTGTTGCGGTGAAAGCCGGTTGCGATCTTTTGGTCTAGGGTGGCGTGGGGGAGCATGTCTCCAGCTAATTGCTCGATAGTGAATTGGTCATAGGGCATATCGGCATTGAGGGCACGGATTACCCAGTCCCGAAAGTGCCAAATTTCGCGGGGCCTATCCTTTTCGTAGCCATTGGTGTCAGCATAGCGGGCGAGGTCGAGCCATTCACGCCCCCATTTCTCACCGTAATGATTGGATGCAATTAATTGATCAGCCAGTTTTTGGTAGGCATCTGGCCGGTTATCGAAAACGAACGCATCCGCTTGTTCTGGGGTGGGGGGTAATCCAATGAGATCGAGGTAAAGCCGGCGAACGAGTGAATATTTGTCGGCTTCTTCGGAGGGTGTAAAGTTCTTACTTTTTAAATTCTCCGAGATAAAGGAATCGATTGGATTTCGGATCCATGATTTTATGCCCTCAGGTACAGGTGGAGAAGTGGGCGTGACGAAACCCCAATGCTTGGCATACTTTGCTCCTTCCTTAATCCATTGGTCGAGTAATTCTTTTTCTTTTTGGGTAAGGGAAGCATGAGATTCCGGAGGTGGCATGATTTCGTCCGGATCGTCTGAGTGAATTCGGTAGTGCAATTCACTTTCCTCAACCTCGCCGGGAACAATCACATCATTTTTTAGAGCATCATCCCGAATATCCAACCGTAGTTTTGCTTTTCTTCCTTCCTCGTCCGGGCCATGGCATGCGTAGCACTTACTGGCCAGTAAGGGACGTACTTCACGATTGAAGTCGACCTCTGCCGTAAGTGGGAGATTTAAAATAGACAAGCTTACAATTACAATAGATTTGATAGTCACAATAGCATAATGTCTTCGAAGTGGTAAATCTTACCATTTTAAAATCCGAATGTTATTTTACAAATCCAAAAAAA
>CAWUUU010000147.1:0-11876 GCA_963924995.1 uncultured Opitutales bacterium
ACCAACTCAATTAGGGTAGAATCAATAGTTTCTTGTATGGACTCAACCTGTTTGATTCTTTTTTCCCGCTCTTCTCGAAAGGATACTTTGACCATTTTATCTCGGTTTAAAATGAACTGGATTTCTTGAATAACATTATTAGTTAATCCATTTTTACCTATTTTAACATCCACATTTCTGATTTTCGCAGATGATTTTAGTAGTCTGCGTTCACTACCACTTTTAACATTTTGTTCGGTCATTAATTTTTATTGTTGAGGAATTTCATTACATTTTCGCTATCTTGTGAGGCAGAAACCTGGTCATTCTTATAAATGAGTTTACCTTCTTTAGAAATTAGAAAAGTCCAACGCTTTGTGGTAACACCTCTCTCCAAAGTAAATTTGTCGCCTTGAAAAAAGCGTTCAATTCTCCCACCTTTTCCAATTGGAACATTAAATAACCTGGCCACTTTTCCTTGCGGGTCGGAAAGTAGGGTAAATGGAAGTTTTTCCGCTTTTTTAAATAAGGAAAGATTGCTTGATTTGTCCCCACTTATACCCACAACTTCGACTCCAAGCTTCTTCCATTTTTCATAGTCATCCCTATAGGCACATGCTTGCTTGGTGCATCCCCCAGTCATTGCCGCAGGATAAAAATATAAGAGTATATGTTTCCGCTCCCTGAATTTTTGTAAATTCCAAGTTTTTCCTGTTGAATCAATAGCCTCAAAATTGGGCACTCGGTCGTTAATTTCTAAAGCTCGTAAAGAATATGAAAGAAAGAAGAGGGTGAATAATGTTAAAATGTAAATTTTCATAGTTCTATGTTGTTCCTTAAATTGATTGAAAACAAGAATTCTTTTTAAATTACCAAGGAATTTGCACTCCGTCCTCACCAACAAAAATTCCAGTTTTATCTTTAGGGAGATTTTCTAAGGCATTTAGCATCATAGATACTGCGCTTTGTACCTCATACTTTGCCTCTGGTCCTCCCATCTCAGTTTTTACCCAACCGGGACTTTGCGAAATGACTCTTATCTTCAATGGTTCGAGGTCAATGGCCATTTGCTTGGTCAGCATGTTTAAAGCAGCTTTTGAACATTGATACGCAATGGCTCCGCCCAATTGAGTTCCGCCTCTTAATTCAATGGAACCTAATCGAGAAGATAAATTTACAATACACGGCGAAGTTGATCTTTGGAGGCAGGTAATCGCATTCCTTATTACTAAAAGGGTACCCAATAAATTAACTTTGTAAACCTGTTCAAGAGAAGAACTCGATATATCTTCAAAGTTACTCCAGTCAATAATTCCAGCGTTATTGAAAAGTAGGTCAATTGATTGATTCTTTTTTTCAAGATCACTAAAACAAGTTTTTACCGAGATTTCATCTTCGACATCCAGTTTTAATATCTCAATTTTGTCTTTGAATTGATTCTGTAATGATTTTAATTCGTTCGCCGCAATCGGGTTTCTGCAAGATGCATAAATAAAATGCCCCTCGATTAGGTTTTGCTTGGTTAATTCAAGACCAATCCCACGATTCGCTCCAGTTATAAAAATTCTTTTCATTTCTTTTAAAATTGATTTAAAATTATTCTAGATCAAGGGGAGGTGTAAGGGTAGACTTTAATAATATCTTATATAATAGTGATTAAGAAATTTTACGATGAAAAGAAATCAATTAGGAACCACCAGTCTTACGCTCTCAGAAATTGGTCTTGGTACATGGGCAATTGGAGGAGGAGATTGGGGGATGGGGTGGGGTGCCCAAGATGAGAAAGATTCAATTAGCTGTATATTAGAGGGTTTGGATCAAGGGATTAATTGGATTGATACCGCACATGCCTATGGATTTGGAGTTGCTGAGGTTGCCGTAGGTAAAGCTTTGAAGGAATATAATGATGATAATATCATAGTAGCTACTAAATGTGGCGTATTGCCCGAAGAGAATAATAAACCCAAACGATTTATTTCCAGAGAAACAATTTTAGAAGAAGTGGATGGCTCCTTACAAAGATTGGGCCGTGACTGGATTGATCTATATCAAATTCATTGGCCAACACCCTCCGAGAATTTGATTGAAGCTTGGGAGACATTACAAGATTTAAAAAAGCAAGGTAAAATTCGATATGCAGGGGTGTGTAATTGTTGGCAACCTGAACTCGAAGCGTTGCAAAGAGTTGCTCCAGTATCGTCTAATCAGCCTATGTACAGTATGCTTGAACGTAAAATTGAAGAAGAGGTTTTGCATTGGTGCCAAAAGAATAAATCTGGTGTTTTGGTCTACAGTCCAATGCACTCAGGAGTTCTGACTGGGAAAATTTCCCATCAATGGTTGGACAATCTACCTCAAAATGATTGGAGAAAGCATAAATCGGATCACCCTGTGGTCAGCCCGCTACATAGTAAAGATGGTTTACAATCCTTTCTTATTCTGCAAGAAGAGTTAAGATTAACTGCACAAGAAAGAGGCATGACTGTTGGGCAACTCGCAGTATGTTGGGCTTTAAATCGCCAAGAGGTCACCTCTGCTATTGTGGGAGCGAGGAAGAAGGGGCAGATTCTTGAGACTGTCCAAGCATCCGGGAAATCTCTTTCTCAAGCTGATAAAAACTTAATTATGAAATATATTATAAAATTTGAAAATAGCCTTGATCATGCCAGATGATAAAAAAGTAAAACCTGCGGAAGTGCCCGTAACAGAAAGACAGAAAGAAGAAACTTCTTCGGAAGTTAAGAAACCAGTCCGACGAAAAAAAAAGCCGGTTACTGACTCTAAGGTAAAAGATAAGAAAGTCGTCAGTAAAAAAATTGAAACCAAGGTGATTGCCGAGCCTGAACCAATTGTTAAAGCGGAATTGCTTGAGGGGAAACCAGTTGAAAAGACTGTAAATCATACTGTTCCACCTGTTTCTAATCGCCCACCGCCAATAAGGGAGCAAGCACCACGGAGGTTCCGTATCGATTTATCTGAGATTAAGCCTAGTATCAAACATATTACAGGGCTCAAGGGGAAACGGTCTATCGTCGGTCTAACTGCTTATGATGCGATTATGGCTAAGTTGATTTCGAAAGCAGGAGTCGATTTTATTTTGGTTGGTGATTCTGTGGGAACGACTCTGTTGGGATATGATACAACAATTCCGGTTACAATTGATGATATGGTACACCATACTGCGGCAGTTCGACGTGGGTTACCAGGGTGTCTAGTTGTTGCCGATTTGCCTTTTGGTGAAGCCAGTCTTTCTTTCGATCGATTACTTGATTCTTCCCGTCGACTTATGCAGAACGGAGCAGATGCAGTTAAAATTGAGGGAGGAAAAGATGTAGCAGACGATATCGAAAAACTAGTTGCCACGGGAATACCAGTGATGGGGCATATTGGACTTTTACCGCAAACCGTCAAGGCGATCGGTGGTTATCGTAAGTTCGGTGCCAGCCGAGAGGAGGCAGATAGTTTATACACCGACGCGATAAGCTTAGAGGAAGCTGGATGTTTTGCAGTTATTGCAGAGATGATGGACGAGCGTATTGCTGCTCAGTTATCGACTCAGATTCTGCCCCCATTAATTGGTATCGGAAGTGGTGATAAATGTGATGGTCAAATACTTGTCACTCATGATTTACTGGGGCTTACTCCGAGCCCACTTCCGTCTTTTGTCAAGCCCTGTGCAACCTTAGGACTAGATGGATTAAACGCACTCACCAATTATGTGCAAAAAACGAGGAGTAATCCAATAGCAAAGAAATGAATTTTTGCGTACTTGGTGCCGGTGCTTGGGGCACTGCAATGGCGGTTTACCTATCCAAGTGTGGCCACTCAGTATCATTAATCCCTCGGCGCGTTGAACATGCGTTGACACTTTCTTCAGATCGAGAAAATAAGGATTATTTACCTGGAGTTAATTTTGATCAAGACTTGCAAATTGGCTGTTCCCTGCGCCCAGTGCTTATGGAATGTGATTACCTTTTTTTTGCTTGTCCGTCACATGCACTTCGAGAAAGTTGCAAGCAGGTCAGATTACATAAAGACGATTCTTGGCAATTAAAGGGAGGCATTGCCCTTTGTAAGGGATTGGAGCCCCGAAGCAATTTATTTGCGCATGAAGTCATTCAAGAAGAACTAGGCGACGAGATTGGTTCAGGATACTTAACCGGTCCTAGTCACGCTCATGATGTTGCTATTAATAAACCTACTGCGATGGTTTTGGCGATGGATTGTAAAGAAGTCGAACTGATTGAACTTCAAAGCAACCTAAGCTCTGAAACTATGAGAATTTATCGGTCTGAAGATCGAATAGGTGTTGCTCTGGGAAGTTGTCTGAAAAATGTATATGCGATTGCGACTGGCCTTTCTGACGGCTTGGGTTTGGGGGATAATGCAAGGGCTGCCTTGCTGACCAGAAGCATGAATGAAATGATTAATCTTGGAATTTCTCTCGGGGGGGAGAGCGAGACTTTTTTTGGATTGAGTGGTTTGGGAGATTTAATTGGAACTTGCATTGGCGAATGGAGCCGTAATCGAAATTTCGGTTTAGCTTTGGCAAAAGGGGGTACACCCGAGCAGATTATTGGAAAACAAAAAACTGTGGTAGAAGGTTATTGGGCGACCGCATGTTTTTTTGCGAAATGTGACCATGAAAGGGTCGAAATGCCAATTCTCCGCGAGATTTACGAAATTCTCTACGAAGGAAAAGACCCGTTTATTGCTTTGTCCGATTTAATGAGTCGAGGTCTTAAAGCTGAGTCACTGCGTGAATAACCGATTGCGTTTGTTTTTTGATTCATCATTTTAATTAGCATGAATACGGCAGAAAGACCGATTATAGAGGCACCCAACAAGGAGAGTCGTTTATTACTACACTCTTGCTGTGCACCTTGTGAAGGTGAGGTTTTAGAAACACTCTTAAATTCAAAAATTCAGCCTTTTGTCTTTTTTTATAATCCAAATATTCATCCAAAAAAAGAATATGAAATTAGAAAGGCAGAGGATAAAAACTTCTGTGATAAAATTGGGGTTGAGCATATCGATGTAGATTATGATGTTAGAAATTGGTTTGAGCGAGTGAAGGGACTTGAGTGGGAACCTGAAAGAGGAATTCGTTGCACGGCTTGTTTTGATATGCGTTTTGAAAGAACGGCACTTTATGCCCATGAAAATGATTTCAGTTTATTTTCGAGCAGTTTGGGGATTTCTCGATGGAAAAATATGAAACAAATTAATGGATGTGGTGAACGGGCAGCAGCTCGATATGAGAACTTAGATTATTGGACATACAATTGGAGGAAGGCTGGCGGCTCTCAACGAATGATTGAAATTTCAAAAAGGGAAAACTTTTATCAGCAAGAATACTGTGGTTGTGTTTACTCTCTTAGGGATACTAATAAATGGAGAGTCTCACAGGGACGAAAGAAGGTAAACATAGGTGAAACATACTACGGAGTAGATTAGGAGAAGGAATTTTAACTTTTAATATAATGAAAGATTCAACGGTTTGGGGCACTTTGGTGAGGGAAGCAAAAGAGATTGCATCCAAAGAGAGAATTCTTTCCAAGGTACTTACAGAGTTTATTTTGGAACGGGAAAATCTTTGCGATGCATTAGGGTGGAGGCTGGCCTCTCGGTTAGTTAAAAATAGTGTGCCTGAAAGTGATATTCGGGACTTGATTAAAAAAGCATTCACGGACGATCGTGAAATGCTTGAAAGCGTGGAGTTTGATTTGGTTGCAGTTACTGAAAGGGACCCTGCCTGTAATGATTTTATCAGTCCATTTTTATATTATAAAGGTTTTCAGGCACTGTGTTGCTATCGAGTCGCCAACTCTCTATGGAAACAAAATCGTAAAGATTTAGCCCTTTATTTACAAAGCTTGGTTGCTGTGGTTTACTCGGTTGATATTCATCCTGCGGCAAGTATCGGAAAAGGAATTTTACTCGATCATGCCACAAGTTTCGTCGCGGGAGAAACGACCATAATTGAGGATAATGTTTCGATTTTACATGAAGTGACTCTTGGTGGAACTGGAAAGGAGCGTGGTGATCGCCATCCTAAAATTAGATCAGGGGTGTTAATTGGAGCGGGGGCGAAGATCTTAGGTAATGTTGAGATTGGTGAAGGATCAAGAGTCGGAGCAAGTAGTGTAGTTTTAAACGATGTACCTCCACATGTTTCTGTTGCTGGAGTACCTGCAAAAGTAATTGGTATGATTAAGAATGTATCACCTGCTTTGGGCATGGATCATAATTTATTGGAAATGAGGGAATATGAAAGTGGTGGTGGGATTTAATTAAATAATGTCCTGTCATTGACGAATCACTTTGCATTATATAAAAAAAATTATGTCTTCTAAGTCTAAAATTGAAAAGCCTAACATTTCAAAGAATTCTTCAGCAACTAGTGAAAAGCTAAACGATCAAGGAGTTTCTTCGGATTTCCCTAATGGCGGAAAAAAGAAAGTTGAAGACCTCGAGGTCAAAGACGCACAACTTATTTTCCATTCTATTTGGCATGAACTCGAGCAAGAAGTCGGGGTCGAAAATCTTCACTTTCCTGCTGAAATTTTCTGGCTCAATGGATCACCTGGAGCAGGTAAGGGTACCCAAACCGCATTTATAATGGAGTTTCGGGATTTAACTGAAAAACCAATTATTGTAAGCGAATTATTGAACTCACCTGAAGCTCGAAAAAAAATTGATGCTGGATTGTTGGCTGGTGATCGAGAAGTGACCAAATTAGTATTGAGAAATTTGCTTGAGCCCAACTATCAGAGTGGTGCGATTGTAGATGGTTACCCTAGGACTAAAACTCAAGTTGAATGCTTAAAGCTTTTCCATCGACGATTGACTGAGCTAAGGCACAAATACCTTGGTACTTTTCAGGAAGCACAATTTCCTAAGCCACGCTTTCATATTATCATGTTATTTATTGATGAAGAGGAAAGTGTCCGGAGGCAATTTTTAAGGGGGAAGAGAACTCTAGATCACAATGCAGAAGTTAAAGCTTCCGGCGTTGGAAAACGAAGAGAAGTTCGTAAAACTGATTTAGATGAGGCGGCTGCTCATAGTCGTTATAAGACATTTAAGGAATCAACTTATGATTCGCTTACTACATTGCGTGATGTTTTTCATTATCATTTCATTAATGCACATGGTTCCGTTATTGAAGTTCAACAACGGATTATTCAGGAGCTGAAATATCAGAGTTCTCTCGAACTTGATGAATTAACTCATGACCAAATTTCATCCATTCCTTTGGCGGAAAAACTTTCATTGCATGCAAGGCAACTATTAGTTCAAAGGCTAGATTCTTATCAAAAGTTTCACCCAGAGCTTTTTGAGCAAGTAGTTGGATTAATCAAAAGTAAATTCATCCCGATAGTTGAGAAACATTCGATTTCTGGGTTAGCTTATATTAACTCAGAAGCCTCTGTTTTTGATGATCCGCTAGCAGTTGCAATGTTGATTGATATCTTTACTGAGAGAGGATTTACTGCCGTTGTTGATATACGAAGAATGGAAGTTCCCACACGAATTGATCCCAAAACTTACGAAATAATCAACCGCGTGAAGAAAGTCTATCGAGTGAGAATTAATTTCCCAGGTTCTAAAATCCGCAGAGGTTTGTAAGTTACATTTTCCCTTTTCTTTTACTTTAATTATGGATCATAGATACGAAAAATTGGCTGATACCTTAGTTTATCATTCAACCAAGTTAAACGCCGGCGAAAAAGTACTTATACACGCAATTGATATTCCTCAGGACATGACACTCGCTTTAGTTCGTGCAGCACGGGATTGTAAAGCAATTCCCTTTGTACAGGTACAAAATGGTCGAATTGATCGCGAATGTATTTTGGGTGGAGAGGATATTCAGTTTGAAACTTCCTTAAACTGGGAAATGGAGAGAATGAAAAGCATGGATGCTTACATTGCAATTCGTGGATCTTTGAACGTTTTTGAGAATTCAGACCTTCCTCAGGAAGATTTGAGAAAGGCCATGAAAATTCTTAAGCCAGTTCTTGATTGGAGAGTACAGAAGACAAAATGGTGTGTATTGCGTTGGCCTTCACCCTCAATGGCACAACAAGCAAAAATGAGCAGCGAGGCATTTGAGAATTTTTATTTTGATGCATGTTGCATGGATTATGGGCGAATGAGTGAGGGGATGGTTGCATTGGGAAATCGTATGCGAGTTGCCGATCAAGTAAAGATTGTTGGACCGGGTACTGATTTAGAATTTTCTATTAAAGGGATTGATGCCATCGCTTGTGGAGGAACTCACAATATACCGGATGGAGAAGTTTTTTCTTGCCCGGTACGCGACAGTGTTGAGGGCACAATTACGTTTAATGCAGACACGATTTATCAAGGAACTTCCTTTTCTAATGTAGTTCTTCGTTTTGAAAAAGGTAAGATTGTCGAGTCAACCTCATCCGCAAACTCAGATAAATTAATTGAAATATTAGACTCAGATGAAGGGGCTCGGTTCATCGGTGAATTTGCAATCGCGTTTAATCCTATGATTCGAGAACCGATGCTTGATATTTTGTTTGACGAGAAAATTGCTGGCTCATTTCATTTTACTCCAGGGCAGGCTTATGAAGAAGCAAATAATGGAAACAAATCTCAAGTTCACTGGGATATGGTCAGCATCCAAAGACCTGAATATGGTGGAGGTGAAATTTGGTTTGACGGCGAGTTAATTCGAAAGGATGGCGAATTTATTCCTGAAGATTTACATAAATTAAATCCAGATTACCTTTTACAGAATTCTTAAAAAAAACTGATTTAGATGAGTCCCTTGGCATTGAATCGCTTTCTTGCATCTTTGCCTAAAACGGAGACCCATCTACACATAGAAGGTGCGTTGCCATGGGAGCTTTTAACGAAAAAAGATCCATCTAGGTTTTCACAAGTACCGTTCTTTAGAGAACCTGGTTTTAGGTATGATAATTTCGAACAGTTTGAATCTATTCTAATCGAGCATGCTATGTGCTGGTTTGATTCAGCCGAGAGTTATCTTGAAGCGGCTAAAGTCATTTTTTCAAATCATGTTGAGCAAAATGTCAAGTATGTGGAAATAAGTTTTCATGCAGGAATGATGGAGTTTTTAAAATTGCCAGGAAAAGAAATTTTAAATGCGATTCTAGATGCAGTTCCGGAAGGGCTTGAAGTTCGAGTTTTTCTAGGGATAAGTCGAAATGCTTACACCCCCTATCTAGGACCTTTACTTGAGGAGGCAATTGGTTGGGATCTATTATCTGGTATAGATTTACACGGTCTAGAATCGTTACCTTTTGAACCTTGGATACCACGATTTTGGGAAACTGCCCGAGGGGAAGGAAAAATGGTAAAGGCCCATGCGGGGGAATTTGGTCCTGCGTCTAATGTGAGTCAGGCTGTAAATGAGTTGAAGGTAAAAAGAATTCAGCATGGTACGCGTGCAATTGAGGATGAGAGCGTAATGCAACTTTTAGTTGATCAGGAGGTTACGCTCGATATGTGTCCTATCAGTAACTTCAAACTAAGAGTAGTGGATCAACTAGAGAATCATCCCATCAAGGAATTTTTAAAAAAGGGGATTAGGTGTACAGTTAGTACTGACGATCCTCTATCTTTTAATAATTCATTAAATGATGAATTCGTCACCTTATTTGACCACTTATCTTTATCTCTCCAGGAAATTGCTAATTTGGCTTCGAATGGTTTTCGAGTGGCAGATTTGGAAGAAAGTAAAAAAAATAATTTCCTCAGTCAAATAGAGGACCTAACCGCTCAAATTAATACATTTGATGGTTGAAAATCTTTTTATATGTCCAGATGGAAAAACGGACCGGGTTGATAAAATTCTTGCTCAGGCATTTCCTGAAGTAAGTCGCTCTCACATTCAAAAGGCAATTGAGGAGAAGAAAGTAAGAAGAAAAGATGGTTCAACACTTATAGCTAAAACAAAAATTCGCACAGGTGATGAACTTTGGATTGACCTCTCAAGAGAGAACCCCGCTCCCCTTATTGCCAGAGATATCCCCATTGATGTGTTATTTCAGGATGATGAAATATTAGTCATCAATAAAGCAAGCGGAATGGTGGTGCATCCTGGAGATGGTACTAAAGACGACACATTGATTCATGCCTTACTTTATCATTACCCTGGTTGCTTATGCCCAATAGGTGCACCTGAAAGACCAGGGATAGTTCATCGATTAGACAAAGAAACTAGTGGGGTCATGGTAGTCGCGAAGTCTGAAAGAGCTTATTATTCTTTAGTCGATCAATTTTCTCAAAGAAAGACCGGTAAGGAATATTTTGCCTTGGTTTTTGGTTTTCTTCCTTCCACGGTTGGGAAAGTGGATCAACCCATTGGGCGCCATCCTAAAAATCGAACAAAGATGGCTGTGGTAGAACATGGTAAGCCTGCCTTGACTGAGTGGGAAACTATAACTCAATATAAAGCCCCCTTTAGTCTTCTTCGTGTTAAAATTCATACTGGAAGAACACATCAAATTCGTGTGCATTTATCATACCTTGGACATCCACTAGCCGGAGACTCAACTTACGGAGCAACAAAACATCCTGCATTTAGTCGAGTGATGTTACATGCACATTGTTTGAAATTTACTCACCCTATCAGTAATCAAGAACTTACCTTCACTGCAGAGCTGCCTAAAGATTTTCAAACTAGCTTAGAATTGTTGTCCAATAATTGAGCTGTATCGGGCTCCATTCTTATAATCGATTGATATTAAGCTAATTAATTTTTTCAAGATTCGTGGTGATGAGCGAGTAGGCATTTTCGACATCATCTACAATTTTAAATAATTCGACATCTTTGGGTGAGATAACTCCCCATTTTATAAATTGTTCAAAATTGATTAAGCCTTCCCAGAATTCTCGTCCATAAAGAATAATTGGGATTTGTTTACCTAGTTTTTTTGTCTGAATTAATGTCAATGTCTCAAAAAGTTCATCCATTGTACCAAATCCACCAGGGAAAACTACCACTGCTTTTGCATGGTAGAGAAAATAAAACTTACGAACAAAGAAATAATGAAATTCAAACGATAATTCTGGAGTGGCATATTGATTAACTCCCTGCTCAAATGGTAGACTAATGCCTAAGGCAACTGACTTTCCCCCAACCTCTGCTGCCCCTTTATTCGCTGCCTCCATCATGCCCGGTCCGCCTCCTGAGCAAACATAGTATTTATTTTCAGGTTTATCTTGAGCATTTGACCATTCCGTTAATCGGGCTGAGAGTTCGACAGCTTCGTCATAATACTTGGATAGTTTGACAATACTTTCTTTTTTAGCGAGTTCCGCTTTGTTTTCCTCTGAAATTTCTGATTCTGATGGCAGGTTTTTTTTAAATAAAGCAAGCTCTTCTTGTGCTTGAATTAGAGATTTCGAACGAGCTGATCCAAAAAAAACAATTGTATTTTCAATGCCTTTTTCTCGAAGCCGAATTTCTGGTTCAATTAATTCACATTGTACGCGAATAGGGCGAGCTTCATGGCTATTTAAAAACTCTTTATTTGAATATGCCTTGGATAAATTTTTAGTCATATGCTGAGTTTCGCTTTTTCTTAAGTAAATGAAAAGATCATTCAGTAGAGAAAAAATGAATTTTTACTAAAGTCTCAAGAATTATGGTCGACTATGGAATAGAGCCGCAAGGATGCAGCCATATTTAAATCTGATTCAGTCCACAGGAGGTAGATTAGAATCACAACCTAAAACAATGTCCTTAAGACATTATAAAAAACTTGTTGTGATATATATTCAAGACCATCTAGACAGTGAGGAGTGCATAATTATGAATGATGATTTAAATCAGTCGGAATCAAACTTTAACAGTGAGGATGATACAATTATATTTCCATCCGAACCCCAGT
>CAWUUU010000148.1:0-5365 GCA_963924995.1 uncultured Opitutales bacterium
CCTAAATCGCTGTAAATTTTCACCGCAGATGCAATCAGGTCATCGGCCTCTAAACCAGATTGTTCGCTCCTTCCATACCCGAGAGCATCGGTAAGTTTTTTTACCCATTCTAACTGTTCGCTAAAACCCTCTGGTGGTGCCCCCCTATTCTCTTTGTAACTTGGAAGAAGATTCTCTCTCCTTGTTGCTCCACCCTTATCAAAAAAGACTTGAATACTCTTGGGCTTTAAATCGTCTTCCAATCTCCAAAATGATCGAAGCCAACCGTGTACCATGTTTGTTGGAAATCCATCCGAACGATTTAATTCCTTTATCCCATAAAAAGCTCGAAAAGCTAAGTTATGACCATCACAAAGTAAAATTTTTGACATATTCGATAAACATAAGCTCAAGTCAATAGAGGCAACTACAAAGCAATTTTCAAAAATCTCTGTGCATAAATAAAATTTGAGTGAAAGTTAATTAAGCGAAGCTATTTACATTATCAGCAAGCTAGGTAATCGTTTTTATAGATGCTGAAAAGAAATTCATTTAAAAATAATTTCAATTCAACTAGCACAATTGCTCATGCAGGGAATTCGTGACCATATTTCTTGAGCAGGTAAAGTAATCGAAAGGCCTTCAAGTATCTTGGTATATAAATACTCGGAGCGAACAAACATCTCAAGAGCCAACCAAAATAAAAACGATCCGCCCATTGAGGAATACGAACTTGTTCACCAGACATAAAAGCGAGTGCGGCACCTGTACATAAAATTGTGGGGCGATATTTTAAATTATTTTTTAAAAATAAACCCAAACGCTCTTGAACGCCCCCTCCCACTTGAATGAAAATTGTCTTAGGCTTTGCTTGTCTTATTTTTTCTAACAAAACTAAATCTTCAACATCTCCTGTTTTGTTATAAATTGGTGCAATATAAATCTCATTTCCTGGTACCATCCAATTCATATTTCGAGAAAGCCATAATTGATTAGCTTTCGCCTGAGTTTGGTCTGGCATAACCCAATAAGACGAATCGTTTAGGTTGCCCTTGTCTTCCAAATAAGTTTGCAAAAATTTCAGCCCTGAAATTCGGTTGATCGGCTCAAATTTAATCCACTTTTGCCAAAGGCACATTAACCCGCTATCAGGTAGAACTAAATCAGCTTCAAAAAGAGCCCTTGCATAAACCGAACAATTCGTAAGGTCGCTCGCCAATCCCGGACCGGAAGGGGCAACAATAAGCCCCCCCTCCTTTGAAATACTAAGAGACTCGATAAGTGAGCCATTGAAAAAATTTACACCTAAAACTTTGCAAACTTGAGTCGACACCCGTTCAGACATTCAAACTTGTCCTGTTAATTAATAAGCACTTTTGGGAGGAAAAAGAACCTGAATAATCGTTCGTAAAACAATTTCACAATCCAACCATATCGTCCAATTTCCGACATAATTAAAGTCCAATTCAATGCGTTTTTGCAAAAGTTCTGGGTCTGTAAACTCACCTCTTAAACCTCGACATTGGGCGGGGCCTGTAATGCCTGGTTTTACAAATTGACGAATCCGGTAAGCCTTATAGTCACGCTCAAAAAGAAAATCATGTTTAGCCAAATATGGACGAGGTCCCACGAGGCTCATTTCACCGCTAAAGACATTAATAAATTGCGGAATTTCGTCGATACTGAACCTTCGAATAAAAGCGCCAAAGGCAAAAATCCTTTCGTCACCAGGATGTGCCTGTTCAGATTCATCCCGTTCCCCATCCTTAGCAAAGGTCATAGAGCGAAATTTCCAAATAGTGAAACTTTGCCCTGCCATCCCGACTCTTTCCTGTTTAAAGAAAAGAGGTCCAGGGGATTGGGTTGATTGAAAAAATTTAACCATTAGCATACAAGGCGGTAAAACAAAAAGTAATGCGGGCACGCTCATTAAAAGATCAAAAGATCTTTTTACCATTTGATTGAAAGGACTTTCTAATGGCTCATTCTGGAGGGAAAAGAATTGCCTACCAGATTCCTCTACAAAAACGAGACGGGAATCAAAATACCCGGATAAATTGTTGTAAACTAATATCCTACAACCATGCTTCGCACCTAAGTCTGAAACGATTCTTATCCATTTTTCCATATTGCTATTAGGCAATAGGATTAATTGATGGATTTTACTCTCGCTTAAATATTTTTCTAAGTTTTCAAAAGAACCCAGCCATGGAATCTGGGCAATTGATGGTTCTTTTTTATCAGTAGTAAACATTCCTTCAAAACTAAAACCTTGTTCAGTGTGTCTCTTAATCCACTTCCTGAGAGAATCTAATGACATAGAATCCCCAATAATTAAGCTTTTTCGATTTATAACTTGGAAACCAATCAATCTCTTAAACAGTCCTGGCAGAGCAAAATTGAAAGAAGCAAGAATTGGCCAACTCGTGCTGATGTAAAAAAGTAAAAATAAGCGACTTGTTTCGTTGTCTTTAGTGGCAAAATAAGAAGCAAAAACAAAAAAAGCAATTAACGCGGTTTGAAAATTCGCCTTAATCAAAGATTCGCGAATCCTCTCCCATCCATTTTTCATAAAAAATGCACCATACTGCTGCAATGAACCAAATGTTGCTACGGCCAATCCAGCAAGAGCAACAAGGGCGTAATTCCAAGGAAGATTTATTAATGAATAATCCATAGAATCCCAAAGATCCAACGATATCCAAAACCAAATAAACAACGAACTCAACAAAATGAGTTTATGTAAAGTTGCGTATCCTTTATCTCTATGGTTAAGCATTGGAATTTCCGATGACTTAGTTTCAAGCAAAACGCACAAAAGTGCAAGCTAGTATTGTTGAAACGACACTCGCTCTAAAGTTTAAAATTAGTACTTTAGATAGGCTCTAAAGTTAAAGAAAGCTTGCAAGTTTCATTTTTATTTGAAATGAATGAAATCCAGTTTGGCCACATCAAAAACAGATTCTTCTTCCGTCAATTCAAGCAAGCAAGCACTTGAACTTGAATCGATTGATTTTTTTGTTCGTTTAATGGGTGTTTTAGGAATGCCCCGCTCAGTAGGCGAAATTTATGGCTTACTTTATTTTTCTGAAAAACCGCTTTCCATGGACAAGATTTCTTCTCGTCTAGAAATAAGCATTGGTTCAGCAAGTCAGGGACTAAGAACCCTTAAATCTCTCAAGGCAATTCGCTCCACTTATATTGCGGGAGATCGTCGTGACCATTACCTAGCAGAAACTGAATTCCGTAGATTATTCTCAAGCTTTATAAAGGATGAAATAATGCCCCATCTCGATAGTGCTAATGCTCGAATTTCTCGTATGGAAGAGTCTTTGACTCCCAACGAAAAGAATAATGATTTTTACTTGGTGAGACTGGAAAAATTAAAAAAACTAACCAAAACTGGCAGCCGATTACTTCCTGCTCTTGCCGGTCTTCTCAAATTGTAATGAGTACAGATGAATACAAAGATTGGTCGATAGGATGGTATTGCCTACGAGCAAAACCACGCATGGAAATGCTCGCAGCACAAACCATTGGAACGCTCTCGGATGTTGATGTTTTTTTACCCAGAACTATTCGGCCTAGAAAAGAAAAGCCTTCCCCTGCCAAACCGCTCTTTCCCGGGTATTTCTTTGCTCGATTTGATCCAATAATTCACCTCAGGAATGTTCATTATGCCCTTGGAGTTTCTTATATTGTTCGAAGAAAAGAGGTCCCGGTTCATGTACCTCCACAAGTCATGATCGAACTGCGACTTATATCTCCAGACGGGATTTTAGAAATTCCCGATCAACCCCACAAGATAGGAGATAAAGTCAAAGCAATTGCTGGACTTTTTAAAGGTGATGAAGGAACTGTTACTCAACTAGTTTCCGCGAAAGAACGCGTAAAAGTACTTTTTGAAATCCTTGGTCGAGAAACTGAGGTTGAAATTGACGAAAGCTTATTAGATTTCCCCAGTGCTCATCCTATGAGTTCTGGTTCTACTTGATAAACCAAAATATAAAAACAGCCAACATTAGCTTTGCATATTATTGCAAACGGCTAAGGGCGGTAGCTTATCCAATTTTTGCCTAAAGTACTCATAACTGGAATTTCTGGGCAAGACGGTTCTTATCTTGCAGAACTTCTTTTGAATCAAGGTTACGAAGTGCATGGACTTGTGAGACGAGCAGCTCTTGAGGAGCCCCACAAAAAGCTTTGGCGTATTTTCCCAATAATTAATGACATTACATTGCATACGGGATCATTAGAAAGCCATACAGGACTCTTTGAAGTGGTTCGCAATGTTGAACCTGACTATATTTATCATTTAGGCGCAATGTCTTTTGTATCCTATGAATTCGAAGATGAATATCATACTTTGACTACAAATTTAGGCTCAACTCACACGCTTTTATCTGCAGTGCAAAAATTTATTCCTGAGTGTAAATTCTACTTTGCCGCATCCAGTGAGATGTTTGGCCTATCGCAAACAGCACCCCAATCTGAAGAAACTCCCTTCAATCCAAGATCAGTTTATGGTATTTCAAAATTAGCTGGTTTTCACCTATGTAAAGCATTTCGAGAAAACAAAGGCCTCCACACATCAAGCGGAATTTTGTTCAACCATGAATCACCAAGACGTGGCGGCGAATATGTGACTCAAAAAATTGTATCACAAGCAGTTGCCATTAAGCGAGGGCAAGTCAAGGAACTCAAGCTGGGGAATCTCGACGCCAAGCGAGATTGGGGACATGCAAAGGATTATGTTATTGCAATGCAAAAAATGACGGAGTTGGAAAAAGCAGATGATTTCGTTATTTCATCAGGAATCACTCATTCTGTTCGGGACTTTTGTGAAAAAGCATTTGCATGTCTCGATTTGAATTATGGGGACTATGTTGTTTCTGACCCATTATTCTTCAGACTATCAGAAAAAATACCTTTGTGCGGAGACAACAGCAAAGCTAAAAAAATACTCGGTTGGGCACCAACGCACTCATTCAATTCAATTATTGAAGAAATGATCGAATTCGAACTGAAAAAATAACCAATGTTTAATCTTAATCTTCGTTATATTCTGTTTGTTTTTGCTCTTTTTATTTTTGGAGTATTCTTTTTCTCCTCTGAGATTTTCATGCCCTATCTCAGGCAATGGAAATCTAACCAACTTCTCCATTTATCCAAAGTTTATCAGGATGAATCTATAAGCAATGAATCTAACCTGCTCGGCGATGGAGTAAGGAAGGCTCGGATTGCTCATTTACTTGACCCATCGAACTTAGAAACTCGGGAAAACTTTATTGAACTACTTTTTCGCTCTAAACCGACTGAAGCACTTCAAAAATGGGCTCGCATTATTTCAACTGAGGAAGGAACAGAAGAAAGAAAAGTTAATCTA
>CAWUUU010000149.1:0-3190 GCA_963924995.1 uncultured Opitutales bacterium
GTTTTCAGTGTCCTCTCCCAGTTGCCTTTGTTGCCCCGCCAAGCCAGATGCTTGATCCTTTAATTGATCCACCATTCCTGCGGCTAAGGAAGACATCGCCGACTCGACCTCAGATATTGCATTACCCAATGCCTCCGAAGCAAGATCACCATGCGGTTGGGCATCTCTGGGTGAATCTCGACGAAGATCTCCAGCCGAATCGTTCATTTCTCCTCCCGCTTGATCAAGTGAACCCACTTTACCCAAACTTCCTGTATCTTTGTACCACTCGTCTCGAAGTCCTTCCAAGTCACGCCTCAAATCTTCCTGCTCCTGAGCAATATTTTGATTAGCTTCACCTTTTTTTCCTGCTCCTGCTGCACGACCAATCTCCTGATTCAATTCCTTTTGCCTCTCCTTGAACTCTTTTAATTGCTCTAAATCCTTTGCCAAATCATTCAATTCTTCTGCAGGGTCCTTAGAGGTCTCCTCCTGATCTTTTTCTGGCTTACCGGCACTCCCTTCCTCACTCTCCTTTGGCTTACCTTTTCCCTTTGCTTTTTGCTTGTGCATCTTCTGCATCAAAGCATAAAGTTGAACTAATTTCCGCAGGGTTTTTTCAGAAGGTTCTAAAGATTCATCTAGCATTTGATCACCAGCATAAATCTCAGTCTGTTCGATATGGTAAGTGGCCTCATTTAAAAGTTCACCAAGATCAATTCCATCAACAATTGGAAACTGCCCCTCAAACTCATCGAATACCTTTGTCATATCATTTTTTAAGGCCAATGAATCAGTCACAAGAGTGAGGCTCAATTTTTCTTTTTTAAACTCATCTTCCAATAATGCATCATAAGTAAAACGAATAATCTTTTTGGTTCGATTGATGAAATCACGCACGGGAATTTCCTTCTGTTCTCCATCCATTTCTGCATCCGACTCAGTCGAATTTCCTTCGGGAGGTAATATTTCAATAAAGTAAATTTCCGAACGGGCAATCTGTCCATTAGGTTCTTTATTATCCATCGCCAAAGCCATGTAAGTGATTACATCTCCAATAGCCAATGCACGCTCACTTAGATCCAAGACATAGGAAATAGTTTTTTCCTTCTCCACAGGGTCCACAAAAATAGTCTCCTCTTCTTTTTCCCCAGCATGTGAAATATTAATTCTTACATCCGCAACTCCATGATCGTCAGAAGAAAAAACCTCGATGAGCAAGCTCGCATCAGATGATAATTGTAAATCTTTTGCTGGTTCGGTGATTTCTACAACTGGCGGTTCATCTGGAATCGGTGCAAAAATAAATTCTTCATACTCCACTGGGTCTCGGTTTGGCGAATCTAAATCCCGCAATTGAACTAGGCCTTTCCATTCATTTTCTAAGATATGATCGATTTTAAATGTGGTTGTATTCAGTCGGTTCAAAGAAAACTCTTGGTCTTCACCTAGAATAAATACACCCACATTTGCGGGTTCTTCTGCAACGGTTAAGTTCAAAGCAATACGACTCCCTTCAGGCGCACGAAAGTAACCAAAACCTTCATGGACGATTTTTTCCATATTTAAGTAAGAGGGTGGAGTAATTTCCCAATTAAATGAACTAATTGAAGGGGGATCGTAAGCTTGTAATAATTGCCACTTACTTTCTAAGGAGGGGGTGATCACTCGATAACTAAAAGTGCCTTGCAAAGATGGAACCACAAATTCAAACCTTCCCATGACTGGAGTTCTTAACATTTCCAAACTTTCAACAACTCCATTTTCCTTAAATTCAATAAAAGCCTTCTTCTCTCCTCTGTGATCACGCGTAACATCCGCAAAAACAGAAATATCAGTTCCACGGCTAAACTCACTGCTTGCAGGATATTCCTCTGCTTTTGAGGATCCAGTTTTGGTGGTAAAGAGAAATAAACCAGGTTCACCAGAAAAAGAATCTAGAGATTTTTGTAAGGGACTCTGATCCAAGCTCCATGCAGTAAGTAGAAAACTAACCACTAGACCAAAAGCTAAGGAAGCCCAAAATCTAGGTTTGGGACGGGTCCCTTGAGTCCACGCAATTTCCCTCGCCTTTTGCTCGGTCTGACGCAAAACCCGTTGCTCCATAAAAGTAAGAGTTCTAACTTTTGATTCATCTTCCAACTCGACCGCACAATTAAGGAGATCAAGTAAGTCAGGATTCGCATTCTCAATTTGCCGCGCTAAATTTTTGATCGAGGGCTTTTTTATCCAAGAACGAAATAAGAGCAGAAAGAAAAGCACTAATGAAAAAACCGTTGCTGATAAGACCCAAGTAAAGGCCGCACTTTCACGAATAGGAGATACAGAATCGTAGAGATCAAGGAAGTAAAGCAAACACGGCCAACTGAGAAATCCAACCACCAAGGCAAACAAAGAACGACTCAAGATAAAAAATCGAGCTTCTCGTTTTATAAACTCCAGGAAATTAGGCATGAATATTTTTGGGTACGGTTGAATTCTGTGTTGGACGGGACCAAAGCATCTCAATAATCAAGAGAGTAGTAGCCACAATTGCAAACCACATCCATAAAGGATTGCTTTCTTCTTCGGATTGATTCCCTCCTAAAAGTGGATCAATTACACCTACGACCTGCCCCCCCAAACTTTCAGATAATTCATTAATAGACAATGTATCTGGAGAAGATTCTGAAGAAGAAAGAACCACTTCAACCCATTGGTCCTCAAATCGAAAGGCACCGGGTTCGTTCGCTATAAAATTACCTTCAACTCCTAGTAATTCTTCTCCCGGTTCCAAAATAGGCCATCCTCGAGACTGTAGATCCTGTTTCTTTCCCTGAGTTAATTCCATCAGTAAAGGAAGAAAAGAATTACGAAGCGGAAGATCAGTCCAATTGGTATTCATTCGGAATGGCAGGAAAATCAAGCGACCTCCTCCTTCAAAAGGTTTAACCAGGGCCAATGGTCGACCTTCCCGATCACGCAATGGGACTTCCACATTTCCTTCCCCCACGCCCGCTTTCATAATTCCAAATCGGTGAATCGCAGACAAGTAAAGATCGCGAGCAGCCTTACCCGCAAAAATTTCCGCAAGGGCAGAACTTTCCTCCAATGCTCCAATCCGAAATGGATTTTTAGTTTGGACCGCACCACCCGCAACTCGGATAAACTTGTATTGTAACAACTGATTCGATCTTAAAACAGAAACCGCAGAGGAAAAAGGCTCGCCTGG
>CAWUUU010000150.1:0-5499 GCA_963924995.1 uncultured Opitutales bacterium
CCCAGTTCGCCATTTCCTGATAAATAGTAAGCAAAAAGACCTGTCCTCGTTTCTCCCAAGGTTCTTCGATTGGCAATGCCCTTAATTCCCTAAGTGCATCCTGATACATTTCCATAGCCAAATAACCTTGAGCTCTTTGCCAATGAACTTCGGGTTTTAAAATATGAGGGGGTAAATCTTCCATCTTACTCACTTGACCAAACTAATCTTCCGTCTTTATTTCCGCAAGCGACAAAGGAAATTTTAAAGTGCGGGCTGAAATAATCTGTAAAATATTCTCATTCAAGGAAAAAGCTTGAGACATCAGTGCCTGAGAACTTTGTAACCTAATACTTTGCTTTGACAATTAAGTCGACTCGTCCACTTAAATATCACTCGTTAATCGTGCCCCCCTCAGCCTCACTCAGATAAACTTGATTACTCAACCGAACCCCCGAAATTTCAAGTTTCAACATGTTCGCTCCCAGAGTTGCCAATTGCGCTGCGATTCTCGGAACCCAAGTCGAGACACCACACCATACACAATCCTTCCCCATCGCCTTGCGCTCCTAAACTTTCTACTGCATTTCTTGCGTTGACTAGGCGACCCACAGAATTTCAATCATTTAACTCAAAATAATTTACTCACCAAGTCCCTATTAATCCCACGAGCTTGCACCATAAGGGAACTGGTCACATCGGACCTTAAATTTTTCTTAACCAAATTAATCGCCGTATCCGCATAATCCCGTTCCCGCTTAGCTAGATTCCCCTGCTCAGCAATAAAATAAGAGGATAAACGGTCTGCGGACATCGACAGGTCATTCGTGATTGAAGCTAAATTACCTCGTTGATTCAAGGTGTTTTGAATTCCATCCAAGATTAGTGAACCCGCGATGGACGCATTTTCTTTCGAAGACACGGAAGCATCGTAAAATGTACTAAAAAGGGCTGGGCTTAGACTCACCTTTTGTCCGCCAACATCAACAGATAATACATCATCGCTTAACAATGCATCAAATTTAGCTTCTGCTTGAAAAAGAGAGCGGGACTCAATGATCACACTAAGCTGAGTTTCATTAGCCTGCGCTTGTCTCGTTACGACAGGATCTCCATTAAAGTTAAACATCGAGTCACCTGAACCGCTATGATAGGAGGCGTTGTCGTCATTGCCGTCTAAATCACTATCCAAGCTACTATAACTATATGTCGTGTCATTTCCTGGGGAATATTGAATCACAAATTGGTCAAAATCTTGGTTATAAGCACCTCCTGCTGTTTGCCACCAACTGCTATCAAAGATTACATTGTTTGCTCCCTGCTTAACATAGTACCTTTCAGGAGCCGTACCTGAATTCACCTTGAGGGTCAGGCTACCACGATCATATCGAACATCCTTGGTCGCAGTCCAGCGTTTTAATGCAGGATCATTAGGATAATATGAATCATCTGTGGAATCGACATTACTATCCTCATAGGTATCTGGAGCAGTTGGGTTTTGCTCATTCTCATTCAATCCACTATCAAAATCAACGCTCTCCTGGAACAGGTAGTGCCCTTGAAACTGGGCGCCCTGCATGTCGTAAAGCGTCTCCTTCAAACTTTCGAATTCCGCACTGTACATCGATCGTTCCGAGGTACTAATCATTCCATTGGCTGCAGCACCTGCAATGCTTGACATTCGATCCATAACCTGAAGAACCTTTTCCAGTCCCGCATCCTGAATTTGAGCGTAAGTAAGAAAATTTTGAATATTCTGAACCTCGATTCGTTTCTGATCACTCAAACTGCTCAACCTTGCCGAATAACTCGCGTCACCAGAATTCCCATTTGAAATAGCAACATCAGTGGCATTGGCTGAAAGTGCTTTGCTCGTACTTCTTTGCAATGCCAGCATTGCCATTCCCGTAGCATGGGCAAGGTTTCCGTAAATGGGCGAATTAGGGGCAAGCATCTAAATAAAAATTTCCATTGGGAAAGTTTCGACTGATACCAAGGCTATGTAACATCACTGTAATGTGTGGCCCTGAACATCCTATGTTTTGCGTGCCAGCAAACAATTCAACTCCAAGTCCTTCATCCAAAATACGAAAGAAAGATACTCCCATAAAAAAATGGATGTAAATGAAAAGAAATGCAAAGACTGAACTAATGATAAAATACATGAAGTGAGTAAAATTGCCTCCATGCAGTAAAATCGTCCGGGCAGGTGCCCACGCATCCTTGCGTATGCAAATACCAAATGACCAAAGCCTAGTTGGGTCAAACTATTTATTTGATTTTTTTTTAAATTCCACTAAGTGCCAAGAAGGCTCACAATCAACTAATGCAACACCAAACTCAAAGCCCAGGAAATAGAGTTAAATGAACAAATTGCATGCTCCCTAGATTCATCCCTACCCCAACCAAATATGTTCGACAATTCGACCAATCTTTTTGAAAAAAAGAATAGCAAAACTTTTTTAAACTGCGCCAACCCTAAGATACACATTCTAATAAATTAATTATGTTATTACTACATAATTTAATCAAATTAATTACAAAAATTGACCCATAGAAATTCAATTGCCATTTGAATTTAATACATCTCAATCGAGAACCGACCGAAGTCTGCCTTCCCAATTTCGATCATTTTTTGACTTAAAGTAGTTTGCTGACCAAGTTTTGATTTATTCCTCGGGCTTGTACAAGCAAGGCACTTGTTGCCTGGGAATGTAAGTTTTTCTTTGCTAAATCAATCGAGGTTTCTACAAAATCTCTTTCTTTCTTTGCCAAATGAGCTTGTTCTGCAACAAAGTAAGAACTCAGTCGATTGCTAGACATAAGAATCTCATTTTGAACAGATCCAATACTTGCACGTTTATCCGAAATTGTATTAAGCTCATCTAAAATTTTGGAACCTGCCAAAGAAGCATTTGATTCACTCGTAAGTGAAAACCCAGACAGATTATTGAAAGATGCCGGATTGAAAGTAATCTTATGCTCTCCTGCATCTATTGACAGTGAACTTTCGCTAGCTTGGAAAAGATTATAGCCTTGAAATTGAATTTCTTGAAGTTGACCGAGACGACCCTTCAAGGTTTCAAACTCTTCACTAAAAATAGATCTTTCCGAGGAACTGATTAGAGAGTTTGATGCCGACCCTGCAATGCTTCCCATTCGATTCATAATATTAAACGCATTCTCTAGACCCGCGTCTTGCATTTGCCCAAAACTGATCAGGTTTTGTAAATTATTGACTTCGATTTTCTTTTGATCACTCAGACTACTCAATCTTGCTGAATAACTTGCATCACCCGAATTCCCCTTCGAGATGGCTACCTCGGTCGCCTTAACTGAAAGTGCTCTACTTGTACTTCTCTGGAGTGCCAGCATAGCTTTCCCTGTTGCATGGGAAAGATTGGCGTAAATGGGTGAATTAGGTGAAAGCATCCTCTAAATAAATATTCCCTTCATGAATACTCGATTAACTCGGTAAAAGAGAATCACATACCCCATGTACGAATCAGTATGTGGTTTTGGTGAGAAGTCAGATGGTAAAGAACCCACACCTTTTCTGCTAACCAAGCAAATAATGGGAATTTCATTATTCGAACAATAGATGATCGAAAATGAAAGTCTAAGGATTTTAATTATAAAGAAATACATGAAGGCAATAACAAATTGCCTCCTTGCAATAACAAATTGGGTAAATTAACCCACGCATCCTTGCGATTTCATAATAAAACTACCAAAAGTTTGTTATGTCAAATTTTATTGTTGTTTTTTCGATTCCACCAAGATGCTAGAAAACTACCAATCAAACAATGCATCACCGCACTCAAAGCACAAGGTGCAGGAACCATAGGTAAATGTGCAAAGTGTTTACTCGCCAACGCCATTCCTAAACCGGAATTTTGCATCCCCACTTCAATCGAAAAAGTTCGGCAGTCCAACTGATTTCTTTTGAACAATAAACCGATCATAAAACCCAAGAAAAACCCTCCGAGATGTAAGGAGAGAACCGCAAATAAAAGAGTGGACCAATTATTTAGTATAATCTCTCTCTTAGCTGCCAAGACGTAGCCTACAATTAATAATATAAATAGAACTGACACAAACGGGGATACTTTTGAAACCTGTCGGGCAGACCTTTCGAATAATCTCTTCCATAGCAAACCAATGACTAATGGCAGTAAAACAATGAGTGAAATACTTTTAAGCAATCCCCAGGAATCAACCGGAACATAATGACCCGCGTATAAATTGGTTAACCAAGGGGTTAATAAAATAGCGAGCAGGGTTGAGACTAAAGTTAAACTCACGGATAGTGCCAAATTTGCCTTCGCCAAAAAAACCACCACATTCGAAGCTGTACCACCTGGACAAGAGGCTACTAGGATTAAACCAACTGCCATTTCTGAGGGTAATTGAAGGGCCCATGCAATAAAAGCACCCCAAGCAGGCATGATGAGGAACTGAGAAAAAACGCCCAAGCCCACGACTTTGGGTTCTTTCCAAACGCGGAGAAAATCTTCGGGTTGCAATGTCATCCCCATTCCTAACATGATAATACCTAGTCCAAATCCTATTGCATCTTTTCCATACCATAAAAACCAAGCAGGTTCATACAGAGCAAGAATTCCAACCATGACCGACCAAATGGGGAAAAATTGAGTTGCCCAATCTGCGATCCGCTCCACCCTTCTTGGCCTATTCATTTCTCTTTATAAATTCCTGACACAATCCGATGAAAACAAAACTGAAGGTCAAAATTGCCCTCGTTCTTGCCACCTCCATAATCATAAATATTTTTCTGATCTGGGAAGTTTTTCGCCTCAGAAGTGAGAACAGAAAAATCATTAATTTGAATCCACACCCAAGCCAAAGTTTGGAAGATTATTGGAATGAAAACCAACCTTTAGAAAAAAAAGGGCCCTAAGCTCAATTGGCAATTTCCCAGAATTCAACTTCACCCCATAAGTGACCCCATCCTTGAAACTTGGGTGAAATTCTAAAGTATCTTGCATTCACCGATCGTAAATCAAGTTCAGCCCATGCTCCTTTTCCTTTTTCAGTCACAAATCCTTCGTACTCATTAAAGTCCAAATATTGCTTACCATCCTTGCTTACCTCAACTTTAACTTCGGCAAGTTCATCTGCTCGGTCAGTGGGTTGAAAATAAATCCGAATCACTCCTATTTTCTTATCTGCTCCTAGATCAAAAGTAACAATTGGGTCCACTTTAAACCATGCGGTCCATGTCGAACGCCAGCCATCTTCAGGAAGTTTTCCATCCATTAATAGATTAACATTCAATCTACCTGCATCCATCGTCGGGTTTTTGGAAGTAGAGACTTTGACAATTGGCGATAACCGATACTTGCGAGAATCTCCATTACGAGCACGGGTTTGTGAAAGTAAAAGAGTTCCTGTGCACACCACTAATAAAACAACAGGTAAATAGAATAAATTCCTTTTCATCTTCTTGTTTTGATCAAATTTTCAACCTCGTGCAAGTTTCATTAATATGAACTTTGG
>CAWUUU010000151.1:0-7046 GCA_963924995.1 uncultured Opitutales bacterium
ACAAATCCTTCCACAATCACTTTGCCCTCCCCTGCCCGTCCACCTGCTTGGGCATATTCCCAAGCTCGATCGATATCATCGGCTGAGCGGATAGTGCTTTGGCCTTTTCCGGATGAACTCATGATCGGCTTAATGACACAGGGCATCCCAATCAATTCAACCGCTTGTTGAAATTCATCTTCTGTAGAGGCAAAACGAAAGGGTGAAGTTTTAAGACCGTGCTCTTCTGCAGCCAATCGACGAATACCTTCGCGATTCATGGTTAATTGAGTAGCTCGGGCAGTCGGAATAACCGTAGTGACCCCGGCAGTCTCCAACTCAGCTAATGTATCTGTGGCAATCGCTTCGACCTCGGGTACGACTAGGTCGGGCTTTTCCAATTCGATCACCCGTTTAAGTTCGTCGCCATCGAGCATGGAAATCACATGAGCACGATCGGCCACCTGCATGGCCGGGGCATCGGTATAAGAATCAACTGCGATTACCTCAACCCCGTAGCGTTGAAGTTCAATCACCACTTCTTTCCCCAGTTCACCTGATCCGCACAGAAGTACTTTCTTCGCAGATTTTTTAAAAGGAGTACCAATAGAAACTGACATCTTATTAGTTTACAAAAGGTACGGGCTTAAGGTTCGAGTTAAAAAAACAACCTACTCAACTGGATCACAAAGGGTGGCTCCTTTGAGCAATCGGCAAAATTCCTTCTTAGATACTTCCACTACTTCCCCTTCCACACAATTGAGGTTTTGGGTGTGCTTGTATTGAATAGTCATGCGCGACCATTCCGTGATTCTGTAATAATCCTTGCCCTTTTTCCAAACTTGTCCCTGTAGTAATTTCATTGAGTCATCAAACTATCATGCATCGAGATAAGAGGCGATTGAATTTTAAAATTTTCGCTTCTCTATAATGGTACGAAAGTAATACCCCATACAGTACTCAAATGATAATCTATCGAGAGAATTAAGAAAATGACAGAAACCACAATCGAACTGGCAAGCCTCAAGAAACGTTTAGGGGCAGCGAATATTGATGTTTTGATTGCATTTTCAATTTTAATTGCCATCGCCATGATCACTGGATTTTGGGATAATGTTATCCCTCGATTACTTAGGGGCATACTCCCAACAGTGAATGATATGCTTATTGTATTCCTCTCGGGGCAAGTTGTTTTCCTTCTTTTAAACGGGATGCTCCTTGCTAATCATGGACAAACGATAGGAAAAAGACTTATGAAGATTAAAATCGTAGACCTCCAAGGTGATCAAGTCGGGATAAGTAAACTTTATTTCCTTAGGTACCTATTTTTTTCATTGATGAGTCAAGTCCCCCAGGTAGGCGGATTGATTGGCTTGGTTGATGTCTTATTTATTTTTGGCAAAGAAAGAAGATGCCTCCATGATCTACTCGCAGGAACACGTGTGGTTAATGTGGTGTGATTAAAGGAATTAATACTAGTATTGAGTTGTTTATTAATTAAGTTCTCCCCCTATCAAAATAAATCAACTTATTAAAATTGAGTTGTATTCAAAAGAAAAATAGGCTTCTTAGACTTTTTCTCTTTCGTTAATCTCGATTAAATTGTGAAACATATTCTACTTAAATATTCTTTCCTTAGCCTGATTGCTTTACTTGTGTATAGTCGCCAGCCGATCAATGGGCAATCCCAAGAAAAAAATCAGTCGCCCTATGCGCTGAAGGGATACCTGACTTTTGAAGTCAAACCAATGGGGAGCATAGAACGCCCCCTTGTATTACGGACATTCGTGCCCGAATTGGGCCTTGATCGTGATCAGGTATTATCAAACCACTCGAGAGGAGAATCTTCTCCTAAGTACAGTCCAGGTAGCGGAAAAGAATCCTCCAAGAAATATGAACCCATAGAGGGTATCCCGGCAGCAATCGCAGTCAACATGGGTGAAAAGTTATCCTATGTCTGGGATACCACTGAGTGTCGTTTGCTCTACGCCTGGACGGACGGATTTCTTGATATGAAAAACTATTGGGGCGATCGGCAAAGTGGAAGAAGGAAAGGCTTTGGTTATGTTCCACGCCTGTACGGATTTGTTTTTTACAAAGCGGTGGGTCTCCATCCTCTTCAAATTAATAGCCAACCTGTTTCCAAAGTCGGCTCTCCTCAATACTTAGGCTATTCTCTAGGAAAGGACCGGCTCCCCGTATACGATTACCAAGTGGGATCATCGAGGATTTCCGTTTCAATTCAACCCGGTTCATCAGTACAGACTTTAAGGATTGAATTTTCATCGGACGATAAGGAATCCCTCGACTTCAAATCGCCCAATACACAAGTAAAAGTGATCAAAAAAAGTCCCGGTAAACTCAGTATTGATATTCGACCCAATGCCGGAGAAAGATTTTCCTCGGAGGTAAAAAAGGAAGTGATTAAAAATCCAACCTTGGCGATTGGGGAAAAACTTTACACAACCCTTGGATGTATTGCCTGTCATTCTATTGACGGAGGGAGAAATCATGGTCCGACTCTCAAAGGCACCTATGGAGCCAAGCGTGAATTCCTAAACGGCGACTCTTTAATTGTCGACGAAGCCTACCTTCGCGAATCAATCGAAAACCCGATGGCCAAGACGGTAAAAGGATACCTCACCGGGATGATGCCGCCCTACAAATTGGACCCGGCGGAATATGATTCTTTGATTCTTTTCATCAAGTCCATTAAGTAAATTTCTGTTTTAACTACCATGAAGACTCTACTTTTTTTATCCTTCTCTTGGATCTCTGCTTTTCTTCTTTCCAATGCGAGTTATCAATTAGAAAATATAACCTTTCCAGACGACATGCCACCGGAGATTGGTGCTTTAGCCTTTGATGATGATGGAAACCTCTACGCCTGCTTACGTCGGGGTGATGTAGTCGTGACCAAGCTGGGAAAGGATATCAAGGCCACTCAATGGAAAGTCTTTGCCACCGGACTTCACAATCCAATGGGCATGCAAATTATTGGCCGTGGCCATATTATTGTTACCCAAATGGCTGAGCTTACTGAAATCAAGGACACCGATCAGGATGGCGTGGCCGACCGGTATAATAATTTAAATAATGATTTTGGAATCAGTGGAAATTACCACGAGACCAACGCGATCTGCCCCGACGGTGAAGGGGGATACTACCTCGCATTGGGAACCGCGTCCCATAACGGTCCGACTTTTCACACTCCCCGTGGCGACTATTCAAAAGACGGACGAAGGGGGCGTAATTTTTCTTCCAATCTATACAAGGGCTGGGTGATTAGATACCAGAAGGATGGAACCATGATCCCCCATGCAAGCGGATTTCGAATGCACAATGGAATAACCCGTTCACCGGACGGCGAAATTTGGTGTGGAGATAACCAAGGGGATTGGCGAGGCGGTTCGCCATTGTACAATGTGAGTAAAGGTTCCTTTAATGGACATCCATCGAGTTTAGTCTGGGATCCGAAATTCGATGTATTCGGAACCCCACTCTTTTTACCCCGTAAGATGCTGGATGATCTGCACAATCAACCCTCCTTACAAATGCCTCGTAACATGATGAATTCGTGTGCTGAACCCTTCATTATTGAGAGTGAAAAATTTGGCCCCTACAATGGACAGATGCTCATTCCCGATGAAAATGGACGACGGATTGTACGGGCAATGTTAGAAAAAGTGGATGGGGGTTGGCAAGGTGCGGTTGCACTCTTCTACTCAGAAAAAAACCTGCGGGCCGCTGGAGTACGAATCGCGATGGATCCAAATGGAAAGAGTATCTACTATGGATCCACAGCTCGGGGGTGGCAAAAACCCGACGAGGGAATCCAGCGATTAACCTACAGTGGAAAAAAACCTTTCCATGTTCAAAACTGTAAGCTTACCGAGAATGGATTTAATCTCACTTTTACAAAGCCGATTCAAAACCCTAAACAACTGATCGAAAAAATAAAGGTCCGAAGCTTTCGCTATGAATATGGATACCGATATGGATCCTCTCCAAAGGATAATAAAGAACATAAAGTAATCAAAGTGGTGGGCGATGGACCGTACGAAATTCTCGTCAGCGATCTTCAACCGGGCCGAATCTACGAGATTGATCTTGATCTTAAATCCAAGGATGGAGAAGCGATGGAAAATTCTTTCGTTCAATACACCCTCAACCGATTAAAGCGCCCAACGACCAAGCTTCCAGTCACTCTGACTCAATCCAAGGAAGGCATTGAAGTAAAGATTGGTGGAGAATTATTTACTCGTTACAACTTTAACATTTTATCGCAGCCAATCATCTGGCCTATTCAAGCACCGGGAGGTATCCGCATGACTCGCGACTGGCCAATCAAAAAAGATACTCCCGGCGAAGCTAAAGATCATCCCCACCACCGGGCCCTCTTCATTGGACATCAGGACATGAACGGAGTTGGTCACTGGCATAACCAGTTCAAAAACTCGGGAACTGTGGAACACCTCAAAGTCATTGAAACTCGTTCGGGTGAAGATCGGGCCCTGATCAAAACCCTTAATGCATGGAAAGACAGCCAAGGTAAAACCATTGGAGCGGACACCCGGACTCTGACATTTGGCGGAGACAAAATTGTTCGCTTTATTGACCTCGATTTAAGCATGCACGCGACCAATATGGATTTGCACTTTAAGGAATACAAAGACGGATTTGTCGGCATCCGGACCCACCCCGATCTGCGTCTAAATCCAAATCCTAAGTATGGAGTGCATAAGGTGTACGGAAATGCTCTTAATAGTGAAGGGATTGAAGGCAAAGCAATTTGGGGCAAGCGTGCCGACTGGGTTTACTATTATGGAAAAGTAGAAGGCAAAGATGCGGGCTTCGCGTTCTTCAGCCATCCAAGTAATCCCGTAAAAAAAGGGAAAAAATCCTGGTGGCATGCACGAGATTATGGCCTAATTTCCGCCAATCCATTTGCCCCCGTAAAAATTGGTGGCGATGGAGATCACCGAGTGCCCAAAGGACAATCCCTTCGCTTACGATACCGCTTAATTTTCCACAATGGCTCGCCTGAACAGGCCAAAATACCCGAACGATTTGAAGCCTACGCCAAAGACCAAGGCTATCCCGTATCCAATATGCCCAAACATCCGGGATACCCGAGTGATTATTTGAAAAAGGAAAAACAGAGAAAATAAGTGGCCAGAAGGATTAGTTTCGGGTGACAGAAACTTTCAAACTTCGACTTTTGGGCACTTCGGTTCTTTTCTCTTTTGACGAATATCGTAGGCTTATTCCCTGAAACGGGAATGTTCCAGCATAGCCCTTTTCGTAATTAAAATTCATATCTTTACCATTATTCGGAGAGATATTAAATTTGAATTGATAATATGGAAAACCCATGACTTCGACAGCTTTGAGGGAAGATAATGCCCCCCTTGGAATTTTAAGTTCGGTCCATTTCTTATCGAAAGGTAATTTGATCCGCTTTCCTTCCACCGGAGTCATGTAAAATGCACCATCCCCAATTTGTGATTTAATTTTCGCCATAGCTAAATCTTTCACATTAGGAACCACTCCATGCAGACTTACACTGACGCGGGTACTGGTTGGCCATTCCTCTCCTGCGGGGTCCTTTATTCTAGACCAAAACTGCATTCCCTTTCGATTAACTTCCATATTATATTCAAAAGTGCCTCCATTCTCGTACTTTCCTGTAAGGATAATTTTTTCGCGATCGAGGGATGGTTCAGGAGATGAATCAAAACTGGTGATCCTTCGACTTCTCGTTCTTGAACGCTTCGGGTTGGATTTATCCACAAATCTGGAATTAAACCCTATGCTCATTCTTTTAATCCCAAGTGGTGTGGACTGGGCAGTCTCAGGCAATTTATCCGCACCAGGATTTATCCATACATGTAATCCATCCCCGCTGTAAGGTAATCCGATCGTGTAAGAGTCACCTTCAAAGATAGTATTATAGTTCTTATACTTACCACTCCCATAGTAGGATAAACGAGCCCCCTTGGCTGGAATAATTTTTGGCTTTCTTGAAGCGAGCTCGGCTCTTTTTCTACGCAACGCTTCAAGCTTGGCCATCGATTCAGAATCAAAACTTTCCCAAGCCAATGCGATAGGTCTACTCGACCTCGATTTCATAATTAACGAGACCATTCGTTCGTCCGCATCGGAAAATTGAGCCATTATTACTTGGCCTTTCACATTCTTAAATTCATGTTCAATCTCCAAGTCTGCATCCGTAACTTTTGGAACTTTTAAACTTTTCCTTTTTTTTATTAAGACTGCTGTTGCCTTTTGAGCCTGGGCGGAAAGGATGTTGATCTTCTTAGCCAAACTTAGAGAATCTGGAGATAGAGTGGCTAAGGGGATTACTACTTCCCGACTTCCTCCGTTCATCGAAATCTTTAAGTCGTTTTTCGTTAATTCAACAAACTGACCTAGGACCGATTGACCTCCCTGATTTCGCCAAGGGTATTCCTGAGCAAGCTTAAGATTACCATTCAAATCAACTTTCTCTCCACCAGCTCCCGTTGGCAATTTTTGTGGACTCTGAGATGCAACTTGTAAACGAATGGCTAATTGACGGGATGCATCGTCAAACATGGACAGGGGCAAGACGCTTATCTTTCCGTTCCAATTTAGGGTAACGGTTAGTTTATCTGATTTAACAAAACTGGCTTGAATAGTCCGACCTGAAGTGTCTTTCCATTCATGTAAATTACTCTCATTTTTGGGGGCTTCCTCCGCTTGTCCTTTAAGCTTTTGTAGGAGTATTTTTGATTCCTCGTTTAATGTAATGATTGGCAAATCAAAACGGTTGCCATTCCATTCAATAGTTACAGATGTATCATTGGCCTGTATAAATTTTGCCTCCAAAGTCCTGCCGTTCAAATCTGTCCACGAGTGTAATTGGGAAAGTTCATTCCCAAAGGATGAACTCAGGCTAATAAGGAGAAAAATAAATATTGTACGCATAAACTCTAAGTTTCTAAACCAGGCATTTCATGCTCGGCAAACATGAAATATAATCCAAGCCATAAACACTGGCTGTATCGATAGGTCAAAAGGGGGAG
>CAWUUU010000152.1:0-2853 GCA_963924995.1 uncultured Opitutales bacterium
TCCAAAAGGTCGGCCCAATCCGTATCCAATCAAATGCTCCGTAAAGCCCCGGGCAAAATCGTTTTCTTTTTGAGCAATCAAATCACGCATTTCAAAGTAATTGGAAAACTCAGGCCCTTTATGAAATTTACCGGATGGATCGATGTCATAGGTTTTCTTCCCGTGTTTGTCTTCGGTCCGCCACTTACCGGCGGCGGTAAAGTTTTCCAGCCCGAACCCGATCGGGTCAATTTTACGGTGACAGCTGGCGCACTGTGGTTCTTCCTGGTGAGCCAGTACCCGTTCGCGGGCGGTTAGGGGCTTATCGGCTAGACGGGAAAGCTGGGGAACATTGGGCGGAGCCGGTGGAGGTGGATCATTGAGTAGGTAGCGTAAGACCCAGGCTCCGCGTTCAACCGGACTACTTTCAATGCCGTCACTCCCCATGGCCAGAACGGCTGCGGTGCCAAGCAAGCCTCCACGAGGAGAGGACGCGGGTAAGGAAACCTTGCGGAAGTGATCCCCGGTCACGCCCTCAATTCCATAATAGGTGCCGAGCAGGCCGTTGATCATCACATAATCACTCTTCAATAATTTCCCGAGACGACCCTCCTCCTGATCACTCAACAACAGGGCGAAAGATTCGTAGACTTCCTTTCTGGCGGAAGCCCGCACGCTCTCGTCAAACTCACGGTGTAACTTGGTATCAAACTGAAAAAAGTCCAATCTTTCCATGTGCAACCACTGGTGAACGAAGCCGGCCACGAATTCCTCGGATCTGGGATCGGCAATCATGCGATCCACTTCCGCACGCAGAGTAGCGGGTTGACTTAGTTCATTCTTTTTAGCCAACGTAAAAAGCCTTGCATCTGGGGGCGAACTCCAGAGGAAATAGGCGAGACGAACCGCCAGCTCCCGGTCATTGAGCGGACGCTTCGATGCCGTTGTATTTGGCTCGTCGAGATAAATAAAGCCCGGTGAGGCAAGGATAACACTCATTGGGGTACGGATGGCCACATCGAAAGAATCACCGGCCGCTATTCTGGTTTTATACAGACCGACCAGTTGATCGATAAATTGGGGAGCAGGTTCGACCTGACGAAAGGCTTCCACACAAAATTGCTGAAAAATCCTACGGGCTCTTTTCTCCTGCGTATCCACGATTCCATTCAGGTTGTTTTGTAAAATCTTTACCAACCCGCCATCCTCGAAATTATCTTGCAAGGGCCCTTCCCACTCGACCCAGTCGACCCAGAGAGCCGGTGGAGGTGCCATTCCGTCTTTGTAAACCTCCCGCTTACCCCGCAAGGTATCTGCCCTCAGGTTACTTTTCTCGCGCAGGGAAAACTTGCGTGTGCCATTGAGGGTCAATTCCACTGTGGTTTCGAAAACCTGCGGGTCATTCGTAGTTCCCGTGACTTGAAAAGTTTCCAGTAAGCTGAACTCGTCTCCCTTGTTTACGGAACCCAGCACCCCAAAATGACGATCCGGAGAAGTGCCCTCCACCGATCCCATGCGAACGCGTATCCGGTACTCTCCAAGGGGCAAGGGCTTGGATTTTTTCTTGGCTCCAGGAGAATCCATACTTATTTCGATGAACTCCTCGCTGTTCAAATTTCCATTCCGATCAAACACGCCGAGTAATGATCCATCTTTGGTGAGGGGATCATTCAGGTAGCGCAATTGGGAAGGTGCCTCCATCTCATATCTACGAATTCGGAATTTTGCCTCATCCAAATCTTTCACACCCACTGCAGGGCGGGGAATACCGTCTTTTTGAAAAGCAAGAGCAGCCTCGTACCCTGCTTTGAAGAAGCTCTCGTATTTCCTTTTCACTTTGGCAGTGGCGTACTGCTCCACTTCACGGCGTTGCTTAAACATTTTTGGCTTGGCGGCCGGGATGGGCCCTTCCCATTCGACCCAGTCGATCCAAAGAGCCGGTGTTAGACTAAGGCCAGTTTCCTTGATTGCAGATAGCATCCGTGCCTGCATTGCCTTGGGGTCGCCCCTTTCACGGACGGCGAATTTTCGAGGACCGTTCTTGGATAGCTGAACTGGCACCTCAATTACCTGAGGATTATCAATCGTACCGCTTACCTGAAAAGTATCCAATAAATTGAACTGATCTTTTGCAGGAACTGAGCCAAGAGCTATATAATGTCGTTCCTTTTGAGTAGACTGGACGACACCAACACGAAAACGTAATTTATAATTACCGGCGGGCAAAGCCTCCACAACATGTTTGGTTTTTTTCCAACCACTGAGATCTTCAGGTGGTAATGAAATGAACTCTTTATTGTATATGTTAGTAGTTAATAATGACCCGGATTTTGTTAGGTTACTATCCAGATATCTACGATAACTTGGACCCTTTTTTTCAAATTCGCGGATAATAAATTGGGCCCGATCTTCGTCGATAATATCTTTCTGCGGTTTACCGGTTTTCAGAAAAGCCTGAGCATTATCATGACCACCTTTGAAATAATCACTGTAGGTGCCGCCGACCTTGGCGTTGGCGTGATGCTCCACTTCCCTTCTTTGCTTCCATGTCTTGGGTCGATTCGGGTCAAGAGGACCTTCCAGTTCCACCCAGTCGATCCAGATTGCAGGCGGGTGACCGTATCCGTTCTCTGCCCTAAGCTTGTTATGATCGTCCCAAAGTACTTTTAAATTTCCAGTGTTGGGCTGTTTTTCCTGCACCGCAAATTCCTGTGGCATACCCGAACGCAAATCAATGGGGAATTCTATGATCTGCGGAGCCTCGATAGTTCCCGTAACCTGGCGCACGCTGATCGGTTTACCCTTCAACCCCCAATTCCTTGAGTCAATATCCCGCTGAGGATGGCCAACTTCGATAAATCGACGGGATGCAGG
>CAWUUU010000153.1:0-4855 GCA_963924995.1 uncultured Opitutales bacterium
AGGTGCTGCTTTGAAGCTCAATGTGCCCGTGGCCGAGTTCAAGCTGAACAAGGCCTTATCCGCACCTGCGGTCTTGGTAAAAGAAAGTACATCTCCATCTTGATCGGTCGCGTTGATCTCATGGGCTAAAAGAGTATTTTCTAAAACCTGTATTTCTGCCCATAGGGCTCCAGCGTGTGCACCTCCATGTCCCAAGAGAATGACCGGACCGTCATTTCCATTCAGCAAGGATATGGTGAACTTCTTTTCGACCGTAGCGTTATGTTCATCTTTTACTCGCACACGGATTGAATAGGTACTTGCATTGTTTTCAAAGTCAAAAATAGTTGCTGTCCTTAGCTTGCCAATAGGGTTTATCCGAAAAAGAGAGTTATCTGTGTCACCCTCACCGCTGACCAATTTATAAGTCAAACTAGCATTTAAATCATGATCAGTAGCATTAAATTCGCCCACCAATGTACCAACTATTTGATTCTCGGCAATGGATAGCGCAGTTGTCGAATTAAGATCGATCGGTGCAGAGTTGGGCTTGGAGCTTACATTATTATCCTGTGTGCCCGCCTGCGTTTCTTGCCAAAGGGTAAATCCATCGCTATCGGTATCCGCTTCCCAAGTAATTGCGATATCAACCCCAGTTTTGTTTCCATTAACAGGCAAGCGGTCGAAACCACTCCCGTTCCACGACCCCCAATGGGCATAAGGTTCACCAATCGATGGATCGAGTTGGCCGTTTCCGTTGCCATCGCGAAAAGCCTTAATGTCATATGAATGCCCGACCGGAAGTGTGAATGAATAGTTACCCGGACCGTTCGTCAATGTTTGAGAACCCAGTTTAGTTCCACTTTCATCGAAAACCCAAATAATAACCGAACCGGGTACGGTGCCTGTATGCGTGACCGTACCTGAAATCGTGGTGTTCGATTCCGGAGAGGCATTGTAAATTGAGTGTACCTCAGTGGGTGTGATCACCCGGTTCCAAATTCGAAAGTCGTCCATCCAACCTTTGAAATAAGATGAGTTATTCTGAGGTCGGTTGCCGAGGGTGAATAGATTACCCACATCAGAGATCAAGTCGCCAGCTCCACTGGCTCGGGTGACATTCGCCAAAAGCGTTCCGTCGAGGTACATCTTGCTGTTCTGAGCATTCAATAATCCTGTCCAGGTGAGGGCAACATGTTGCCATTGAAAGAAAGGGGTAACGGATGTCGTTGAAAGAGATGGAGCATTACCCGTGGTTTTTCGAATCAACCAATTCTTGGTCGGACCGGATGCAAAATATCTCCAATAACCTGTGCCTAGGGATCGCTTAGCAATCACATACCCACTTCCATTATGGTCGAGCTTCAACCAACCCGAAAAACTAAATGGACCAAGGTCGTCAAGTTGGTTCGCCCCAGGAAAGGAAATATAGTCATTGATCCCATCGAACCGAAACGCTCCCCCCTCCCGTCCGGGGTTCCACGGATTAGTAAATCCATGCATGGTTCCGTTAATTTCATTGGCCGTTGAATCGTGAAGCACCGTGCCGTTAGTTTCGTCAAAAGTCCAATGGGCAATAAGCCCAAAGTTAAGCGGTGGGGTTGAACTTGCATTGTTATCCTGAGTGCCAGCCTTAAATTCGTGCCAATTAAGAAACCCATCATTGTCACTATCCTGATCCAATAGACTAAAATCGATCCCACTTATGTTACCATCAATTTGAGTCAGGTTGTATCCTCCAAGCGAATTATTCCAATCTGTATAGTGCTTCCATACTTCCCCAGTCGTGGGATACCCATTCTGGCTCCCGTCCACGAAAACTTTAAAGTCGTACCCCCTCCCTTTTAATAGGCTCAGCGCATAGGTTCCATTTCCATCCGGCAGAATGGATTCCGCGGCCTTAGTTCCGTTGGCCTCGAGTGCCCAGACATAGGTCGGTCCGGGAATCACACCTCGATAGTTCACCACGCCGGTTACCGTGGCATTTTCAGCAAGGCACAAAGAAGAGTGACATATCATCCAAAGTAAAACTGCCTTCAGGGCAAAAGTTTGCAATATGGATCTTGGATTGGGCATGGATGAAAGTTTCGCGTGCTTCCTTTAACACTAACTACTATAACTTAGCTCCAACAATCATTTTCTTACAATTTGATTATTCGTTTTTACTTAAATTAAAATGTGAATCCGATCAGAAATTCCGAGAGTCAAACTCAGTTCTTGCAAAATATTGAAGTTCTGATCATTTTAACTCCTTAAGTTGCCCGGATGGCGGAATTGGTAGACGCGCTGGATTCAAAATCCAGTTTCCGCAAGGAAGTGAGGGTTCGACCCCCTCTCCGGGTACCATTTTTAAACAATAAATGAAAGCCACCATTCGTAGAGGGCGCGAGTCCGACATGCCCGTTTTGAGGGATATTATTAATCACTACATCACCAAGACTGTGATTACTTTTGAGATGGTGGAAATGTCTCTCGAAAATCGAAAGACTTGGTTTACTCAGTTTACCAACGATGGACGTTATCAATTAATGGTCGCGGAAAGAGAAGGAAAAGTAGTTGGTTATGCAGCGAGTTTACGCTTTCATCTTCGCCCCGCTTATTCGCCCTCGGTAATGACCAGTATTTATTTACACCCCGATCAGCTCGGGATGGGGATGGGCGAATTAGTTTATTCAGCCTTGCTCGATGAACTTAAACAAGTGGACGAGGTGCATCGGGCTTACGGATTAGTAGTTCTTCCCAATCCGGGCTCCGAGAGATTGCATGAAAAACTGGGATTCCAAGTCGCCGGTCTCCTGCATGAAGGAGGATATAAATTTGATAAGTACCACGATGTTCGAATGTATGAACATCGATTAGGGAAATAGGCAATTATCTGCTTTTTCCGCGTTTGATTTATTAGCTGGGTAGCAAACTGCTCACTAATGAGCGTTCCTCATCCAACTCAGTAACCGAAGCGTCGAGCTTGCCTCGAGCAAATTCGTTAATCGGTACATTTTGTACAATTTCCCACTTCTCTCCATCCGAACGGACAGGGAAAGAGGTAATCAAACCTTCTTTAGTGTCATAACTCCCATCGGAGGCCACACAGACGCTATTCCATTGCCCGGCAGGGGTTGGAGTAGTCAATGACCGAACGGTGTCGATTGCCGCATTGGCGGCGGAGGCAGCAGAGGAGGCGCCTCGCGCTTGAATAATTGCGGCTCCCCGTTGTTGAACGATGGGGATAAATTCGTTTTGAGCCCACGATTCGTCAGCAATTACTTCATGGGCAGATTGACCACCAATTTGTGCATTGTAATAATCAGGATACTGAGTGGCCGAGTGGTTGCCCCAAATCGTCACATTGGAAACCTCGGAAACTTGAACGCCCGCCTTAGCCGCTAATTGAGCAGCGGCCCGGTTTTCATCAAGCCGAGTCATCGCAAACCAGCGATCGTTTGGAATATCGGGTGCGTTATTCATCGCGATTAAACAATTAGTATTACAAGGATTACCCACTACTAAAACACGGACATCGGAAGCGGCATTGGCTTGAATCGCCTGCCCTTGGCCCGTGAAAATCTTTCCATTAATACCGAGTAAATCACCTCGCTCCATTCCAGCCTTACGGGGAACGCTTCCCACGAGAAGAGACCAATTCACATCGGTAAATCCTTCATTTAAGTCACAGGTTGGGCGAATATCCTTAAGTAATGGAAAAGCACAATCATCAAGTTCCATCACCACACCCTCCAGTGCTTTCATACCAGGTTCGATCTCAATTAAATTAAGTGCAACTGGTTGATCGGGGCCAAAAACGGCTCCGGACGCGATACGAAAAAGAAGGGAGTAACCGATTTGGCCTGCGGCTCCAGTTACGGCTACACGGATTGGTGCTTTATTATTCATAGTTTTTAAAATTAGGGATTAATAGAAATGAGAAAGAAGATGATTAGGAAAAGCGAGACTTATCGACTACATCGGCAGCTCGCCGAAGGCAAGCCTCAGTGCTCAACCAATCGATGCATCCATCAGTGATGGAAACTCCATACTCGAGTTCTTTAAGCGGGCGGGGAAAGGATTGGCTACCCGCATTTAAATGACTTTCAATCATCACCGCATGAATCGAGTCCGCTCCGTCTTTAATTTGTTCAAGAACATGATCGAGTACAATGGGCTGGCGTGCCGGATCTTTTTCACTATTGGCGTGACTACAATCGACCATAATAGAAACTGGGGCATTGGCGGAACGGAGTGCTTCTTCCGCTGCTTTTACATGATCGGCTTGATAATTGGGGCCATTCGTCCCACCACGCAGAATGAGCTGGCAATCGGGGTTTCCTCCTGTGGTCACCGCGGAGGCTCTTCCATCCTCCGTAATTCCTAAAAATGTTTGGCTCATAGTGGCTGCTATTATTCCGTTAACTGCGGCTTTCAGATCGCCAGCAGTGGCATTTTTAAATCCAACCGGCATCGATAACCCTGAAGCCATTTGACGATGAGTCTGGGATTCGGAAGTTCGGGCACCAATCGCAGACCAACAAAGTGAATCAGCAATATATTGGGGAGTGATTGGATCAAGTAATTCAGTCGCAGTGGGTATCCCCATATCCAAAACTTCACCTAGAAATTGTCGGGCAATCCGTAAGCCCTCCGGGATATCACAGGTTCCATTAAGCTTGGGGTCCATGATTAAACCTTTCCACCCTACAGTGGTGCGAGGTTTTTCGAAATAAACCCGCATTATTAAAATCAAACGATCCTTGAGTTCCTCCGCGAGTTGGGTAAATCGTTGGGCATATTCCCGACAGGATGCAAGATCATGGATCGAACAAGGGCCGACCACAGCAAGTAACCTTCGATCATCTCCTTTAATCAAGGCATGAAGTTCTTC
>CAWUUU010000154.1:0-19080 GCA_963924995.1 uncultured Opitutales bacterium
AAATCTAGTATATAAATAACCAAAAACAAAAAAATATGAGCAAACCAAAAATAACTCCATTGGGAGATCGCGTCTTGGTCAAGCACGTCGATGAAGACGAGCAAGTAAAAGGCGGTATAATCATCCCTGACTCTGCAAAAGAGAAATCACAAGAAGCTGAAGTAGTAGCTCTTGGAACTGGCAAAAAGGACGACGATGGAAAAAATATCGGCTTCCAAGTCAAAAAAGGAGATAAAGTGTTAATTAGCAAATACGGTGGAACTGAGATTAAACTTGACGATGTTGAGTATCAACTAGTTCGTGAAGACGATATCCTCGGTATCATTGGATAAGGCTTCTTAGCTAACAATATAAACAAAACTCAGAAAATAAAATTATGGCTAAGCAAATATTATTCGACGAAGCAGCACGTAAAAAAGCCCTTAAAGGGGTTAATACACTTGCTGATGCGGTAAGCGTAACATTGGGACCGAAGGGTCGTAATGTTTTAATTGAAAAGAAATTCGGTTCACCGACTGTGACCAAAGATGGTGTTACAGTTGCGAAAGAAATTGAATTGAGTGATCCTTATGAAAATATGGGTGCCCAAATGGTGCGTGAAGTCGCTTCAAAAACTTCCGATCTTGCCGGTGACGGTACTACAACGGCAACCGTTTTAGCCGCAGCAATCTACCAAGAAGGTCTTAAGAATGTAGCAGCGGGTGCAAATCCAGTTTACTTAAAGCGTGGTATCGACAAAGCAGTGGAAGCTGGTGTTGCTAAATTACTTCGTGACAGTAAGAAAGTTTCCGATACAGCTGAAGTTCGCCAAGTAGCAACTGTTTCAGCAAACTGGGACGACGAAATTGGTGAAATTATTGCTGACGCAATGGATAAAGTTGGTAAAGACGGTACGATCACTGTTGAAGAAGCTAAAAGTATTGAAACTACACTTGATGTGGTTGAAGGTATGCAATTCGACAAGGGATATTTAAGCCCTTACTTCTGCACCAATAATGACACAATGGAATCAATCCTTGAAGATTGTTACATCTTGATCAATGAGAAGAAAATTACTGCTCTTAATGACTTGCTTCCTGTTCTTCAATTAGTTTCCAAGCAAGGAAAACCACTTCTTATCATCGCAGAAGATGTTGAAGGTGAAGCTCTTGCTGCATTGGTAGTTAATAAATTACGTGGTACTCTAAATGCTTGTGCGGTTAAAGCACCTGGTTTTGGAGATCGTCGTAAAGAAATGCTACGTGATATTGCAATTCTTACAGGTGGTCGTTGCATCACTGATGACTTGGGTATTAAACTTGAAAACATTGATATTGCAGATCTTGGTAGAGCAAAGCGTATCTCGGTTGACAAAGAAAACACGGTGATTGTTGAGGGTTCAGGAAAAGCTTCTGATATCCAAGGCCGCGTTAAACAGATTCGTCGTCAAATCGAAGAAACTACTTCTGATTATGACCGTGAAAAACTCCAAGAGCGTTTAGCTAAGCTTGCTGGTGGTATTGCGGTGATTAATGTGGGTGCGGTTTCCGAGCCTGAAATGAAAGAAAAGAAAGCTCGTGTTGAAGACGCATTACATGCAACCCGTGCTGCTGTGGAAGAAGGAATTGTTCCTGGTGGTGGTGTTGCTCTTCTTCGTGCAGCAAATGCAATTGAGAAAGCAGCAACTCTTCTTGAAGGTGATGAGGCTATTGGTGCCGCAATCGTACGCCGTGCAATTGAATCACCTCTCCGCAAGCTTTGTGATAATGCTGGTGTAGAAGGTTCTTTAGTGGTACAGCAAGTACTCAAGTCTAAAGGTGCAATGGGATATAACGTTGCTACTGATAAATACGAAGACTTGATTAAAGCTGGCGTTGTAGATCCAACAAAAGTAACTCGTACAGCCTTGCAAAATGCAGGTTCTGTTGCGGGTCTTCTGCTGACTACCGATTGCATGATTACTGAAATCCCAGAGGCTGATAAAGCTGCTCCAGGTGGACAGGATCATGACCATGGCATGATGTAAGGAATTATCCTTATTTCAAATTTCAAGAGGCATCCTGAAAGGGATGCCTCTTTTTTTTGCTGATTAAATAATTATTGTGAATCTATTATTTTAAGATCGATTCATCTTTTCTATTTGATCATCCTTTTATAATGAAAAGGTTAATACCTGTTTTTTTATTTTTATGGTCTGCACCTTTGATCTTTGGCCAGGGTTGGCCCCAGTTTCGAGGGCCTAGTGGTCAGGGTCATGCAGATTCGAATGGACTCCCATTAAATTGGAGTCGAGTCAAGGGGGTGGCATGGGAGAAAGAATTATCGGGCCAGGCTTGGTCATCTCCGATTTGTGTCGATGATCAAATATTTTTAACGAATGCAGTTCTAGATAAAGGCAGTCTAGTCTTGGAGTTAATTTCAATAGATTTTAATTCTGGGCAGATTAGATGGAGAAAGAAATTATTTGAATATGATCAGCAACCTCGCATTCATAAAAAGAATAGCTATGCCAGCCCGACTCCTTTTTACGATAATAAGTTTATCTTCGTACATTTCGGAAATTTAGGGACTGCCTGCCTTGGAAAAGATGGCGAGTTGATTTGGAAAAAGAAGCTAAATTATTTACCGGTTCATGGCAGCGGTGCCTCTCCAGTTATTTTTGAAGATCTTTTGCTTTTGAGTGCAGATGGAGCGAATGATCCTTGCTTATATGCCTTGGATAAAAAAACGGGGGAAATTAAATGGAAAGCACTAAGAGATAGTCAGTCAAAGAAAAATTTCTCCTTCTGTACACCTCTTGTGGTTGAAGTAAAAGGCGAAGTTCAGATTATCAGTCCCGCGAGCGACTATGTATTCGCGTATGACCTTGAAGGAAATCAACTTTGGAAGTTTAATTATCCAAACGGATATTCTGTGGTACCAAGACCCGTTTTTGATCAAGGGATGGTCTATGTGAGCAGTGGTTTTGATAGTCCGACATTATATGCAATCAAATGTGGAGGTAGGGGAGATATTACGAAAAATAATCTCGTTTGGAAAACGAGAAAAGGAGCACCAAGGAATTCCTCCGTTGTAGTGGTGAATGGTTTGCTGTTTATGGTTGCAGATAATGGGGTAGTCTCATGCCTCGATTCAAAAACGGGAGAGCTTTTCTGGATGGAACGAGTCGCGGGGAGTTGTTCACCGTCTTTGCTCCATTCGAATGGAAATATTTTTCTCTCCGATGAAATGGGTAAGACCTTTATTTTTAAAGCAAGTAAAAGTTATGCGTTGTTGGCCACAAATGATTTGGAAGAAAGAATGCTCGCTTCTCCAATCGCTTTTAAAAATTCTCTTCTATTGAGAACTGAAAATAATTTATGGCGAATTGACCCCTAAGAGGATTAACCATTTATAGTTAATGTGGAGCCTTGTTCTTCTGCAGAAAAACGAGCAGATTGTTCATCCGCATGGTAAGAGGATCGTACCAATGGACCAGATTCCACTACTCGAATACCAAAGTCCAAGGCTTCCTTTTTCCATTGAGCAAATTCTTCAGGAGTGGCCCAACGATCTATAGGAGTGTATTTAGCACTCGGTTGTAAGTATTGGCCAAGAGTTAAAACATCGAGTTTAATATCAGCAAGATCCTTCAATGCCTGACGAATTTCATCTTCTCTTTCTCCTAAGCCGAGCATGATACCTGATTTGATAGGGAATCCAGCTTTTTTTGCATAGGCAAGTACATCCAAGCTTCTCTGGTAGGTTGCAGTTTTACGGATTGGCCTTTGCAAGCGTTCAACGGTTTCCAAATTATGATTAAATATATTGGGTTTTGCGGCTAGAACGATGTCTAGATTTTCAAACTTTCCCTTAAAGTCGGGGACTAACACCTCAATGGCAGTATCTGGGTTTTTATAGCGGACCGCACGAATTGTCGCCGCCCACACTTTAGCTCCTCCATCGGGTAAATCATCCCGGGCAACTGAGGTAAGAACACAATGTTTGAGGCCCATTTTGGCGACTGCTTCTGCCACGCGAGGCGGTTCTGCCAAGTCAAGTTCTGTGGGTTTTCCAGTCTGTACGGCACAAAAAGAACAGGCCCGAGTGCAGACATTTCCCAAAATCATCAATGTGGCAGTTCCCCTAGACCAACATTCACCCATATTAGGACATTGTGCACTTTGGCAAACTGTGTGTAACTGGTTCTTGTCTACAATATCACGAACTTTTCCATATTCAGGACCTGATGGAAGTTTTGCTCGGAGCCAGCTTGGTTTTCTTTCTTTCACTTCAATTGAAAAGGTTCAATCACCAGACTTTTGAATTTGATCTGACGAGATTCTTCCTGGCCCTTGATCACCCACGGTTCTGAAATAATCTCCACTTGAAGAATCTTTTTCATATTGAGTAAAGCCATTTTTATTGAGGTTATCCGATGAAAGAGATTTTTTTTCGTGCTGAGTTGAATGATTGAGTGAAAGGGAGGCAGTTGTCAGTATCCGTTTTACTGGCTCAAGGGTAAGCGGATGCCTTTGCAATGGAGGATCGCTGATTTTCTGCTCTATCTCAAAGAACTCCTCAAGTTTCTTTTCATTCATTACTTTGTATTGGTAAACTGGCATTCTTCGATTACGCCGACTTTTTTTTACGTGGAGGAAATTCAAAGCCAATTCCTCCGTTATCTTTGAGGATCAGGTTCGCATCAAAAGGGCGCTTGGTTCTTCTTGATACAAAGCCCTTAATGAGTCCTGTTTTCTTTTCATTCACGAGTTTTAAAAATTCTTCAAGAGGAATTTCTTTATCAAGAAGTTTTCGGGTTATACGAAAGGAACAATCTCCCCCTTCAGAAACTTTTTTATGACTTGTACAAATGTAAGCGGTTTCGGTTTGCTTAACCTCTTTTTGGCAAACCGGGCATTGGGCGACAACCGGTGCATCTTTAATACTTTCTCTCTCTTCTGCTTCTTGTTCTTCATTATTTTGAAAAACAAAATTTACTTTATATTCTTCGTCAAGTTGTAGAATGGCAGAGAATGGACGACCCGCTTTGGACATAAAGTTATCCAACGGCCCAATTTTTTTATCACGAAGAAGCAGGTCAACCTCATCGATGGGAAGTCGTCGGCCGGCAATGCTTTTGGGGATACGAAAATCCCCTTCAAGATTTTGGTAGAAACCAAGACCTTCGAAAAGAGGTTCATTTGTTACCGGAGAGCGAAGCGTGGTTTCTTTGAGGTTCTCTGCAGTTTCTGTAAAACCCGTAGTTTTCGATACAAATTCTTCAGTCAGGTTACTAATTTCTTTCATGAATTGATCTCGGGTCATAGTTCCCTCTTCAATCAACCTGAGTTTATGCTCCCATTCACCAGTCATACTCGGACTAGTAAGAATGTCGGTGCCTGCGGCATCAAGGAAATGAAATAAATCTTCACCCTTTAGGTTGGGGTGTATTTGCGTACTTTCTCTGCGCATATATTTTTCCTTGATCAAATGATCAATGGTGGACGCTCGGGTGGCGGGTGTTCCCAGCCCTTTCTCTTTAAGTGCTTCGGCAATATCTTCATCATCGACAAGTTTACCGGCACCTTCCATCGCGGAGAGTAGGGTAGCTTCAGTGTAGCGGGCGGGAGGCTTGGTTTGATCGTTTGCCAAGTCCACTTTTAGGAGATTTGCCTGATTGTTGTCTTCTGGAGTTAAGCCCGGTAGGGTATCCTCTGGTTGGTTGTCCTTTCCGTAAATTGCTAACCAAGATGGATCCACTAAAACTCGCCCTTCAGTTTTAAAATTATATTCATTTACCGAACTGATCCGTGTGGTGACATCCCATAGTGCGGGCGGGTAGAAAACGGAAATAAAACGCTTGGTAATGAGGTTGTAGATTTTCCTTTCATTTGTGTCCAAGTTCGAGGGAGAACTAGTGGTAGGAATGATAGCAAAGTGATCGCTGATTTGCTTATTATTAAAAATTTTCTTATTTTTCTCATCCACCCAGTTGGCTTGAAGTGCTTTTTGGGCATGAGGACCGAATTCTCCCTGAATGGAACCAAGTAGATCCCTACAGATGGGTCCGTAATCTTCGGGCAGGGCTTTGGAGTCGGTTCTTGGATAGGTAATGACCTTGTGCCTTTCATAGAGGGACTGAGCAATTTGAAGTGTTCGGCTGGCCGGATAACTATGTAACCGATTGGCTTCACGTTGAAGAGTGGTTAAGTCATACAACCTCCCCGGGCTTTGTGGGGAACGCTTTTTAGTTTCCGTGATGTCGGCTTGTTTTGCTTGTTGAATGGCCGAATAAATTTCTTCGGCCTCTTCTTTTTTCCACATGCGATCGATCCGATCATGTTTATCATCCTCAGCCTTTTTAAAATCCTTTCTTTGAAAAACTCCCTGATAAGTTCCTTCAGATAATTCAAAAGTCGAGGTGATTCTAAAAAAGTCTCGGGGTACAAAAGAGTTAATTTCTTTCTCTCTTTTAATTACGAGAGATAGGGTGGGGGTTTGTACCCGACCCACTGTGGAAACTTGACGACTCATACTCCTCGATCTCTTAAGAGTCACCGCTCGGGTTCCATTAATTCCAATCAACCAATCGGATTCTGATCGACAACGTGCTGCGTCTTGGAGTGGTTGTAACTCCACACCTTCACGCATGTTGGCAAAAGCATCCTTAATTGCTTGATCAGTCATGGAGAGCATCCACAATCGTTTGATTGGTTTATTCGCCTTGGCGAGTTCGTAAATATAAGTGAAGATGAGCTCTCCCTCTCTTCCGGCATCGCATGCATTAATGACCTCGCCCACATCCTTCCTTTTGAGCTGCTTTTTGAGTTGTTGAAATTTCTTTTTGGTATTGGCGATTGGTTTGAGTTGAAATTCTGGTGGAATAATGGGCAGATTCGTTAATTTCCAAGCTTTTAGCTTTTTATCAAAATCATCAGGCATAAATAGTTCTACTAAATGCCCCACAGCACAATCAATTACCCATTCATCGTTTTCGTAATGATCCTCTTTCTTTGGAACACGACCGAGAACACGGGCTAAATCTTTTGCAACGCTGGGTTTTTCGGCAATGACTAATTTTTTCACTTAATAAGAATAGAATATAATTTAGGCAGGAAGAAATTGCGATAGAACTTCGTCCATATTGGTAAGTAAGTGATTGATGGAATGAACGGTTTCATCTCCCATATTGGAAATACGGAATGTTTTTCCTTTGATTTTCCCGTAGCCGCCATCAATCGAAATTTTCTTTTCTTCTCGTAATGTCTTCACAAATCCTGCCACATCAATCTCAAGGTTATTGCGCACGCAAGTGAGTGACTTAGATGCAAATTCCGGCTTGGGCAGTAATTCGAATCCTTTGCTCGAAACCCACTGGTGGACAAGTTGGTTGAGTTCAGCGTGTCGTTTGTGACGATTTTCTACTCCCTCATTAAAAATCTTCTCCAAAGTATGCCTGAGCCCGTGAATTAAGGGAATCACCGGTGTACTTGGGGTCATGCCCTTGTCATGATTTGAGCGAAATTCAAGGAAGTCAAAATAATAGCCTCGACCTTCAGTTTGTTGAGCCCGTTGAAAAGCTCGTTCAGAAACTGAGAAAAGAGCAAGCCCTGGGGGCATAGCTAAGGCTTTTTGTGAACCGGTAAGAATGACATCAATCCCCCATTCGTCCTTGGGGATGGGAACGACGGAAAATGAACTGACGGTATCGATTACTGATATTACGTCTGGGAATTCACGGAGCACTTTCATAATGTCCTCAAGTGGATTCATCATTCCGCAGGATGTTTCATTATGGACCAGTGTGACCACATCGTATTCACCCGTGGATAATCGAGATTTAAGTTCATTAGGGTCAATATTTTGTCCCCAATCAACTTGTAATGGATCGGCATCTTTTCCTGCCCGTCTTGCCACATCTATCCATTTGTCAGAAAACGCTCCGCACATACAGCAAAGAGCTTTTCTTTGGCATAGATTGCGGAGGGCACCTTCCATTACTCCCCATGCACTTGAAGTTGAAATAAAAACAGGGTCCTTGGTTTGAAACAATTTTTGCAGATTAGGTTGGCATGCTTGGTATAACTCAACAAAGTCGGCACTTCGATGCCCCATCACGGGAGTACACATCGCTTGATATGTTTCATCAGAAACATTAACTGGGCCAGGAATGTGTAATTTATAATCAATCATTTTAATCTTCAATTTGGCTAGTGATATTTTTGAACTTTTTATTTGTACCTTCTATAATGACAAGACGAGGTTCCCAAGCTGATGCTTCTTCGGGATCCAATTGTATAAAAGTAATAATGACCAACAGGTCGCCTGGTTTACCCTTATGGGCGGCGGCCCCATTCAGTGCAATTTCACCGGAACCGGCTGGAGCGGGTATGCAGTAGGTTTCAAATCTTTCTCCGTTGGTTATATTACCCACTAAGATTTTTTCGTGATTTAGAAAGCCCGCAGCTTCCATTAAGGAACGATCAATCGAAAGACTACCCGAATAATCAGGAGAAACCGATGTGACTTGTGCACGATGAATTTTTGATTTTAATAAAGTGACCTGCATAAAAGGAACGAAATTTAGAACTACACATCAAATCCAATTCAGGCTTAAAGTCAATCGATGAAGGATTAACTATTAATGAAATCCGGTTGTCAGTCTCTTTAAAATCTATAGAAAAGAATATTTAATGGTACAAAATAATGGGAAATGGTTGCAGGAGAAATGGTCTGACTTCGAGGGATTTGTCGAAGGCGTTATTTATGACCGAGATCTTTCTGTATCTGCCCGACTTTTTGGTCTTTTCTTAAGACCGTTTTCTATTCTATTTTCTGGAATTGTTCGTCTTCGTTTGCTCTGTTATTCCCGTCGATTTATTTTAAAGGATAAACCAGTCAACTGCTTTGTGATTATAGTAGGTAATTTAACTGTTGGTGGGACCGGGAAGACCCCCGTTGTTGAACGATTTACAAAAGAGCTCATGGCCAGGGGTCGACGGGTTGCTATTTTGAGTCGGGGCTATAAAAGCAAGGAAGAAAAATCGGATCGCAAATGGTATCAATTATTTTCCAAAGCCGTTTTTCGCCCCCCTAAAATTGTGAGTGATGGGAAAAATGTACTTTTAGATTCTGAGGAAGCCGGAGACTAACCTTATATGTTGGCGATGAATTTAAAAGGAGCTGTCGTCTTGGCAGACAAAGATCGGGTTAAATCTGGATTATTTGCTATCGAGAAATTTAATGTAAATACTTTAATTTTAGATGATGGCTTTCAGTATCTTTCTATTAAAGGAAACCTTAATTTATTACTCGTCGATCAGACCAACCCTTTTGGAAATCGATGCCTGCTTCCTCGTGGTATTTTACGGGAGCCAGTCAGGCATCTATCACGGGCCTCTTATGTGTTTCTGACTAAATCTGAGGTAGAGCCTGACCTGGACTTACTTCAAACCATCCGCAAATATAATTCGAAGGCGGAGATCATTCGATGTGTGCATAAAGTCAGGTACTTTCAAGAAGTAAATACAGGAAACACCAAGCCATTAGATTTTCTTTATGAGTTATATGTGGGGGTATTTTGTGGAATCGCTGCCCCGCGAGGCTTTGAGGATATTATTCAGAGAATATCAGGCGAAATGAGATTTAAGCAAAGATTTCTTGACCATCATCGCTACACACATGACGAATTAGATCGCTTGTTCCTTAAGGCCAAAAATTCCGGAGCTGATGTTGTTATCACTACGGAAAAAGATGCGGTCCGAATTCCCTCTAATTACAAGCCGATCGTACCCTTTTATTATGTGAGGATGGAAATTGAGATTATCGAAGGCTTTGAAGATTTTGAGGATGCGGTTTCTGATATTTGCTTTCCGGGTCGGAAGAAAACAAACTATCGTCCATTATCACTCGATAAAACTCGCTAAAGCGAACTGCTGTAGTTCTTAATTTACGAATCAGAAAACCCTGCTACTGTTTGTACCAGAGCCTGCATGCATTCTACTTTTGCTTGTGGTCGAATTCCATGTCCAAGGTTTAAGATATGTCCGGCATCCCCTTTCATCTTATTCAATAATTGGAGAGTTGTTTTTTCTACCGTTTCTTCATTCGTTTCAAGAAGGGCAGGGTCAAGATTTCCCTGTAGTGTGAAATGTGCAGGCAATGTTGTACGGGCGTATGCAAGGTCGGTTTCATGATCGATGCTAATTCCTGAAACTTTACAATTGGAAAGATAATTTAAGCGTTCGCTTGGTGCTTTTGCATAAAGAATGACCGGGATATCGGATGAAACCTCCTCGGCAATTTGATCAATCCATTGTAATGACCATTCATTGACATGTGAATTGGGGCAAAGAGCGTTCCAACTGTCAAAAATTTGTAATGCATCCACGCCCGATTGAGATTGTAGTTTTACATAACCAATTAGAACCTCAGTTAATTTTTCCATCAATTGAGCAAAAGATTTGGGCGATGATTGAGCCCATTCCACGGTTTTGGGAAAGTTGGGGGATGAGCCACCGTCAATCATATAGCATGCCAGTGTCCATGGTGAACCGCAAAACCCCAACATGGCCTTGGATTCCCCCAATTTTTCACGAAGAAGACAAAGAGCATCGCGTACATAGAACAATTTATCCACGGCTTCTACAGTATCTAATCGATCAAGGCACGCCTCAGTTTCCAATCTAAAATCCATCCCGATCCCTCCCTTTTCTCTAAAGTGATAGGGTTGTCCCATTGCTTCTGGAACCACAAGGATATCGCTAAAGACAATCGCCGCGTCCAAAGCAAATCTACGTAAGGGTTGGAGTGAAACTTCTACTGCAAGCTCCGGAGATTTAACCATTTCCAAAAAAGTGTACTCTTTCCGTAAGGCACGATACTCCGGTAAGTAGCGACCGGCTTGCCTCATTACCCAAAGGGGAGGGCGTCCGACATTTTGATTTTTTAGAGCCAGCTTTATTTTTTCTCGTGAATTCATTCTATTTCAAGCCAATCTACAGGATGTAAGTAATTTTGGTAAAGGTCTTCCTCAGGGGAATCTTTTTCGGGTTCCCAACCGTAACTCCAAGTGACCTCAGGAGGCATAGACATCAAGATAGATTCTGTCCTTCCCTTAGATTGAAGCCCGAAATGAGTACCTCGGTCGTATACAAGATTAAATTCTGCATATCTTCCTCTGCGATATTTTTGAAACTTTTTTTCTTTTTCGGAAAAGGGTGTTTCTTTTCTTCTTTCTAAAATGGCAAAATAAAGATCTTGAAAAGTTTTACCTACACTTTTCATAAATGAAAAACTTTGTTCAAATCCATCCTCACCAAAATCATCAAAAAAAAGACCTCCTACTCCTCGGGTTTCATTACGGTGAGGAAGATAAAAATACTCGTCACACCATTTTTTAAGTTTTGGATATAATTCTGCTCCAAATGGGTCACAGGTATTTTTCGCCGACTGGTGCCATTCAATTACATCTTCCCTAAATGGATAGTAAGGAGTTAAATCAAATCCACCCCCAAACCACCATGCAAGAGGTTGATGTTCTTTTTTTGCTTCAAAATAACGAACATTTGCATGGGTCGTTGGAATGTAGGGATTATCTGGATGAAATACCACGGAGACTCCCATCCCACGAAATGAAGCACCCTCTAACTCGGGCCGATTTTGAGTCGCAGTTTTCGGCAGTTTTTTTCCTGAAACATCCGAAAAATTAATACCGCCTTTCTCTATAATTTGGCCATTTTTGAACGAAAGTGTTTTTCCACCGCCCCCCTCCTTTCTTAGCCATTGGTCTTTTTGGCAATGAATTCCTGGATCAGTTTCTTTTAATTGAACTTCCAGTTCTTTTTGGAAATCGAGGAGAAAGGATTTTACCTGTTCTGCTTGGTCATCTAGCACGCCTGCAATAAGTGACGGGATTAAGTTTGAGCAAAATATAAAAAGGGAAAAAGATTATTCTTCTTCTTCCGCTTCTTCAGGATCTTTTTCAAGGTGAACTTTCGCACTTTCAAGATCTTCGCATATTCCCCATTCTTCACAACCATCGAGGTTGTTCCACATTTCCGCTTCTTCTCCGGTTGCAATAATTGCTCCTCTCATCGGAAGTTTCATGCTATCAATTTTTTCAGCAAATTCTCCTACCACTTCAATTGCTTCTTCTCCAACCTCTACAAGTTCAGAAACATCAATAACCAATTTCAGAATCCCTTCGTTAATTGTGTTTTTAATTCGATTATCCATATTTTCCTTAATATCGTTGATAACGAAAGGGGATAATTCCGGAGGGAGCTTGAATAACAAATAATCTTCCACAAACTTAAAATACCTGGCAGATGAGTCCAAATTCATGACCTTGAACATGATTGCATCAGTTTTATTGGCATTGAAGGGCTTGGTGATACAATCGGCAAAACCCGAATTTAAGGCCTTTTTCTGAGCGGCTTCATCTCCCTGTACAATCATTCCAATAACAGGGGTGTTCAAAACATTATGGTTTGTCTTTAATTTTCTTCTTAGATCCACCGAGGTGTCACCCGGTAATGCCATACTAATTAAAATGGCCGAAAAAGATCTGCTCTCACAAATTTTTAGAGCCCCCGCTTCATCGGGGGTACTTTGAACAACCCATTCATTTTTGGCAAAGATATCGGTGAGTTGTTTGACTATATTTGGTTTGTCATCAACAACCAAAATCTTGATCTTGGCATCAATAAAGGAAGGGGAATGAGTTTCATTGGCATTCATTTCATTAGTTGCCAATTGATTCATTCGATAGAGTCGTCTTCCAAGAGTACGAATAAGCTTAACCGAAACCTTCGGGTTTTTGGTGACAATATCTTCGATACTTTGTTCCACATGCCTGACTTTGGATGCGGTTTTTGCCTTGATCACTGCATCCCGCTTCATCCCTAGGATTTCACTTAACTCTCCAAAGATTGAACCAGGTTGATCAATCTCGCTGAGGGTTTTTCCTTCACGAATCACTTCAAGAGCACCCGATTCTAGGATACAAAATCCTTTTCCGAGTTCTCCATCTTTTAATACGATTTCACCTTCAGCATATTCTTGTAATCTAATCATAGGGTAGTTTGGTAATCATCAACTAATTTTGTAAAGTGATCAAATAAATTCGTAAAGGAACAATTTAACCTATCATTTTGTTCATACCTATTGAGTCAAGACGCAAAAGTACCAATCCTTTTACTCAATTATTTCAACTTCCACATTTATATTTCCGATCATTTTGGCAAGACCGAGAGCAATATCGGTTAAGGAATCTTGTTTAAGTGAGGAAACTGAGAAGGTTATACGGTCTGCATGAGAACCTATTTTCCCTAGTGCGGAGTCAAGCAATTGCCATTTCCCATTGAGATGAAATTCGGTCCACATGTGAAATCCCATGACATTTTTCTTATTTTCAAATTTTTTCATAAATACAAGACCGTATGCCACACGGGTTGGGATTCCATGAACACGCCCCAAAGCAGCCAGGAAAACTGCATGTTCTGTACAATCCCCTTCGCGACTTTTGGCCGTTTCAGTTGCTGTGGCAAAGCCTACATTGAAATTTTTGTGGTGAATATAATTGCGGGCAAACAGATATAGTCTTTGTGATAATTCAATAATATTTTTCGCCCCCCGTGCGGCATTCTTCGCTAGTTGTCTAATTAATTGATCTTCTGAATCAATGATTAGATTGGCCTCGCGGTAATCTTGACTAACTGGTTGGAGGTTTTTTTCGGAGGGAATCTTCTCCCCCCATTGCTCTGCCTGTACATCGACGATGAAATTTTCACCATCTACTCGGGTTATCTTTTGGTTGCGATTTTGATGAATTGCCAGGCTTACTTCACCTTTGGTCACTCTGACTTTAAATCGAACGGTATGCGCATCGACCGGAATTTCTTGATCAAGAAAGAGTAGGGTTTGAAAAAGAAAATCGAAATCGATGTCCTCCGATTTTTTTTTGGCATCGAATTCATTGGATTGCTTAATCTCAATTGGAATTCCTCCTAATTGCATCTTGGTCCTAATGGCAAACCCGTGTTGATCTAGCCAATTGATTGTCTTCATCTTCCCCATTTTTGTAAAAAGTGTAATTTCGCTTTTGAACGCCCTTACTTCTTTTCCATCCAGTGTGATTGCATTTTCTCCCAATGATTTTATTATTCCCTTAGTCGGAGAAGCCATTCCGAAATCTGCAGAGTAGATTTTTGTTTCAAATTCTGTACCTGCTTTCTTAAATCCTTTTTCTTGTAATAATTTCATTAAACCCCAAGTCATACGACCTTCTGAATCAAGAGGATATCTTTTTTCACTCTCCCTTAAAAATTGTTTCTCTTTGATTATAATTTCATTTCCTTCGATCCAACCCTTTTTGACAATAGGCACCCCAGCCATTTTCATTTCTCCAGAAAAACTTATAATCTCCCCATCCAGTGTTTCCCTCGTTCTTTCTGTCGAGGTAATATTAATCGAAATTCCTGCTCGCTTAATCGACATATGGAAAGTGCTTTCGGCGACCACTTCCTTCTCCTCCAATATCATGGTTGAGTGGGCATGACCCACTTTTGACCCGCTAAGAAAAACTTCATACCATCGATCTAATTCATTAAATTTGCTATGGCTTTGTAATTCATTTGCAGAAATTGATTGTCCGACTAAAGCAGTGATCAGCAACCATCCCAAAAGCGCACCTAAAACACTATGTTTTCTATCAGTTTGGGAACTGAGTGAATTTAAAAATTGAAATTTCATTGGAGTTGTAGTCTAGAATTTGTATGTCGCTTTGTTAAGAGTCGAGCATACAATAAAATATTATGGAACATAAGTTTGATTTTCTTGTCTTGGGAGGCGGGAGTGCGGGATACGCTGCCGCTCGTACCGTTCATGAACATGGTGGAACCGTTGCCTTAGTAGATGGAGCCGAAGAGTTGGGCGGACTTTGTATCTTGCGAGGTTGTATGCCCTCAAAGACACTTATTTACTCAGCCGAAGTTTTACACCTAGCAAAGAAAGGAAAAGTTTTTGGCTTTGAGGGTGAAATGCCCCGAGCTAACTTGTCTGCCATGCAAGCTCGTAAAAAGGAGGTAATTAGGGAGTTTGCGGAATATCGAAAAGGTCAACTTGAAGATGGTCGCTTTTCTCTTTTTCGTTCGAAGGCGAGTTTTGTGAACGAAAATAGCGTAATACTTGCAGATGGCAAACAGTTGACTGCTCAGAAAATTCTTATTTCAACTGGCTCAGAAGTGCGGGTGCCGGGGCTTCCCGGCTTGGCTGATGTGAGTTATAAGACGAGTGATGAAGTCTTGAATCTCGATGAAATTCCTGTCGAGTGTGTGGTTCTCGGTGGAGGGGTAGTGGCCTGTGAACTTGCCCAGTTTCTTTCTCGAGTCGGGTCGAAGGTTACTCTATTACAAAGGAGTCCTCGTCTGCTTAAGGAATTCCCTCAAGCGGCATCGGATGCTTTACAAGCCGCGATGATTGAGGAGGGAATTCAATTGGAGCTCGGAGTTGATTTTAAGAACTTTGAACAATTGGATAAGGAACAGATTAAGGTTTCTTATCAGCACATGGGCCAGGAAAAACAGATCGTTACTACATTTTTGTTTCTTGCCTTAGGACGTGTGCCATCAACTAAGTCATTAGATTTAGAAAATGCCGGCGTCGAATTATTGGCAAGCGGGCACATTAAAACCAATCATTTCCAGCAGACTACCTCTCCGCAAATATATGCAGCGGGAGACTGTGCCGGACCTCATGAGATTGTTCATGTCGCGATCAGACAGGGAGAGACTGTGGCCCTACATGCTCTGGGTAAGAAGGTCAAACCGATGAACTATGATTGTCTGCTTTCAGTGGTCTTCACCGACCCACAGCTTGCTGTTGTGGGACTGACACCTGCCCAGATGAAAGAACGAGGAATTGAATTTTCTACTGCATCCTATTCTTTTGATGATCATGGGAAGTCGATTCTAATGGAGGCTAAGCATGGATATGTGGCGGTTCATGCAGAGACTAAGACCGGACGAGTTCTTGGAGCTGAATGTGTAGGCAAGGACGCCGGAGAATTAATACATTCCTTATCGGTAGCGGTTGGGTTAGAAGCCACTATCCACGATCTATTGAAGGCTGACTGGTATCATCCGACTTTGTCTGAGATTTGGACTTATCCAATTGAGGACTTAGCCGAGGAAATTCCTTTGCTCGATTAAAAGAAAAAATAGAGCATAAAGATCGCACTACCTGCTAAACCACCTGCCCAGAAACGATCTTGATGATAGACAGGGCCTCCTTCTTCGTTTGCTTTCAAACGAGCGGATAGGAAAAAACAGGCAAAAGTCCAAATCGCTCCAATCCAAGCGGCATGAACGGGTTTGAGGCTATTGAGAACAACCAAACTTGCCAGAGTCGCATAAATAAGCAGGGTAATAACTAATGTTTTTCCCAAAACCACGAATTGTTCAGGGGTGAAAATTCCAAGCCCAATCCAAGTCAGCTTTGCTTTTTCGGGATCTGCATGGGTCATTTTACTGACTACCAAATGAACGACGAGGCTGAGAAGAGCAGAAATAAAAGCACCATGCATGAAATTAAGTTTGGTTCCAAACAGGTTGATTAAGGTTTCATTATTCTGTGCGAAATAGGCATAGATTGGGGGGATTCCATAGCTGAAGATTACCCCGGAAATAATCGCAGCAATACCGCCCGCGGCAGTCGCACCTTTCCATAACATTCCTAAAGTAAAAGCAATCACTACACCCGCAATCAAATTTCCTTGATGTTTGGCTACATGTAGAAAAAAGCTGTCCTGAGAATTTGGATCCATGGTGAAAATCGTAAGGAATCCAGCAAAAATGATGAAAACAACGATCCAGATCCGGCCGACTGAAATCAATTTTTTATCAGTCGCATTAGGATTGATATATCTTTTGTATAAATCGAAAGTCATAATTGTAGCCGCAGAATTCATCATCGAATCCAAGCTCGATAGAATCGCCCCGATCATACCTGCGGCAATCAGTCCAACCAAACCAAACCCGAGAGGGGAAATTAACTCAGTGAGTAATTTGATGAACACCGCATCTTGAGGAACATCAAGGTGGCGGTCTTTAAAAAGATAGTAAGCGGCAATCCCAGTTCCAATTGAGAAAAAGGGAATGAGCAATTTAAAAAATCCGGCTGCAAGTATACCAATTCTTGCTTCTTTATCTGTTCGGGCTGACAAGGCTCGTTGGACAATGAATTGATTGGTTCCCCAATAATAAAAATGGAGCACCATTAAGCCACTTAAAACACCAGTCCAGGGTAGGGTGGCATGATTCGATGCGTTGTAGAGGTGGAGTCTTTCCACCCCTTCTGCACCCAAGTCCCGGGCCACCAAGTTTCCCCAGCCACCTATCTCTGGTTGAGAAAAAGTGATAAAGGCAACCAATAATCCCGAAAGCAAAAGTAATACGGATTGAATAACATCGGTGACAATCACCGCTTTGAGCCCACCGAATATCACATAAGCCCCAGTTACAATCGCCATAATTAAAATCCCGAGCTTGTAGTGAAGAGGTTCCACCTCGCCGGGAGAGATCATAGGATTGTTGATATTCCCTCCCGCAAAAGAAAGGGGAAGGGGGAGAGTAGGATCGAATCCCTCGATACTTTTGGTAATTTGGACCGCGACAATTTGACCATCCTCCAACTGAGGAAGGAGGTTTTCATTGACCACGCCTCTTACCTTAACTTGTGGGACAGAACCATATTTCTCTCCACCATAGCTTACTCTTACCTCGGTCATTATTCCCTCATTACTGACTACAGCTTCTGCGATTGCTTTTCTTCCGGTATCTCCTTGTAAAAGTAAATTGATTGAGCGTGACCCAATATAGAATCCAGGAACCATTTGAATGACCACCATAATGATCACCATTATTAAGGCATAACTTACCCGACTCTTATCATCGTAACGCCTGCTTAAATAATCACTCAATGTGTAAACATTAAGCTTCCTATAAACGGGCAGGAAAAAATAACAGAGCATCAGTAGACCAGCAATGGCGGTAATTTCAAAATGGCTTTGGGCAAAGCCAACCGCAAAACCTACACCCATCATTCCCACAATATGATTGGCCGACACATTGGATCCGAATATCGACCCTGCCACGCCCCACCAACGGGTACTTTTTCCGGCAAGGAAATAGTCTTCCGAACTTTCTTCTTTTCGACCCGACCATAAGCCAAATCCCATTACGGCGAGAAGAGAACCAAAGAATATAATAAGATCTGTAGTGGAAAGAAGGCTGTTCATAAATCTACCCTATCTTAAAAAGAGCCCAAAATGAAAGTCAAAACAATCAAGCCTAAGAAATCGGTTCTTAGATGCAATGACTTAGAATAGTGAGTTCGCTAGATCAGAGTGTCGTTAAAGGATACAATCAATCACAACGCAGAATTGTTGGATTAACCCAATTCAAAACAATAAATTGTTACAAATTCGGCAGGAATGAGTAACTACTCTTTGATTCTGTTTTATGGATATTCTAAATGGATAATAAATATCTATTTAGTTCTTACTCGTACGCGCAGGAATTGTTTTCCGCCTTTTGATGATGTCGTACCAGATGTTTCATAAAGCACTCGTTCCATTCCGCCGCCGGCATTAACCCCTTTCCCTGCTGTACCAGCACCATTGAGGTCAACTTGAGTTACGCCAGTCGTGGTCCAGGTGCGTAAATCAGTACTGGTTTCGACAATGTATTCAATCCCTTCATCATTATAGGAATCCTGATATTTTTGGAATGAGATTCTTTGTTTACCATCCTTCTTGTTGACCGAACGCGGGAGGGTATTCTTGGCATCGCTTGACAATGAATCCCCACCAAATGCCCGTTCCATAAAATTGCTCATCCCATCCCCATCGGAGTCAAATTCGTCGGAATCGAAGAGAAGTTTTGCATCTTCAATGGTAATTCCACCCACTCCATCCAAATCGATTAATCCCTTGAGGTTTTTCTTGGCTAGAAGTTTACGGGCAAATTTATCTCTTTCTTTTTCATAACGAGGATCAAGTCTACGTTCATCAAAGAAAGCACTCTTACCGGGTTTCTTAACGATGATCTCACGGACTAC
>CAWUUU010000155.1:0-3631 GCA_963924995.1 uncultured Opitutales bacterium
GTGGCACCGGCTGAGAATCATATTTACCTGCTTGAGGACGAACCAAGTCATTGCAAACATCTCGGATTGGTCTGGAAACTTCAGGAAGTCGATCTGAAGGAAAACGCCGGAATGATCATTGCACGAAGGGAGTCCAAAACAAGCAAAGGGCAGGTCCATTTGGAAACCTTTTCGGTCGATGCAACCACCCGGTTTTGGCGAGGACGTGAACGACTGGGTATCACCGATCTCATAAACGAAAAAATCTGGCCAAAGAACGGGAAAAAAGATCTCAATGACCAGACTGTCTTTCTTGGCATTACCTGGAAACCCACCCCAGGTGGCGTCTTTAAACGATTTCACCTAAGTGACGTCTGGCTTGATGAACTTGCCATGGAACGGGCTGCTCAGATCCAGAACGAAACCCACAAGGCATTCATCAGGAGCCGTTGGATGCCAGGCTGGGTGGACAAGGTTGAATATGGAAAGTTTGGACGGCCAAGGTCACCGTTACCCTATTCGGAGGTATGGACGACGCCTTGTATACCGATTTCAAGAAAGGACAAAAGGCCATGCTTGCCTCCTCGGAAAACACCTTGAAGCATTGGGCGGGAGGGACTGCAGGCACTGCCCAGATGGCAAGCAGGGGGATATTACTGGAGGTTTCAAAAACCAAAAAAAGAATTCCCCTCGGAAGCAGTGGCATCCAAGTCAGTCTCGAGACCAACCTTGTAACGGAAGGCTTTAGACCCGGAAAAGTAATAAGAATCCGTCCCGAAAGTTGGCCGCTCCTCGAAGTACCCCGGGAAGAATACATCCACCACAATACGGACGGGATTGAGAAACGTTTCCCCACTCCGGATATCTTTCCAAAAAACTAGACCTATGGAATCAATCCTTCTGAAACTAAACTTTGCCCGCTGGGCCGCTGCGCTGCACCTGGTTCTTTTCATACTCGTCTCCAATGCGCGCTCCGAGGAAGAACCGTTCCGGCCGGAGTCAGGAAAATTCCCTCCCCTTGAAAAGGCGCATTCCTACCGAGGAGAACTTGTTTTCGTAGACCATGCCAACCGGCGAGGCAGTATCCGCATACAAGGGGAAGGCATGTACTTCCGAAACAAACCGCATCCCTTCGCCATGTTACCCTACGGGATCATTCGCTACCACAATGCTCCTGCCCAACTCCGCGACATTCCATTGGGCACCGTGCTGCACGTACGGGCTTTTCTCCCTCCTGATCCCAAGCTCTCCGCCGTACCCGTGTTGCCAATCAACAACCGCAACAAAACCGCCGGCTATAGTGGCAAAGGCATCGCCCCGGCCGAAAACCACGTGATTCTTCTTGAAGACGAAGCAAGCCACTGCCTGCGAGAGGGCAAAGTATGGGAGCTGAAGGAGGTGAATATCAAAGACGGCGCCGGCAAAATCATAGCCCGACGAGAATCCAAGAACAGCGGAACCAAGGCCGAAGAGGAAACCCTGACCTTCGATGCCGCCACCCGCATATGGCGAGGCCTGGAGAAGCTTCAAGTGGCTGACCTCGTCCACGAAGGCACTTGGCCTGAGAGCGGAAAGAAATCCCTCAAAGACCAGGCGGTCCTGCTCGGCATCACCTGGAGGCCCACGCCGGACGGTGTCTTTACCCGCTTTCACGTCTCCGACGTCTGGCTCGACGACGTTTCGATTCAACGGGCCGCCCGCAACCAGACCGAGACGCACAAGGCGTTCATACGCAGTCGCTGGATGCCCGGTTGGGTCGATGCGGTCGAGTATGGTAAATTTGGAACCGCAACCGTTACCGCCACCCTCTTCGGCGGTATGGACGATTCCCTCTACGCGGATTTCAAGAAGGACGTTTCCGCCATGATGAATCCGGTCGAGAACACCTTGAAGCATACGCACGGGGCTTATGGACCCCGCCATATGGCCAGCCGAGGCCCTATCCTTGAGGTCAAAAAACTCGAAGGCAAAGCCCCGCTGGGAAGCAGCGGCATACAGGTTACGTTCAAGACAGACCTCATCCTCGAAGGCATCCGTCCGGGACGGGTTGTTCGTATCTGTCCAGGAAGCTGGCCCCAAGTCCAAATACCACGTGAGGAATACCTCGGAGGAAACAAACCCGAAGAGCGTTTCCCTACCCCTGACATCTTTCCAAAGTACTAAAGAAAGCGATCGGGTTCCTGCACTCTCAAACCTAAAAAAATCCACAGTATTCGAAGGTTTTCATTTGATTATATTTCTTCGAAATATAATTCTTTTCTGATGATTCGAACTTTATCCCTTCTCTTCTTTTTTGCACTTGCTCACCTAGGTCTTTGGGGCAAAGCCTTTCACGTCTACTCCCCAAGCTCGAAGGAGAACACGCTTTGGATTGTCAAAGCGATCCCCAAAGGCGAAAGCCTGAAGCTCGAGGTTGCGGAGAAGGTGAAGCTTGACTTCTCCGGCCGTGTGATCGCCGCTCATCCCAGTAAGCCCCTTCTTTACGTAACCGCCACGGGCGGAGATCCTGGAAAAGTACCGGGGGCAGTCGTTTTCTTGAACAAAGACGGATCCTACCAAAAACACCGGAAGGTGAACTTCAATGACGGTGCCTGCTTCCTCAGCCTGGATAAGGAAAACCGGCACATACTGGGCGTCAGTTACGGGAACGGACGGCTCAACGTCTATCCACTCGATGATCAGGGAATTCCCGGAAAGGCCATCACCACGGTGGACGAAGGAAAAAAGGAAGCCCACTGCGTGCTGCTTCCCCCAGATGGGAAGAACATCTACATACCTTATGTGAAAGGAAGCCTCGCGCTTCTGCAGTATGCCTACGACGGCAAGACTGGAAAGGTTACTCCGCTCGAACCCAAGGATGCCAAGCCTCCTCTCGGCTCGGGGCCCCGCCACATGACCTACCACCCCACCCTTCCCATGGTCTACTTCAGCAACGAGCAAGGGATAGGCCTCTCCTCCTACCGCCGGGAAGCCAATGGTCAACTCAAGGTGGAACAGGATATCAATATACTTCCATCCGGTATGTCCAAGATCGGATTGAGCGCTTCCGATCTGCTCATCACTCCGGACGGAAAATTTCTCTTCGCCGGTCTGCGTGGACACCGCCAAGATTTTGATCGTATCTCTCGCTACCGTATCTTGGAGGATGGAAAGGCTGAATTTATTGGTCTGACCCAAGCCGACAAGATTCCATGGGGACTGACGCTTTCTCCGGACGGAAAGTTTCTTCTCGTATCTGCCACCACCGGGGCGAGCCTCACTGCTTATCAGATTTCCTCGAACGGAAATCTTAAGAAAGTGACTTCGCTAGCTTGGGATCCGGGAATGTCTGATCTGGTTGCTCGATAACATAGCCATTTATGAAATTCCAAAAGTTCATTACCCTCGGGTTATTTGGAGGTTTTTTCTGCACCTCTCTCATTGCTAAACAATTCCCCATTCCAGAAAACCTACGAAGAGAAAATCTGGTCCCCTGGTGCATCGTTCCCTTTGATGCATGTAAGCGGACCCCTGAGGAGCGGGCCAAGATGTTAGTTCGGCTCGGACTGAAGCGATCCGCCTATGACTGGCGAGCTGATCATATTTCCGAATTCGAAGAGGAAATCCTACAGTACAAGAAAAACGGGATCGCATTCTTTGCCTTTTGGAATGT
>CAWUUU010000156.1:0-19182 GCA_963924995.1 uncultured Opitutales bacterium
TAAAATTAGATTATCATGAAAGAAAATGAAATACCAGCCGGCGCAAATCGTAAAAAGAGGTGCATTGGAAGAGGCGAAGGAAATGGTCACGGTAAGACTTCAGGACGCGGTCACAAAGGTGCAGGTGCACGCTCTGGTTATTCTCTTAGAGCAGGTTTTGAAGGTGGGCAAATGCCGCTTTTTCGAAAACTCCCTCAACGAGGATTCAATCGTACTCGTTTTCAAAACCCGTGTGCTATCGTTAATTTAAATGAATTAGAAAAATTATCTTCTGATAAAGTAGATTTAGTTACACTTAAAGATGCTGGTTTAATACGGTCTAATTCTTCTTCTGTAAAGTTACTTGGAACTGGTGATGTTACCAAAGCATTTGTAGTTTCGGTAGATCAGATTTCCAAGTCCGCCAAAGAAAAAATTGTTGCCGCTGGCGGAACGGTTACAGAGTAATTTCACTTATCAAATCGAATATGCTTTCAGCATTTACAAATTGTTTAAAAATACCTGAGTTAAGGCAGAAGATTTTCTTTACCTTAGCACTGCTTTTTATCGCACGTGTTGGAGCAAATATACCATTGCCTGGAGTCGACCCCTCCCCCATCAAAGAATTTTTTGAGTTAAGAGAGCAGTCTAGAAGTGAGACTGAGGGAAATGATATTTTAGGTTTTTATAACATGTTTACAGGCGGTGCCCTTTTGAATGGTGCCCTTTTTGCGCTTGGCATAATGCCTTACATTAGTGCGTCAATTATTATGCAATTGATGGGTGCAGTCTTTCCGCAATTGGCCAGACTTCAACAGGAGGGAGAACCCGGGAGGCAAAAAATTTCCCAATATACAAGGTATCTTACTGTACTAATATGCCTTGTGCAGGGCGGATTACTTGCCCTTGCCCTGAGAGACAGTCCTGGAAGTCTTATTCAGGGATTTAATCCTGCTGAAATTGGTTTAGATGGTAAACCATTGGGAGCAATTGTAGTAGCCACATCTCCGTCGATATTTTTAATAACTTCAATAATTTTTCTTACGACAGGTTCTTTGATTTTGATGTGGCTAGGTGAGCAGATAACTCAGAGAGGAATTGGAAATGGTATTTCTCTTCTGATCACAGTTGGAATCTTGTCAGATCTACCCAAAGCTTTAGCAGATGCGTACGCACTCATTTTCCTTGCTCCGGCAGGAGACAATATGGTCATCGTTAAAGCATTACTGATGGTCGGTTTATTTCTTGTAGTAGTCAGCGGCATCATCGCAGTAACACAAGCGCAACGAAAAATTCCTGTTCAATATGCCAAAAGAATGGTGGGTCGAAAAGTGTTTGGTGGTCAAAGTTCATTTCTTCCCCTCAAAGTAAATTATGCCGGGGTTATGCCAGTTATTTTTGCTAGTGCAATTTTAATGTTTCCAGCACAACTTTTAAGAACACTCGGTGCTGCTATTGCCGATTCTCCTTCTGAAACTAATTGGGCAATTGATTTAGCAAATATGTTCGCAAGTCGCGGCTGGTTTTATTATATGGTTTACGGTGGCCTGATCCTTGTTTTTAGTTATTTTTGGGTTTCAATAATGTTCAAACCCGTTCAGATTGCTGATGATTTGAAAAAGAACGGTGGTTATGTTCCTGGTGTTAGGCCAGGTGAGCATACAGCCCGATTTCTAGATTTCGTTATGACCCGATTAACATTAGCTGGTGCCATTTTTTTAACTGCTATCGCAGTTTTCCCAGACTTTATCTTTAAAACTGCAAATGTTTCTTATAATGTAGCTACTTTCTTTGGTGGTACCGGCATGTTAATTATTGTCGGTGTGGTTTTAGATACGATGCGCCAATTAGAAACATTTCTTTTACAACGACATTACGATGGTTTCTTGCGAAAGGGACGTATCCGTGGAAGATCTGCTAGCACCAGCCAGGGGATTGAATCATTGGAGTTGAAGGATTTTGAAGCACAGTGGCGACCCTTAATTTTTATTGCAATAGCACTTTTTATATTAGGTCTTGTAGGCTTTATTATGAAGAGTTCATAAGTAAAATTTTAACCTCAACAGATACAATATTATGGCTAGATTGCTCGGAGTAGACATTCCAAACAGAAAGAAAATTGAATTTTCTTTGAGATACATTTATGGCGTTGGACCGACTCGTGCCAAATTGATTCTTGAAGTAACTGGTATCGACCCTAATCGCCGGACTCAAGATTTGAACGAACATGAAATTAGCCAAATTAGTAATTATATTATCGATCAAAAGATTATGGTTGAGGGAGACTTGCGCCGAGCGGTCACTAATAACCTGAAACGCCTGCAAAGTATTCGTTGTTATCGTGGACTCAGGCATCAACGTGGACTTCCTGTTCGCGGACAAAGAACGATTACTAACGCACGGACCCGTAAAGGTGGACGTAAGACTGTTGGTGTAGTCAAAAAAGCCTAAAAAATATTTATAATGAGCGAAGAAGACAAAAAGGACGAATCAGTTAAGGCTGATATTGAATCAGTTAAACCTGCAAAGGTAGAGAAAACCAAAAGTGAAGATTCCGTAAAACCCGATAAAACTACAAAATCTGATAAACCTACAAAATCTGACAAACCTAAGGCTGATATTATTCCTGCCCAAGTTGACAGTGAAGAAGTAGTCAAGTCCGATAAAGTTGAGAAGAAAGAGGAAACTGCAGCGGACTTACTTGGTGCAAACATTGAGCAGGTCAAGATCCGCAAGGCAAAGGGAAGCAAAAATATTACTTCTGGAATTTGTTATGTCGTGGCAACTTTCAATAATACTAAAGTTTCCTTTACAGATATGAAGGGAAATGTAATTTCTTGGTCGAGTTCTGGAAAATGTAATTTTCGTGGCTCAAGAAAATCTACTGCTTATGCTGCACAAGTTGTTACTCAAGATGCCGGTAAAGTTGCAATGTCTCACGGAATGAAAGAGGTTTTGGTCAAAGTAAAGGGTCCAGGAATGGGCCGTGACTCCGCAATTCGTGCATTACAAAGTCTTGGTTTCAATGTATCATCCATTTTGGATGTTACCCCCGTTCCGCACAACGGATGCCGAGCACCCAAGAGAAGAAGAGTTTAAATTTTATCAACAGTTTGTTTTAACTAAATTTTATTATGTCTCGTTATACTGGTCCAACCACAAGAATTAATCGCCGATTTGGAATGGCGTTATTCCCTGCAAACAAAGCTTTCGAAAGAAGATCTTATCCTCCTGGGCAACATGGCCCCTCGTTTCGTAGAAAGGTTAGTGATTATGGTCTGGGCCTAATTGAGAAGCAAAAGCTCAGGATGATGTATGGCTTAACTGAAAAACAGTTTCGCAACATGTATGAGCGTGCCAAAATAAAAAAGGGTATTACGGGTGAAGTCTTTCTTACTATGTTAGAAACCCGTCTTGATAATGTAGTTTATAGACTAGGTTTTGCTAAAACAAGACAAGCAGCTAGACAATTTGTCAATCACGGTCACCTTTTGGTTAATGGGAAAAAAGTAGATATACCAAGTTTTTTTGTAACTGCTGGTGATGTAATCGGTGTGCGGGAGAAAACATCCTCTCGTCAAGTTGCTACGAAAAACTTAGAGGGTTCTCAGTATCATCCTTCCCCTCCATGGGTCGATGTAAATGTAGATTCACTGCAAGGTACTGTTACACGGTTTCCTCAAACAGATGAACTCGAGCAAAGTGTTAATGTTCAACTTATTGTTGAATTTTATAGTCGTTAATCAATTATTTTATTTTTCGTACCCAACCCCCAAAATTATCATGGCAACAAAACTTGGAAAGTTTGAATTACCTAATCGTCTCGTTAAAGAAGAGGAAACAGCTACCGACAAGTACGCTAAGTTCATTGCAGATCCTTTCGAATCTGGATTTGGTCATACTATCGGAAACGCCTTTCGTCGTGTGCTCCTAAGTTCGATTGAGGGGGCGGCCATATCTTCAATTAAATTGGAAGGAATTCAGCATGAATTTCAAAGTATTGATGGTATTGTTGAAGATGTAACTGATATTGTACTTAATTTGAAAAAGATTCTTATTGTTAGTCATAAGTCGGATCCAGTTACTTTAACTTTAGATATAGAAAAAGAAGGTGAGATTACTGCGGGAGATATTTCACCCATGGAGGGAATTGAAATCATCAATCCTGAACAGTTAATCCTTACAACAGACCGCAAACAAGTAGTTTTTGCAGAATTGACTGTATCAATTGGACGAGGCTTTTGCTTGGGAGAAGACAGTAAAATCGATGGCCAACCAATTGGCGTCATAAATGTAGATGCACTTTTCAGTCCAGTTAAATTAGTTAAGTATGATGTACAGAATACTCGTGTTGGACAAATGACTGATTACGACAAGTTAATTTTGGAAGTAAATACTGATGGAAGAATAACGCCCGACGATGCCCTCAAGCAATCCGCTGCAATTCTGCGTCACCATCTTGATGTGTTTGACCAAATTAGTGAGGAGCAAATCGAATTTGAAAGTCATACCAAAGAGGTGAGCGAAGAACAAAATCGTCTTAAAAATTTGCTTGGTATGAGTGTTAATGAAATTGAACTCTCAGTTCGAGCTGCAAATTGCTTAAATAATGCAAATATTACCACTGTTGGTGAACTTGCTACCAAATCTGAACCTGAAATGCTCAAGTATCGAAATTTTGGAAAAAAATCTTTGAATGAGATTAAAGCCAAACTTGAACAACTGGGCTTATCTCTTGGTATGAAGTTCGAAAGTCGTTTACTTGATACAATTTCCAATTAATAATCCATTATAATTTAACAAGATGAGACACAGAAAACACAATCATCTTCTTGGTGTAAAGACCGCTCACAGAACTTCGCTGATTGCAAACTTGTCTTGTTCGCTCATCGATAATGGGCGGATCACGACAACTCTAGCTAAAGCTCGAGCATTACGCCCCTCTATTGAAAAAGCCATAACTTTGGCTAAAAAAGCTCATGCATCCGATGACGCAGCAAACAAAGTTCATTACCGAAGGTTGGCAATTGCCCGCCTAAGAAGTCAGAAGGCGGTAAAAAAGCTATTTGATGAGTTGGTTGAGCAATTTGTTGGTCGTAATGGAGGATATACTCGTATTTATAAACTTGCGATACCCCGATTGGGCGATGCCGCAGATATGGCAATTATTGAGTTTGTTGAAGAAATTCAAAAGAAGAATCTTAAGAAGAAGCGAACCACTAAGAAGGCCAAGGAAAAACTTGAAGCCTCTTCTGAGGTAAAAGAAGATTTACCAAATGAGGAGAAAGTTTCTGATACGATAGTTGAGTCGAATGATCAATCTGTGGTTGAAGAAAAAATAGCTCCTACAGCTGCAAAAGACGAAAGTATTGAAGAAGTTTCCGGCAAAGAATCAGAACCTAAAAAAGCAAAGAAAAAGTCTTCAAAGACGAAAGCTGAAGATAAGGATCCTGAGTAAAATTTGGTTTTCAAGTTTTATTCTATTTATTTCGGAAAGTCTTAGTCACTTCATTTATTATTAGTAGGTTTGCATTGTTCTCATCAATGCTTAGTAATTTTAGCTTACCCATTACTTTGCAATAACATATGTTACATTTGTCTTACTAATTTAGGTACAGCATTATGACACAAACAATCATAGTTCTAGATTTCGGTTCTCAATACACTCAAGTGATTGCTAGGCGAATTCGTGAGGCTAAAGTTTATTCAAAGGTCTTACCTTTTAACACTAAGACTAGTGTTATAAAAAAGTTAAAGCCTAATGGTATAGTTTTATCTGGTGGACCAGCAAGTGTTCTTGCAAGTGGTGCACCAAAGCCAAAAGCAGATATATTTAGTTTGGGTGTTCCCATTCTTGGTATATGTTACGGTTTACAATTAATGGGAACTATGCTCGGTGGTGAGGTTAAAAGTAGCGATCATCGAGAATATGGTAGAGGAAAACTTAAGGTTTTAAAAAAAGGCTTATTATTTAAAGATTTACCCTCAACCCTCACTGTTTGGAATTCACATGGCGATTGTTTGGTCAAAATGCCTAAGGGTTTTAAAGCATTAGCACAAACAGAGAATTCGGACTTTGCATCTATCGAAGATTCTACCAGAAAATTTTACGGATTACAATTTCATCCTGAAGTTGAGCATTCCGAAAAAGGTAATCAAATCATCCAAAATTTTCTTTTTACAATTTGCAAATGTAAGGGAGATTGGGATATGGAAGATTTTACCCAATCTGCGATACAAGAAATTAAGAATAAGGTTGGCAAAAAGAAAGTCATTCTTGGACTTAGCGGAGGCGTTGATTCTTCCGTTGCCGCCGCTCTTATTCATCGAGCGATAGGAGATCAATTGACCTGTATTTTTGTCGATAATGGATTACTTCGCTTGAATGAAAGAGAGCAAGTTAAGGAATTATTTCGGAATCATATCCCTGGTAAATTAAAAGTGGCTCTTGCGGGTAGTTTATTTCTTAAGAAACTTAAGGGAGTGACCGATCCAGAAAAGAAGAGAAAAATAATCGGTAAAACATTTATTGAGGTATTTGATAAAGAAGTCAAAAGTTTGGGAAAAGTGGACTTTCTTGCCCAAGGAACTCTTTATCCAGATGTGATTGAAAGTGTACCTATCGCTGGGAACCCTGCTTCGTTGATCAAGAGTCATCATAATGTTGGGGGCTTACCCAAAAGAATGAAGCTCTCATTGCTTGAACCGTTAAGAGAGTTATTTAAGGACGAGGTTCGTAACCTTGGTCGAGCCCTCGACTTAAGTGAAAATGTTCTGATGAGGCATCCCTTCCCAGGCCCGGGCTTGGGGGTTAGAGTGGTGGGTTCGATCAATTCTAATAATTTAAGAGTGCTCAGGGAGGCAGATTCAATTTTTATCGATGAATTACGAAGTTCAGGTTGGTATCATAAGCTTTGGCAGGCATTTTGTGTATTTCTTCCCGTGAGAAGTGTTGGTGTAATGGGTGATGAGAGAACTTATGACCATGTAATCTCTCTTAGAGCAGTTACTAGTAGTGACGCCATGACAGCGGATTGGGCTCAATTACCAGACAAACTATTAAGAAAAGTTTCGAATCGAATTATTAATGAAGTCAAAGGTGCAAATCGAGTGGTGTACGATATTAGTTCTAAGCCGCCAAGCACAATTGAGTGGGAGTAATTTATAGCTTTTACTTATGCTTAAAAGCTTTTTGCAGGATGACAACGGTCTTACAGATCGACTTTTAGAGTTTTGTTCTTCCTCTCAAAGTGATGATGTGGTCATCAATAAAGTAGCAGAAATTTTAAGTGATGTTCGAAATGGGGGCGACGGTGCAATGCTCAAGAGAACTTTTCTTTATGATAAGGTAAAATTGGGTCCCAACCAAATAAAGGTTTCTCAAAACGAACTAGAGGCGGCCAAATCTCAACTAACAACGAGCGAGAAAGAAAGTATTTTAGAAGCGATTGAAAATGTTTCCTTATTCCACGAAAGAACATTACCTGAAAATTGGAGTACATTCAATAATCATGGGGCAAAAGTTGGAGAAAAGTATTATCCTATCAATCGTGTCGGAATTTATGTACCAGGCGGTAATGTACCTTTGATTTCAACCGTTGTTATGACTGTAACTATAGCCAAAGTGGCAAAAGTAAAACAAATAGTAATCGTCACCCCACCCGATTCAGAAGGCAAAATTGCACCTCAAATGTTGGCCGCCTTGGAAATGCTTGGCGTAAATGAAATTTATAAAGTCGGAGGAGCACAAGCAATTGGGGCTTTAGCGTATGGTACAGAAACCATTACCCCGGTAGATAAAATTTTTGGTCCAGGAAACTCCTTTGTGAATGAAGCAAAAAGACAAGTTTATGGAACTGTAGGAATTGATTTATTGCCTGGTCCAAGCGAATTAATGGTGATTGCTGATGCTTCTTCCAATCCAGCCTTTGTTGCTGCAGCATTGCTTTCTCAGGCAGAACATGGATCCGGTAAAGAGAAAATCTTTTTACTTTTTTCCGAAAAGAGCCATTTCGATAAAATTACCAAAGAAATAGATATTCAGTTGAAAACCCTTTCTCATAAAGACGCAATTGAAGGTGTTTTGAATAATGGATTCATTGCCATTTACCTTCCGAGTTTTAAAAGAATTGCAGAAGTTGCCACCTATATTGCGCCCGAACATTTAGAACTTCAAGTTGCAGAAGAACACATCGAATTTTTAACCAGTCAAATTACTACAGCGGGAGCGTTCTTGCTCGGTCATATAACGGCTACCTCTTTGGGAGATTTTCTTGCCGGGCCAAGCCATGTTTTACCAACAGGACGTTCATCCCGATTCTCGTCAGGCTTAAGACTACAAGATTTTTTAAGGCGTTCTAGTTTCATTCAGTATGATAAGAAATCAGCGCTTCTGGCAAAGAAAGCAATAAGTGTATTCTCTGAAATGGAGCAATTAGACGGTCACGGTAAATCTTTTTCGATCAGATTATAAAGAAATCTTTTACAAGAAATGTCAGTCAAAGATCTTACCGCATATTCTATTTCTAGACATAAACCTTATACCCCGGGTGAGCAGCCAACGATTCTCGAGCGGACGATTAAGCTTAATACAAATGAAAACCCTTATCCCCCTACCCCCCAAATATCGGAATCAATATTGGCTCAAATAACTGACCTCAATCGTTATCCTAATTCATCTGCGGATGATTTAAGGTCAACGATTGCCAATTTGCATAATGTACACCCGGATCAGGTAATTGTTGGAAATGGTTCAGATGATATTCTAAATCTTTGCGTTCGTTGTTTTTCGGATAGGTCAAAATCGATTGGAATGCTTGATCCAAGTTATTCCTTGTATGAAGTCCTAGGCTCTCTACAGGGAACCGAGGTCAAAAAAATTCCCTTCAAGGATCAAAATTTTACAATTGAACCGGACATTATATCGCAATCAGGAACAAATATATTTTTCCTTACTAGTCCGCATGCGCCAACTGGGAGGATTTATGAGAATACAGTATTTTCTTCTATCCTAAAAAGTTATTTAGGAATTCTGGTGATTGATGAAGCGTATGCAGATTTTGCCCCATTCAATGCGATTCCTTTACTTGCAGAAAGCGAAAGGGTAATTATTACAAGAACGCTTTCAAAATCTTATTCTCTTGCCGGGTTGAGAGTCGGTTATGCACTCGCAAGTAAGGAAGTGATTTCAATACTAAATAAAGCGAGAGAAGTGTATAATGTAGATCGACTTGCTCAAATTATTGCTCAAATCGCATTGAAAGATCGGGAGTATTTTGATGAGGCAACTCGGAAAATTATATCTGTTCGGGAAAGAGTTTATAAAACTTTTATCGATTGGCGGTGGTACACATACCCGAGTGGCGCGAATTTTTTATTCACTCAACCTCTCAACTATAGCGAAACCTCCGGGAGGGATATCGCTGAAGATTTATATAAATATTTGAACGATAATAATGTGTTTATTCGATATTTCCCTTCAAATCAGTTAACATCTTCGTTTTTGCGAATCAGTATTGGCAAAGAAGAGGAAATGGATATGCTGATTGAATTGATAAACACATGGAAAATACAAGAACAGCCGAAGTAACTAGAAATACAAATGAAACTCAAATTGTAGTTTCAGTAAACTTAGATGGTACAGGAATGGGTGAAATTTCCACTGGCATTCCCTTTTTTGACCACATGCTTCAGCTATTTTCTAAACATGGATATTTCGATTTAAGCATCGAAGCTAAGGGGGATATCGATATTGATTATCACCACCTTGTCGAAGATATGGGAATTACTTTAGGCCAGGCATTTAAACTAGCCTTGGCAGATAAAGCTGGCATTAAACGTTATGGTTTTTTTGTTCTGCCTATGGATGAAACATTGGTCACGGTTGCCCTTGACTTAAGTAATCGGGCATTTCTTGTATTTGATGCCCCCCTTCCCGTTTCAATGGTCCGTGATTTCAATGTTCAACTTTTTAAAGAATTTTTTCAGTCCTTTACCAATGAGGCAGGGTGTAATTTACATATCCGCTTAGAGCACGGAAAAGAACCTCATCATGTTGCGGAAGCAATTTTTAAGGGATTCGCAAAGGCATTGGATCAAGCAACGAATTTGGAACCGAGATTAAATGGCGGAGTTCCGTCAACGAAGGGCACCTTATCCTCATAGTTCACTTCCATGTCAATTGATTGCCATAGAGTCGGTGTAGTTGACTATGGGACTGGAAACCTGCGAAGTGTAGTTAAGGCGTTTGAGCATTTGGGCTCTATTGTAAAAGTTTTACAAAGCCCCGAGGGTTTGGATGAAATTGACGCCCTTATTTTTCCTGGACAAGGAACTTTTGACCAGTGTATGGAGGCATTAAATCAAACTGGTTTAGCCTCAGCAATTAAAGAGTGGATTGCACAGGATAAACCCTTTTTAGGAGTTTGCTTGGGTCTTCAAGTACTCTTTGAGAGGTCCGAAGAAGGCGAGCTTGATGGATTGGGAATTTTCTCCGGTCATGTGGAAAAATTTTCGTTAGATAAGAATTTTAAAGTTCCTCATATGGGCTGGAATTCGGTTAAGTGGGGTGATTTTAAAGACCATCCGATACAAACTGGATTAGTGGATGACGATCAATTTTATTTTGTACATAGTTATCATGTAGTTTCTGAGGATAGCACCCTTCGTTCCTTATCCACCTGTTACGGATATCCTTTTATTAGTGGGATTTTACATAATAATTGCATCGCTACTCAATTTCATCCTGAAAAAAGTCAGGCAAAAGGTTTGCAAATCTACCGAAATTTCCTTGAAAAGGTAGTTGTGAAATTTACTCCTTAAAGATTTCAATACTTTTAAAATACCCCACAAAATATGGACAACGAGGCTACACTCACTATTGGCAACAATTCTTATCCTTTAAATATTGTTGAAGGCACTGAATCTGAAAGGGCGGTAGACATAAGTTTACTGCGTAAACAAAGTAAGTTTATCACTTTTGACGATGGATACGGAAATACAGGCTCATGCGAAAGTAAGGTAACCTTTATAGACGGCGACCAAGGCATTCTGCGTTATCGTGGTTATGATATCGCAGATTTGGCAACAAATTCAAATTTTTTAGAATCTTCTTATCTCGTCATGTACGGCGAGCTTCCCTCAGCTTCAGAATTGGATTTGTTTACGGAACGTGTTGCTAAATTTACTCAATTGCCAGACGAGGTGGTTATTGCAATTAACTCACAACCCAAGAATTCCCATCCAATGGGGGTACTTGCTGCTGGCCTACAAGCCTTGGGGGGAGCTTATCCTGAATTTTGTACTAATGACCGAAAGGCTGACCTTGAAAGCTTTGATGAAACAGCTGCACTCATTATTTCAACGGTTCGGACGATTGCGGCGACAAGGCACCGCTTTCTTCTTAATGAGAATGTACCCCTAACCGACCCTTCAGCAAGCTATTGTAAGAATTTTCTTACAATGATGTTCGCGAAGGAATCCGAATCTCAAGAAATTCCATCATCCGTGATCAATGCCTTAGATCTTATCTTTTTGCTTCATGCAGATCATGAACAAAATTGTTCGACATCTACCTGCAGAATGATCGCATCTGGTGGAGCTAACCCGTTTGCCTCACTTGCAGGAGGGGTGTCAGCCCTATGGGGGCCATTACACGGCGGTGCGAATATGGCCGTGATTCAAATGCTTAATCAAATCCACGATGCTGGAGATGACGGTAGTCGATTCATCGAATCGGCGAAACAGGGCAAAACTCGCCTTATGGGATTCGGGCATCGAGTTTATAGAAATTACGATCCTAGAGCTAAAATACTCAAGGCTGCTTGTGATGACGCACTTGAGGCACTAGGTGTTTCGAGCCCAATACTCGAAATTGCACGCAGACTCGAAGAAGAAGCATTGAAAGATCCTTACTTCGTTGAAAGAAAACTTTACCCTAATGTCGATTTTTATAGCGGGATTATTTTACAGGCACTGGGTTTTCCTACTGACACATTTACTGTCCTGTTCGCTATTGGCCGAACACCAGGTTGGCTTGCTCATTGGAAAGAGATTGCAGAAACAGGCAAAAAAATTCATCGACCCCGACAAATCTATCAGGGTTCTCCCTTGCGGCCTTATCTGCCTCTAGAGGGCAGATAGAAGTCTATTGCTTGCTGTTTCCTTGATTAAGGACTTCCTCGAAGGATAAGCCCGCCAATGTGCGTATACCTTTGATTAAGATCCAAAGGGCATAAGCACTCACAATCATACAGGGTAGACTGATGATTGGAAAACTCCAGCCCATCATCTTCCCAACCTCATCATTGAAAGCTAGTTTGTCGATGGATGGCTCCGTTACAACAATCGCAAGAGAAAGAAAGTAATTTAAACCCGCACTTAGAACGAACGAAAGTGCGATTAACCAAGTACATTTTTTTAATAACTGGTTAAATTCTTCGGTTGTTCCCCTAACTGAAAGTGCACGATCGACAAGATCGACCTGAATTACATCGGGATTATAAAGAAATAGCTTAACTAGCGGCTTCTTAGTTTTTAAAGTTAAAATGGTAAGAATTCCGAGAATTCCAGGAAGAGCAGCCTCCTTAATTGCAAACATTGAAACGGTTGCACCAGGCAAAAGCCCGATGCCGCCGGTTAAAAATGCGCTTAACGCTCCAAGTATGGATAGGAAATTCCATTTTTTTCTTCTCCAAAAATCCAAAACTCCGTATCCAATTGGAAATGAAATCGCAAGTATCAGCATGAAGGAACCAACCAAAGTACCATCTTGGGGCGACTGTAGAAGGTTTTCAAGCGAAGGACCAAACCACTCATCGCCTTTTCTTAAAACAAGAATTGGTATAAGAAGATTAAACCCTAGGTTCAACCACATGCTTTCTTTTTTTGGTTTATTATGATTAGGTAGCTCTTGATTCATTGTCTTAATTATTTAAAACACGAATACTCCACAAAGTCGCTCACATTTATTATGGCTAAAAAATTAAATTTTTTGATTTCTGCCGGACCCACTAGGGAATGGATAGACCCAGTTCGATTTATATCCAATCCATCATCGGGCAAGATGGGGTATGCTTTGGCCACAGAGGCACACAAAAGAAATTTTTTGGTTACCCTAATAAGCGGACCAGTTTGTTTAGAAGAACCTCATGGGGTTTGTGTTAAGAAAGTAGAAACTGCAGAACAGATGAGAAAAGCAATGCTGGAAAATTTTGAGGTGGCTGATGTGATTATAATGTGTGCTGCAGTCTGTGATCATCGACCCAAAAATCAGTGGACTCGAAAGAAGAAAAAGGAAGAATTTCCTAGTGAAATCAAAATAATCCCCACAATTGATATTTTAAAAGAGCTTGGAAATCGAAAAAACGATTCTCAAATACTTGTCGGGTTTGCTGCAGAAACAGAAAATCTAGAACAGAATGCAAAAATTAAATTGAAGAAAAAAAATCTAGATTGGATTGCTCTAAATGATGTATCAAAAGAAGGAATTGGATTTAATTCTGAAAATAATGAAATAACGATGTTTTCATCTGATCAAACAAAAGTTAAATTTGAATTCTCAAGCAAGAAAGTCTTAGCTACTCAAATGTTAGAATTAATTATAAGGTGAAGGCCGGTAAAAGTCCTCTAGATAAAGTTCTTGGTAGGCTCGATGATTTAGACGAGGTAAATCTTGGTATCCTGGTTCAGCGTCTCGCGAGGGAAAGGAAATTATTAGAAACTGTTTTTGATGTCATTCGGGACGGGATTTTGGTTCTAGATGGAAAAGGTGATATTAACTATGCAAATATTCAAGGTAAGAAGTTAATTGGGTTGAAGGAAAATCAAGCAACTCAGGTTTCATTACTTCGTGCAGCTCCTGAGATTGCCCGCGCAATTGGACTGGACCATGGAAAAAAAGGTACGCACGCGGAGGTAATTGTCCGAGAAATGGAGATATCGTATCCAGAACTTCGGTATATTAGAGTATATGCTGTACCAATTGAAGAGGCTTTCGTAAAACAGGAAGAAAAAGAAGAGGTCGGTATTGCTATCATAATAACGGATATTACCGAAGAAAAGGTAAGCTTTGAGGAAAGAATAGAAAGTGAGCGAGTCGCGAGCATAATGGACCTTGCCGCAGGGGTTGCACATGAATTGGGCAATCCACTTAACTCAATCCATATTCACTTACAAGTTTTACATAGAAATTTAAATCTCGAGAAATCAAATCAGGAGAAGTCAAAAAAATCACTTTCGACATGTATTAATGAGGTACAAAGATTAGATGGCATTATTGCACATTTCTTAAAGGCCATTCGTCCTCAATCTCCAGATTTTAAGAAATTAAATATCCTTAATATAATTGAAGAAACTGTGCATCTAAAAAAAGAAGAATTAAATGCAAAGAAAATTAATATCTCTATGGAAGCGGGTGTTAGAGAACCCTTTGTGAATGGAGATTCTGAGCAATTAAAGCAGGTATTTTTTAACATTATAGGAAATGCAATTGATGCGATAAGTAAAAAATCTGAAATAAGAATATTAACTGGTCTTGAAGATAGATTTGTATTCGTTAAAATAATTGATCATGGTACCGGAATTAGTAAAGATGATCTTTCAAAAGTGTTCGAGCCTTATTATACTACTAAAAAGAGTGGTCATGGTATTGGTATGATGATTGTACATCGAATTATGAGAGATCACGGCGGAGATGTTGGAATTGATAGTAAAGTCGGAGCCGGGACTATTGTAACCCTTCGATTTCCACGAAATTCTGTGCGGAGTAAATTGTTGGAATCAAACCCTGATCCTGATACTAAATAAAAATGAAATCAAATTTACTTATTGTAGATGACGAGCAACATACTCGTGAAGGCCTAGAAATGGCCCTCGAAGATAAATTTGAGATTTTTTTAGCATCTAATCCTCAAGAAGCTTTTAATGTGATGGAGGCAGAATCACTAGAAGTTGTACTAACGGATTTAAAGATGGGAAGTCAGTCTGGAATGACGGTTATAGATCATGCGATCGCACTAAGAAATCAACCGATATGCATAATGATGACTGCTTACGGAGAAGTCGATGTAGCGGTAGAAGCAATGAAGCGGGGAGCTTTTGATTTCTTAACTAAACCAGTAAATTTAGCAAAACTTGATCTTTTAATTAAGAGAGGTCTTGATTCTAAAAACCTAAAGTTAGAAAATAAGGAACTTCATCAACGACTTGATAAAAAATTCAGCTTTCAAGGAATACTTGGTAAATCACACGCCCTCGAAAAAGTTCTAGAAAAAGTCAAATTAGTTGGCCCGTCAAAAGCAACAGTTCTATTAACTGGAGATACTGGAACAGGGAAAGAATTAGTTGCTCAATCGATTCATCAAAACAGCGATCGTTCACGTGGCCCATTTGTACCTGTTCATTGTGCAGCACTGCCCGCGAATCTGCTTGAAAGTGAATTATTTGGTCATGAAAAAGGTGCATTTACAGGTGCTTCGGAAAGAAGAATAGGCCGCTTTGAATCTGCAAATAGAGGGACTTTATTTCTAGATGAAATTGGAGAGATTGATTTGGCTTCTCAAGTTAAATTACTACGGTTCTTAGAAACCAAATCTATTGAACGGCTAGGAAGCTTAAATACAATAATGGTTGATACTCGCTTGGTTTGTGCCACGAATAAAAACCTTTCAGCAATGATCGAGAAGGGAGAATTTCGAGAGGACCTTTATTACCGTCTAAATGTTGTTTCAATTAAATTGCCGCCATTGCGGGAGCGTGGTGGTGACATCACTTTATTGCTTGAGCATTTTTTATCTCATTTTTCTAGAGAGAATAATTTTCCCTTACCCGAATTAAATTCTGAAGCAATTAGCGTTCTTAATTCCTATTTCTGGCCAGGAAATATACGAGAACTGCGAAATTTTTGTGAGAACTTAGTGGTATTGAATAGAGGGGGTGTAATTACTCAATATGATCTAGACCCTCGATTCTTTTCTAAATCTTCTGTAATGAGCCAAACATTGCAAAGTGCTGACACATCTTTATCTGTTGAGGAAAATGAAAAAAGATTACTAAAGTCCGCCTTATTTCAAGCTGGTGGCAATAGAACAAAAGCCGCGGAGTTAATGGGCGTTAGCCGCCGGACACTGCATAGAAAACTCGTTCGGTGGCCAGAATTAGATACTGAACTTAAGTAAATATCTTTAAAATGGCTGCTCGGGCTGGATTCGAACCAGCGACCAAGTGATTAACAGTCACCTGCTCTGCCACTGAGCTACCGAGCATCTTATTCTCTTATGTAGAATCATTTCCCCTGTGTCAATCTTGAGGAAATAAATTTGATCTGTTTCTTTTTTTGCATCTTGGTTTAATAGATGTTTTTTTAAATACCTCCCAATTAAATTTCTAGCTGTTGCCTTTGTTTATTTATAGTCTGATTTAACTAATTAACAGTTAAAATTTTTCGTCTATTAGAGACCAAATTCATATTACTTTCGCGGTTTTGATTTCCTTCGTTATCAAAAACTATTATTTGGAGTGTTTAATTAATAAGCGTGGAGATTAGAACTCTCGTTTCGCACAAATAAATAGTGATTCTGAGGGTTATGTCTTGAAGCAAATAAACTAGAAGTCAAATGACATTCCTACACTCCAGATTCGTGGCTTTCCAACTCGATATCCGTCGGGTAATACACTTTGTACATATGTTTCATTGGTAACATTAGTCACCTTTGTAAAAACCGTAACACCGTCCTTCCCATAATAAAACCCCGACCAATCGAGGGAACCATATTTATTAAGTTCATTCGTGTTGCCTCCGTCTGTGTAAGAACTGCCTTGATAATGGAAGTTTAGGTAAGTACTGGCCTTCTCAAAAACCAGCCCACCTCTTAGGTTCACCATGAAGTCGGGAACATAGGGAAATTCCTTACCAACACTAGCTCCACTAAGGTAGCCAGTTGTTGGGGCGGTGGAAGATTCGAACTCAGTATTCGTAAAGGTAAAAGAGGTGGAAACTGGAATACCCATGCCACCATCTTTCCCTAGATCGGTAGCAAGTTGAACTTCAAAGCCACCTGCAGAGCCTTTACCTATATTTGCCGATCCAAGTGCACCGTTGTTCAAACTTGAGAGAACAAGCATCTCCTTGAGTTGGGTGTTGAAGTAAGCAATTTCAAAAGAAATATCTGAGAAAATTCCTCTTGATCCGATCTCAAAACTGAGAGATTCTTCCTTATCTAAGTTATCTGCAGCTACTGATTCAGCATCTGGAAACGTATGCCCTTGATGAATCCCGGAGAAAAGCGACAAGGTATCTGACAACTCATAAGCTCCACCAAAACCGATTATTACATCGTCAAGTGAGCGAGTATTTGTTCCGTTTTTGTAATTTATAGATGAGTAGCGGATGCCTGGAGTTAAACTTAGTGCATCAAAGTCGATGTCATCAACAATGTAGGTCTCAAATGCTTCAGCATTTTTGTATTCATAATTAGAATTTCCGAGAGTTACTACTTTTGAGCGTGTAGTGATACCACCCGCAACCGTCACAGTATATTTGTCGGTGTAGTAGGGATTCTTATCGTAGTCGTCTTCTATGTAACTTAACCCAAAATCAAAATCGTTAATACCAATTTCGTAATCAAAGTTTGCCAAGATACCTCTTGATTGATAACTCCTATCGTTACTCTTAACTTCGTAGGTACCGGCTGCAGTGCCTTTTAACACATTTACAGCTGCAGTATCAGCATAGACATCCTTTCCGACTTTTGTGGAGTTAACCTTTGCGAGCTTTAACCAATCACGGTTGAATTCGTTCAAGAAAACAGTCGAAGACATGGACAGGTTATCGGAAAACTCCTTTTTGTACCTAAGGTAGTAACGAGTCTGATCAGCGTCCATATTATCAGTGTCGGTATTTGCGTAGCGCTGAAATGGATTTGTTGCATAATCAGCTTTGGAAAGTCCTTGGTAACTTACGTCGGCATCCATGTCCATGCGTCCAGCCTTAAATTCGAGGTAATCACCTTCACCAAAATCATAACTGAGCTTTAGTAAAATATCAGTCCTTTCGATGGGGGCATCTCTGTCGGGTGCACCATTTAGAGACTTCAATGTGTGAAAACCATCAGAGCGATGATCATATAATTCTAGTAGGTAGCCAAGTTTGCCACCACCAAAATCAGTTTGGCCACCTGAATAAGCATGGGCAACACGCTCATTATAAGTTCCATAGCTTGCTCTTAAATGGGATAGCTGTTGATCTGGAATTGGAGTGGAGAGATAGTTAATTACTCCTCCGGTTGTGTTAGGGCCATGCTTGAGGGAGCTAGTGCCCTTCAAGATTTCAAAGCCTGCCATTCTGCCCGCCGTTGGCGAATAGTAAGCTGAAGGGTCGGCATAAGGTGTCGGTGCGGTAGGAATTCCGTCTTCCATCAAGGTGACTTTGGCAGACCGGTTAGGGTCGACACCTCGAAGGCTTACGTTCGGGAAGAATCCATATCCAGTTTCTGGTCTCACGTAAACGCCGGGGACCTGTCGGAGGATATCGTTGATGTCTGTGTAGTAAAACTTAGCCAAGTCTGACTTATCGAGCACGGCACCAGAACCTTTAAGTCTAGAAACATCAGATTTCATTCCTATTACATTAAAAGGTGAAAGATTATCCGTCTCATCGTGTCGATCTGCAAATGCGGAGAACGCAATTGAAGTCGATGCAAGCATCGAGGCAAGTTTTGTTAATTTCATTATATTTGTGGGTTGTTTTAGTTTGCCCGCTCACGCACTACTTGATACTGAGACTCAATCTCATTAAATTTATCTTGTCAATAAGTTTAAAAAATAAAGTTTTAGAAATTACTTATTTCGAAACTTTTTTGGATAGGCTAGGACTCATTGGAAATCTTTTATTTTCACAGATGTTAATGCACCACCCAATTTCATATTGGATAAACTAGAAGAAATTTAGACACAAAAACCTACTGCTTGTCTAAATCTCTTTGTATTAAATAAGAGTTTTAAGATCTAGATGGTTATAATGAAATCAGTTTGTGCTTGCTAAAACATATAAAATCTTCATTATGCAAGGCTAACATTTTTTACTTCGAAGCGGTGGATTCGAATGTATTACAATTTTTATAATCCACCAACAAACAAAGACAGTAATAATGAGTAAAGGTACAGTAAAATGGTTCAATTCAGATAAAGGTTTCGGTTTCATTACAC